>JAJZSN010000100.1 GCA_021849745.1 Bacillota bacterium | reverse complement strand
AACACATCCCGTGCTTACAAATATTCCTTTATATTCAACACATATCCAAATAGAGATTGTTAAAGAAAATGAAATTGTGAGAATGAGCGAGTATTAGCAAGAAAATCTTTAATTTATAGAGGGAGGGAGTGTGTAAATGGAGAAGTTGGATATTTTCCGGGATATAGCCGAACGAACTGGAGGTGACATCTATTTAGGCGTCGTCGGTCCGGTTCGGACAGGGAAGTCAACTTTTATCAAAAGATTTATGGAGCTATTAGTGCTGCCTAATATCAAAAATATCCATGATAAAGAAAGAGCCCGTGATGAACTGCCTCAAAGTGGCGGCGGCAGGACCATCATGACTACCGAGCCTAAATTCATTCCCAATGAAGCCATCAGTATCAGTGTTTCCAGCGGTCTCAATGTTAAAATGAGGGTTGTGGATTGTGTTGGCTATTCAGTGGACGGGGCTTTGGGGTATGAAGAAGATGAAGGGCCCCGGATGGTTACTACTCCGTGGTTTGAGAGTGAAATCCCATTTCAGGAAGCTGCCGAAATCGGTACCCGGAAAGTTATTGCCGATCATTCCACCATCGGTTTGGTGATAACCACTGATGGTTCTATTACAGAAATTCCAAGGGAGAACTACCTGTCGGCTGAGGAACGGGTGATTGAAGAGTTAAGGGAACTCAATAAGCCCTTTTTGATTATCATTAATTCAACCCATCCCAATGCCCCGGAAACGAGGGAATTGGCAACGGCCCTAGAGGCTAGGTATGATGTGCCCGCCCTGCCCCTGGATTGTGCGGAACTGACCCAGGACAATATCCTCAATGTCTTGGAAGAAGTTCTTTATGAATTCCCGGTGAATGAAGTAAACATCAATCTGCCCCGCTGGATTGAAGAGCTTGATGCTGCCCATTGGCTGCGGGAAAAGTTTGAAAATGCCGTTAAGGATACCGTCAGGTTTATTAAGCGGCTGAGGGATATTGACGGAGCTATAGATACCCTGGGTACCTTTGATTTTGTCCAGGAAGTGTTATTGCGCAACATGGATATGGGGACTGGGGCGGCTACCATCGAAATGACGGCCCAAGAAGGGCTTTTTTATGAGGTTCTACAGGAACTCACCGGTTTCCATATCGAAGGGGAACATCACCTGCTGCGGTTGATGCAGGACTTGGCTGTGGCCAAACGGGAATTTGACAAGGTGTCGGAGGCCCTAGCTGAAGTCAGGACTACCGGTTATGGTGTGGTCACCCCCAGGCTGGATGAGATGAACCTGGAGGAACCGGAATTAATCCGTCAGGGCAGCCGTTTCGGTGTTAAGTTGAAAGCCAGTGCTCCGTCTCTCCACATTATCAGGGCCGATATAACCACAGAGATTACCCCTATAATCGGTACTGAAAAACAGTGTGAAGAACTGGTGCGCTACATGCTCGATGAATTCGAGGATAGCCCTAAGAAGATTTGGGATTCCATGATCTTCGGCAAATCCCTCCATGACTTGGTCAGGGAAGGAATACAGAATAAACTCCACCGGATGCCGGAGAATGCTCAGGTTAAATTGCAAGATACTTTACAGCGAATTGTTAATGAAGGCAGTGGCGGTTTAATTTGTATCATAATTTAATATGTTGTGGGTTATGTTTGGTTTTTAATTGAAGGATTAGTTCCTTCATTTTTTTATTATAAAAGTGGTTGAAATTTACTTTTCAACCACTTTTGTTTATCCCTCTCAATTTAGATTTTTTTTGCTTTTTTGATTAATTTAGGTAGTAGTTCTTCTTCCTTGTGGATATGATGCCCCAATACACGGAGTATCTCGTGTCCTGAACGAATAAGGGCCTGATTATCGGTTTCATCAATGGCTTGCAAGTAATCTCCAAATGAATCATAAAGCTGCCGGTGTTCTTCCAGCATTTTATCAATAATATGTTCCGAAGTAGTATCAATTTTGGCAATTTGGGGATAAACATCAGTTTCCTCTTTTTTGAAGTGGGGAATGATAACCGTTTTAATAATGTCACCGAATTCTTTAAAATCCAGGTTGATACCGCAGTTATATTGCCCTTTTTCAAGATCTTTCAGGTTGCCTTCCAGCTTGGCCAACAACACCAGTACGGCCATATGGTCTTCATGATACCCTTTAGTCCAAGTCAAATTAATCCCTCCCGTCAAGTAGGCCTAAATAAAGTATTCCCCCTTTTTAATTCCTTTCCTTCCAAGGGTTAAAAAAAAATGTGGGTCAACGGCATTGATTTGTACCGCTTTTTGGTATAAATTGAAATGTAAAGCCTTTTAACCCTTAGATGGAATGGAGTTGATTTATATGGAATTGATGGAAGTCATCAAGTCACGGCGCACACCAGCAACGGAAATTAATCAGAGAATCACTAAGCTGCAAGAAGTGATGCAGTTGCAGGGTCTTGACGGGGCCATCATCGTCCAGAATATCGATTTATTTTATTATACCGGTACCATACAGAACAGCCAGCTGTTCATTCCTGCCGAGGGCAAGCCTGTTTTATTGGTACGTAGAGTTTATCAAAGGGCCAAGGAAGAATCGCCTTTGGAAAACATTCAGCCCCTCACCAGTCTGAAGAAGCTCCCTGAATTACTGGCGGGTATGGGTTTTACTGGGCTTAAGAAACTTGGCTTTGAATTGGATGTTTTACCCTATAACAATGTGATTCTTTATCAACAACTGTTTCCGGGGGTTGAGCTGTGGGACATTTCTCCGGCCATCCGCAATCAGCGGGCAGTTAAGTCGGCATATGAAATTGAAATTCTCAAACGGGCAGGACAAATCCACTATGAAGTATTCCGCCAGGTGCCCGAATTCTTAAAAGCAGGGATTACAGAGGTGGAATTGGCCGGTAAGTTCGAGGCTGTGGCCCGGGCCATGGGTCACCAGGGCTTGGTTCGGATACGCGGGTTTAACCAGGATCTTACTTACGGTTGCTGTGTTTCCGGGGCAGATGCCGCTGTGGCCGGCTTCTTTGACGGCCCGGTTTCCGGGGCGGGTCTTTCCCCTGCCTACCCTAATGGCGGTGGCCAAAAGAGGATTGTCCGGGGTCAACCTGTAATCTTGGATTACTCGGGCATTGTGGACGGATATATTGTGGATCAGACCAGAATCTTTTCCGTGGGTCCTGTTTCTGAGAAATTGCGCCGCGCCCATCGGGAGGCCGTGGAAATTCAGGAGGCCATAGTGGAGATAGCCAAACCCGGCACCCCCTGCGGAGAACTCTATGACCTGGCTGCAAACATGGCCGAGAAGTGTGGGCTGGCTGACCATTTCCAGGGTTACAAGGAGAACCAGGTGAAATTCGTGGGCCATGGCGTGGGCTTGGAGTTGGATGAAATGCCTGTTATCGCCAAAGGGGTGAAGACCTTGCTGGAACCGGGGATGGTCTTTGCCCTGGAGCCTAAATTTGTCTTTCCGGGTGAAGGGGTTGTAGGTATTGAAAATACCTTTGTGGTAACTCCGGATGGTGTAGAAAGATTGACTCTTAACCCTGATGAGCTGGTTGAAATATGAACCTGGAACTATCAACTCCAGTATAAGCCAGCGGCCCTTCCGGTGATAATAGGAGCAGGAGGGAATTTCCATGCTCACCATTATGTGTGGCCTGCCGGGCAGCGGCAAATCCACCTATGCCAGGGAGCTTCCCGGCAGGTATGTCAGTACCGATGAAATTCGGGAATTTGTCACCGGGGATGCCCGTAATATCTACCACGATGATCTGGTGTTCACCATGGCCCGGGAAATGGTTAAACAGTTCCTCAAGGGGGGCGAGGATGTGGTCTATGATGCCACCAACCTCACGCGGGCTGACCGCAAGAAGGCGGCTAAATGGGCAGGCGACCGCCCGGTGCGGGTGGTCTGGGTGGATTGTCCGCTGGAATTGGCCTTAGAGCGCAACCGGGAACGGGAGCGGCAGGTTCCGGAAGAGGTAATCAGGAGAATGGCCAAAAGATTTCAGATTCCTAACGAGGAAGAAGGTTACGAAATAATCAATATAAAAGCTGAATGAACAAAGAATCTCTGTGGTTATCCACAGCGACCTTCATTTCCGGGCCTTGGTACCCACCCTGGACTTTGCCGTGATGACCGTCATCGTTATCAGCGGCCTGGTGGGTCTTATTCCTGGCCCTGGGAGTTGCCTGTGCCTGTACCCTGGCCTCGGTTTCAGGAATACCTTTATTCACCGGCCCCGGTACATCACAGCCACCGGCTTAAGGCCAGTGCCCCGTTGGGGCCATTGCTATGTCGCCTTACCCGGAATTTGATAGCAACAAGTGTGTAAAGTGTTATGCCTGTATCAAGGCTTGCCCCAAAAAAGCTCTGAATTCCGGAGAAAATCAAAAGGAGAAACCTGCTTCAGTGCCAGTTGCGGTACCGGCTGTGGGAATAGCAAAGGACTTTAAAGCTGGTGGTGTATCCCTGGAAGCCCGGTTAGACATAAAACTAACAGTAGATGCCAACGTTTCCGAAGACCATTTGCGGAATTTGCTTCGGGTAATTAAAGAAGAGCTTAATCTGGAAAGATAAAGGGAGGCTATGGGCAGATAGTTAAGCATAATTTATGCTGGAGTTGTTTGTTGCGGCAGGAATTGCATAGTTATCATCCTTTTGCTTGTGATAATTGGCGCGGGAGTAAGTATCTATGGGTTGTATCAACCCCAGGATACCAAGTTAATCAGTTCATTTTCGGGAGAGATCATGTACTTGAAGCGAAATGAAAAAGGAATAACCGAGATCTGGAAAAGTGAGGCCAATCTCAAAAACTCCTTCAAACTTTATGGGCATCAGGGGGAACAAAACAACAATATTATAGAATACTATTGGAACGCCTCTAAACAGTTGGTTTATTTTACCGCCATGCATCAGGGAGAACTATCCCTCTTTGTTATCAGCGAGGATGGAGGAAAGGCGGAATATATCAAGAAGTTGGACTCTGAACAATTCATGTTATTTACCGCAAATCAAGCTGCAGATGGTGTCCTTAGCAACAGGGGGGCCCAAGGGGAACTGGTTAGCAGCGAAGGGAGTATTTTTCTTATTAAACCCGACGGGAAAGAGGAAGTGCTTCTGGTTTATGATGGAAATTATGATGAAAAATTTCCCCCGGGTTACACTAATCCAGTCTTTTCCCCTGACGGAAGATTTGTGGTGTTCGGATATAACGGTCATAAGAGCCAATTTACCACAATGTTTTATGGTTTGATTCGGCAGGAAATTTTGGGTGATTATAATTTGACGGATATTTATCTTCTTGATCTGGAAAGCCGTAAAGATACCAAATATGTTGACGGCAACACCCTGCAGTGGAAAATCCGTTTCCGGACGCCCTTTAGCAGATCATCACTAAGTGAAACTAAGGAAATACCAGCCGATGGAACGCTAACTGGCATAATAATGAAGCAAAATTAATTTTGTTAACATATGATATTGTAGTAAAAATCTCCACAAAAAATGGGGGTCTGACTACGATGTCAAGGACATTATCTTACCGCAAACATTTTAAAACCGCCGAAGAAAGAGATTCGGTACTTGCTAATATTAAAGCAGGAATTATCACTGAACTCCAGGCTATAGCGTTATATCAGGAGCTGATGACCAGAGCCCGCAGTACAAAACACAAGGATTATATCAGCCATGCCCTTGAAGATGAAGAGAAACACGCTAAAAAGTTCCGGGAGTTATTTATCACTTTAACTGGTTCAGAACCCGATGTAGGCGAGATCGAGAGTATTAATTTCACGGGTTATAAGGATGGGTTAATTAAGTCCTTTGAGAGGGAAATGGAAGTCACCGAGCTTTACCGGGACACTATCATGTTAACGGAAAACAAACTTGTGCGTCAGGTGATGTTCGAGGCTATGAGCGATGAACAGGAGCATACCGACAAATTCAATTGTCTGTATCATGAAGTTTATAAAAGATAGCTGACAGCTGTCAGCAAAAGATTCTTAAGGCCTCCTTATTGACAGGGGGCTTGTTTATTCCATATAATGTGACTAAGGAGTCATGTGACCGTGCGGTCACGAGGAGGAAGCACCATGCCTAAGCAAACTTTTTTGAACTTAGCTGAAGAAAAAAGACAACGGATTATTGAAGTAGCCCTGGAGGAATTCGCTAGCCACCCATACAGTAAGGCTTCTCTTTCTAACATCGTGGCCCGGGCCGGCATCGCCAAGGGCAGTATGTATCAATATTTCCACGATAAGAAAGACCTGTACATCTACCTCCTTGATCTTGCAGCCAAGGAGAAATTGGCTTATATCCAAAAGGGAGTTGATCCTTATGCTAATTTTTTTACCCTTTTAGAGCAGATTATTCTGGCCGGAATCCGCTTTAATCTGGAAAACCCCCGGTTGGGACAGGTTGTGGCCAATGCTATGGAATACAAAGGGGAAGAGGTGTTACAAGAGTTTTTTGAACGGGGCAAGGAGATGTCTTTGCAGTTTTTTGAAGGGATGTTACAGCAAGCCAGGGACCGGGGAACCATCCGCAAGGATCTTGATTCACGGTTGCTGGCTTATGTATTGTTGGGAATCCTGGGATCGGGTTTATCTGAGTACCTATTAGATACCATGGGTATTAGCAGACGGGAGTTTCTTACCAATACCGCCTTAGGGGAAAAGTTTTCGGAAGAAGACCTGGGGCGAGTGACAAGTAAGGTAATACACTTACTGCGCAACGGGATGGAAGCAAAGGAGTAGATCCTTATGGAAACTATTATTCAGACCAGGAATCTGCACAAAACCTTTTATAACGGGGAAGTGTCCGTCCATGCCCTGAAAGGGGTAAATCTGGATTTCCGGGAGGGTGAACTGGTGGTCATCCTGGGCCCCAGCGGTTCGGGCAAGAGTACCATGCTTAACATCCTGGGGGGAATGGATACCCCTACCCAAGGGGAAATTCTCTACCGGGGTACCCCTTTGCAGAACATGAACAAATATGAGTTGACCATGTTCAGGCGAAAAGCGGTAGGGTTTATCTTCCAGTTCTATAACCTAATGCCCAACCTCACCACCTATGAGAATGTGGCTTTGGCGACGGAAATAGCCGATAACCCCTTGGATACGGCTCAGGTTCTGGATGAGGTTGGACTAGGAGACCGGAAGGATCATTTTCCCTCCCAGTTATCAGGGGGTCAGCAGCAAAGGGTGGCTATTGCCCGGGCCATCGCCAAAAATCCTGATTTGCTCCTTTGTGATGAGCCTACCGGGGCCCTGGATTATGAAACGGGCAAACAGGTACTGGATTTTCTGCAGAAGTTTAACCGGACCATGGGTAAAACGGTGTTGGTAATAACTCATAACGCTGGAATAGGTAAGATGGCTGACCGGGTGGTTTATTTTCGGGACGGCAGGATAGATAAAGTAGAGGTGAATCCCCATCCTGTTACCGCTGAAGAGGTGAGTTGGTAATGCTTAAGCGGAAATTGTGGAGGGATATTAAAGGTAATTACGGGGCCTATGTGGCCTGTATCAGTGTGCTGGTTATCGGCATGATGCTTTATGTTTCCCTTTCTCTTACCCTGGACAGCATGAACACCAGTATAGAGGATTACTACCGAAAGCATGACTTTGCCCAAGGTTTTGCCCGGATTGTCAAAGGATCGGCGGGATTGACGGAAGACTTGGCTAGAGTCAAGGGTATCAACCAGGTGATGGGCAGGGTGGTTCAGGATGTGATGGTCTACCGGCCTGAGGGGGAGGATACAACCACCGTACGTCTTGTTTCCTTCAGCGGCCCGGATCAACCCCTTAACCGTTTTCGGTTGGAGGGGGGGCGGATTCCGGTGGCTGGAGAAAAGGAAATTATGGTGTCTCCAGCTTTTTTAGCAGCCAATAAGCTTCAATTCGGGGATATGATACCCCTAATCATTAAAGGCCGGGAGGTTAAGTTCAGGGTAACAGGTGCGGCAATAAGTCCGGAATATATTTATGAGATACCCAATGGCCTTACCTTAGCCCCAGATCCCAAAGCCTTTGGGGTGGGGTTTGTGCCCTATTCAACTGTCGCCCCTTTACTAGAGATGGACGGCCAAATCAATGACCTGACTTTTACCCTGGAAGATGGCAACGATTTCCGCCGGGTGGAACAGCCGGTGACTAGGGTGTTGGAACATTACGGTTTAAGTCAGCTAAATGCCCGTAAGGATCAACTAAGCCATTCTATGCTGGAACAGGAGATGGTTGGGTTAAAAGCCTCTGCATCTACCACCCCGGTTATTTTTCTCCTGGTAGCGGCAGGTATTCTCTATATTATGTTAAGGCGAATGGTGGAACAGCAGAGGGGCCAAATCGGTATCCTCAAGGCCTTCGGTTTCAATAACCGGGAAATTATCGGCCACTACTTAGGTTATGCCCTCCTCATCGGAGGTTTGGGAGGGCTTTTGGGTGGATTGGCCGGTTCATGGATGTCTTACGCTTTTGCCAAACTGTATCAGCAGTTTTATAATATTCCTGATCTCAAGGGACAGTTTTCTTTGACTTATTTAGTGGTTGGTCTGTTGTTGTCCTTAGGATTCAGTGTGATTGCCGGGTATCAGGGGTGCAAAGGAGTGTTGGTCCTATCCCCGGCTGAAGCCATGCGGCCCCCGGCTCCCAAGGCGGCGGGTAGAACCTGGTTGGAAAAAATCCAGGGCTTTTGGGAGATGTTAAATACTCAGGGCAAGATGGCGGTGCGCAACGTCTTTCGTAACAAGCAGCGAAGTATCCTGACCGTGATAGGGATTGCCTGTGCTTTTAGTATCATGGTTTCTTCAAGAGCCATGTTCGATACTACCTATTTCTTAATAAATTTTCAGTATGATCAGGTAGAAAAATATGACCTAAAAATCAGCCTTCAACAATATGTTGATAAAACCCAAGGGATTACTGCAGGTAAACATCTTGAAGGGGTGAGGGAGGCTGAAGCCATCTTAGAAGTTCCGGTGACCATCAGCCACAAATGGCTGGAGAAAGATACTGCGGTTATTGGACTTTCAAAGGAAAGTAAGTTATACCGCTTGTTAAACCAGAATGGGGAGCCGGTGGCGGTACCGGATAGCGGTTTGGTCATTTCTAACCAGCTAGCCAAAATCCTCAATGTAAAGCCGGGGGATATGGTTACCGTCAAGCCTTTCCTTGGGGATAGGAAGGAACGGCTGGTGACTGTGCGGAAGGTAGTGCCACAATATGTTGGCCTAGGTGCTTATATGGAAATTGATGCCCTGAGTAAGGTGCTGCAAGCACCACCTGTTACATCTGCTATCTTACTTAAGTTGGATCAAGACAAGGTAGCCGAGGTCAGGAAATATCTTCAGGGAGGCCAAAATGTTTTAGGTATTTTTGATAAAACTAAAATGAAAGCCCAGTTTGAACAATTGATGGAGTCTACCTCTGCTAGTCAGGCTATTATGCTTAGCTTTTCCTTTATCACCGGATTTGCCATAGTTTATAATGTTAACCTTATCGCTCTTTCTGAAAGGGAGCGGGAATTGGCTACCTTGATGGTTTTAGGGATGACGGAAAGAGAGATTGGTCGAATCCTAGTTATAGAACAAGGGATCTTAAGTTTTGTCGGGGTATTGTTAGGAATTCCTTTAAGTTATGGTATGTTGTCAGCCATTGCTGATAAAATGGCTACCGATATTTTTAATATGCCTGTAATTATGGAACCGGGTAGTTTGGCTTTGGGTTTCGTTGGAGCAGTGCTGTTTCTGCTGGCTGCCCAATGGAAGACCAAGGGGAAGATTAGTCAGTTATCCATGCTGGATGTGCTTAAACAGCAAGAATAGGGGGCGGTAGAGATGAAGAAATGGGGTAAAAAGGCACTAATAGGTGTTGCTATAGTAATAGTTGTGGCGGCTGTGGCCTTTTCGAAAATGCAACCCCTGGAGGTAGAAACAGGGGCCGTTACTAAGGGGAAGGTGACCGCCACCGTAGTGGAGAAAGGCAAGGTGGTCAGCGGGGCGATGGGGGATATTTTCAGCGAGGTTCAGGGAAAGGTTAAAGAGGTTTACGTGGACGAGGGGGCAGCGGTGACCAAGGGCAAGGTTCTAGCTTTGGTGGATACCGCTGAAGTAGAGGCCCGGATTGCCCAGTTGGAAGGGGAATTAAAGGCCATCAAGGGTATGGAGCAGGTCTCCCCGGCGGACGGTAACCTGATTAAGCAGCAACTGTTGGCGGTGGAACAGAACAGGGTGGCCTATAATCAAGCCAAGTCTAACTATGAAAGAATCCGGAATTTGTATGACCAGGAGGCAGCTACCACGGTAGAACTGGAGCGGGCCCAGAATGAACTGGAGACCACGCAGAAGGCTCTGGCCCAGGCGGAGGCGGCCCTGGCCTCGGCAAGACAGCAGAGCCAGGGTAACAAGCAGCAATATCAGGGCCAGCGGGAGAGTATCCAGGCCCAGCTCGACCATCTCCGGGAGCAGCAGGCCAAGGCCCGGATTATGGCCGACCGTAATGGGACGATTTTCGTTAAGAAAGTCAAGAAAGGAGATTTTATCTCTCACGGCAGCTTTTTATTTACCTTAGGCACCTCCGGCCAGGTGAAGATTGAAACCTATGTTAACAGCAAGGATATGGCCAATATCAACCCAGGAGATAGGGTCACGGTAATCTTCAAAGTCCCCGGTCAGGATCTGGAGGTAGGGGGAGATATTACTAAGATAGCTCCGGTGACCGAGGAACGGACTTCGGCTTTAGGGGTTATCGAGGATAAGGTCAAGGTGACGGTGGAATTGAAGAAGTATCCCCCGGGAATTAAGTTGATTCCTGGGATGACCGTTGATGTGGTCTTAGTGACCCAGGAGGCGGACAATGCCCTGGGTGTGCCTAAAGAGGCGGTATTCACCGACCGGGGGGATGATTTTGTTTGGACGGTAAAGGATGGCAGGGCGGTGGTGGTTCAAGTGGAGACTGGAGTAGAAGGGGACGACCTGATAGAAGTGAAAAAGGGTTTGGACTCGGATGACGAGTTAATTATGAATCCGCAAGATCGG
>JAJZSN010000099.1 GCA_021849745.1 Bacillota bacterium | reverse complement strand
CTTAACATTCTACCGGGTTTGGTCAGATAGTTACCTTGGTAATATAAACTGGAGGAAGCTCCACCGTCTAAGTTCATGGCATTTACTAAACCGATTTTTTGAGTTATTTCAGCCAACTCTTTTATAGTGACAGAACCCACGGTACCCATGACCAGTAGGCCGTTTTTGTCCACCCCAATGAAACTACGGGCACCTTTTTTGGTGGTAAGTTTGGGGTCTCTCATTCTTTCTTTAGCAAAATCCACTGTTATTTTTCCATTGGTAAGGAGGCGAGGGCCGGCTCCTAGAGCGTGCCTCACATTATCCCAGTTGATTGTTGCCCCGTTTTTAGATCCTTGATTAAAAGTATAGTGATAACTAACCCTGTCCCCCACCTGGAACTTATCAGTTACTTCCTTGGCCTGGCTGTTGGCAGTGATAACAAAACCGTCAGTTGGGATATTGACTGTTCCTTTGCGGATTTCGGTAACCACTCCTCCTTTGACCATCACCGAGGTAGCATTATTGTTACCTGCCGTCTTACCTTTGGCCGGGGTAAAAATGATGATGGCTCCGGGATCGGTATAGACGTGGTTAACACCCCAGGCATACCAGTTGTTGGGCCATTCATAGGAATCATTGATGCTGCCCGCGATGCCGATATTAAGGTTTTCGAAAATTATCTTATTATCATTGGTGATACCCATGGTGGTGCCGTTGGTGCCGCTATGGGCAAAAGTTCCTTCGATTTGGATGGTGCCATGGGGCTGCATATCTGAGTAGGAATTAAAAAAGGTTCCGTTAATAGCAGCCACGGCCCCGGAACGTTTAGCCATGTCGGCTAGGCTTTCGGTGGCCCCTACGGTATTTCTGGCCAGGACGGGTCGGATTTCCCAATCCTTCAAGTTGACATACACGGCTTTAATCTGTTTTGTTCCGGTAAAGATTTTCACTGAGAGGTTCTTGGTGGTAACCTGGGCTTGGGCCTGAGTCACTGGGATTGTTATCAGGGATAATAATAAAAGGGTAAGCACAATAATTAGACGCCTCACGAATTTTCCCCTTTCTTTATATAAGATGCTTGTCGTAAACTTTTTCGACATATAAAGGGGAAATCCTTCCTGTAAAAACTTAGAAGGAATCCTTTACAAGGGACACCGGATAATGTATAATTATAGTAATTTAATTTGGTTTTTTTATGGCAAGGGGTGCCGCCAGGCTGAGAAAGAGATAGCTCTTAACCCTTTGAACCTGATCTGGATTATACCAGCGAAGGGATGCTTTTGACGAACATTATGTGTTTGTACGCAACAGCTTACCTTTGGGTAGGCTGTTTTTTTAGCTGTCAGCTATCAGCTGTCAGCTGTCAGCTTTCGGGCGGGAATTATAGCTAATTTATTGGGGGTGGGATGGTGAAGGTTCGGGTTAATGGGGAGGGTATTGAGGTTCAGGAAGGGACTACCTTATTGGATTATCTTCAGCAAAAGGGGGTCAACCCTCAACTGGTGGTGGTGGAGTATAACCGGGAGATTGTTAAGCGGGATACTTGGCATGAGGTGGTTTTGCAGGAGGGCGACAAAATCGAAATTCTAGCTTTTGTGGGAGGGGGTTAAAAAATGGCGGATTTTTTAGAAATTGGTGGAGTGCGATTAAAAAACCGGCTTTTCCTGGGGACGGGGAAATTTCCTGACCGGTCGGTGATTCCTAGGGTAATCGAAGCTGCGGAGAATGAGGTCATCACGGTGGCCCTGCGGCGAGTGGACATTGGGGGTAAGGAGAAAAATATCCTAGATTATATCCCCAAGACAAATATTCTGTTGCCCAATACTTCGGGGGCCAGGAATTCTGAGGAAGCTGTGCGTATCGCCCGGTTGGCCCGGGAGTCTGGATGCGGCAATTGGGTAAAAATTGAGGTCATCTCAGACAATAAGTACCTGCTGCCGGATAATTACGAGACGGTTAAGGCTACGGAGATTTTGGCTAAAGAAGGGTTTGTGGTGTTGCCTTATATGAGTCCCGACCTGATGGTGGCCAAGGCTTTGGTGGAGGCAGGGGCCGCTGCGGTGATGCCTCTGGGGGCGCCCATCGGTACCAATCGTGGATTAAAGACCAAGGAATTAGTGCGGATATTAATTGATGAGATTAAGCTGCCTATAGTGGTGGATGCCGGAATCGGTAAGCCTTCTGAAGCGGCGGAAGCTATGGAAATGGGGGCAGCGGCGGTGCTGGTAAATACAGCTATTGCCACAGCGGGGGATTCTGTGGATATGGCGGAGGCCTTTAACCTTGCGGTTAAAGCGGGACGGAAGGCCTTCTTAAGCGGCACCGGGGCGGTCAATGAGTATGCTGAGGCCTCGTCACCGTTGACTGGTTTTTTGAATAGCTTTTAGGAAGGAATCTGGAAAGATGAGTTTTTATCAGCAATATAGCAAGTACAAGAACCTGCCTTTTGATGAAATGTGGGCTAAAGTTACTGCCTCGCGAGTGGAAAGGGTATTGCAGAAAACATCTCTTAATGAAGATGATTTGTTGGCGCTCCTTTCACCGGCGGCCGGAGAGTATTTGGAGGAGATGGCTCAGAAGTCCCATCGGCTTACCGTCCAGCATTTCGGTAAGGTGATTCAGCTTTATACTCCCATGTACCTGGCTAATTACTGTGAAAATGAGTGTCTTTATTGCGGTTTTAACCTAAAAAATCGTATCAGACGAAATAAGCTAACCCTCGAGGAAGTGGAGGCAGAGGCCCAAGCTATTGCCGAGACAGGGTTGCGGCATCTGCTCATCCTCACCGGGGAGGCCCGGAACAGTACCCCGGTTAGCTATATTAGGGATTGTGTAGAGGTTTTGCGCCGGTATTTTACCGCTATCAGCATTGAAATATATCCCCTAACCCAGGAGGAGTATGGTGAACTCATTGCTGCCGGAGCAGATGGTCTTACTATCTACCAGGAAACTTACAATGAAGAGTTGTACGACCAACTTCACCTGAGAGGTCCCAAGAAAGACTACCGGTTCCGGCTGGAGGCCCCGGAACGAGCCGGGGAGGCTAAGATGAGGGCCATCAACGTCGGCCCCCTGTTGGGGCTGGATGACTGGCGGAGGGATGCTTTTTTTGCGGGACTCCATGCGGCTTATCTTCAAGAACGGTTCCTTGAGGCGGAGGTCAGTGTTTCCCTGCCCAGGATGCGGCCTCATGCAGGAGGCTACCAGCCCAGTCATCTTGTGAACGACCGGGAGTTGGTACAGGTCATGACCGCTTTGCGCCTCTTCATGCCACGGTTGGGAATTACCATGTCTACCAGGGAAAATGCCAACCTGAGGGATAACCTAATCAGGCTGGGGGTCACCAAAATGTCTGCCGGGGTGAGTACTTCGGTAGGGGGCCATTCCCAGGAAGAAGCGGGAGAAGGCCAATTCGAGATTTCCGACCAACGTTCAGTAGAGGAGATGAGGGAAGCTCTTCGTTGGTTGGGTTACCAGCCCATTCTGAAAGATTGGCAGAACATCTAATTACATAGAGGGATGGAGGATTATAATGACTTATACCACTCAAATGGATGCTGCCAGAAAAGGCATCATCACCAAGGAAATGGAGTATGTAGCCGCTCATGAAAAGATGCCGGTGGATAAACTGCGGGACCTTGTAGCCCAAGGAAAGGTGGCCATTCCGGCCAACAAGAACCATCATTCTTTGACCCCTTATGGTATCGGGGAAGGGTTGCGGACTAAAATCAATGTCAACCTGGGTATTTCCAAGGACTGCTGCAATGTTGAAGTGGAACTGGAAAAGGTGCGCAGAGCTATCGAATTGAAGGCCGAGGCCATTATGGACCTTAGCTCCTACGGCAAAACGGAGGAGTTTCGCCGCCGGTTGGTGGAAATGTCTCCTGCTATGATTGGCACTGTCCCTATATATGATGCCGTAGGGTTCTATGACAAGGAACTACAGGATATTTCGGCCCAGGAATTTCTTGACGTGGTGGAAAAACACGCTCGGGATGGGGTGGACTTCATGACCATCCATGCCGGTCTTAACCGGGGTACGGCCCAAAGGTTCAGAAACAACCCCCGGTTGACCAATATCGTTTCCCGCGGGGGTTCCCTTCTCTATGCTTGGATGGAATTGAATGATAAGGAGAATCCTTTCTATGAGTATTATGACCAGGTGTTGGAAATCTGCGCTCAATACGATGTTACCATCAGTTTGGGAGATGCCTGCCGCCCTGGTTCCATTGCAGACTCCACCGACCCCTCCCAGATTGAGGAACTGATTACTCTGGGAGAACTGACCAAGCGGGCTTGGGAAAAGAACGTTCAGGTGATGATTGAAGGGCCTGGGCACATGGCCTTAAATGAAATTGCCGCCAATATGCTGTTGGAGAAGAAATTGTGCCACGGTGCGCCCTTCTATGTACTAGGTCCCCTGGTTACCGATGTGGCCCCCGGCTATGACCATATCACCAGTGCCATCGGCGGGGCTATTGCCGCCGCTAATGGGGCGGATTTCCTCTGTTATGTCACTCCTGCTGAACACCTGCGGCTACCCACTTTGGAGGACATGAAGGAAGGGATTATCGCTTCACGGATTGCGGCCCATGCCGCCGATATCGCCAAGGGCATCCCAGGGGCCCGGGATTGGGATAATGCCATGAGTCAGGCCAGGCAGCAGCTGGACTGGGAGACCATGTTCAGTCTAGCCATTGATGAGGAGAAGGCCCGCCGCTACCGGGCGGAGTCCAAGCCGGAAAATGAGGACACCTGTACCATGTGCGGCAAGATGTGCGCCGTGCGGAATATGAATAAGGTACTTAAGGGTGAGGATGTTAATATTCTGCGGGATTAGGGGGATTAGCTGTCAGCTGTCAGCTATCAGCTTTTTGCTGGGTTTTGGGGTTTTTGAGGTTCGTAGTTCGTAGTTGAAGGATTATTGCAGGAGTTTTTGGTATTGTGGCGAAGTTTATAGGGGAGTGTTTTTCCAGGATATGGGCAAGATAAGATTAGGGTGATTGAAGTGAAGGATATTGATTATAGGGGGCTTGAGGCCCTTTTTGCTGAAAAAGGTGTAAGGTTGGCTTATTTGTTTGGTTCTCGGGCTAGGGGCGAGGCTAAAGCTGAAAGTGATTTTGATATTGCCCTTGACTTAGAGTTGCCTGAAGCCGGTCTGACTAGGTTTGAATTTAAGATGGATTTAACGTACCGGATTGCTAAAATAATGGGAGTCTCTGAGAATAAGGTTGATTTGGTTTTTTTGGCGGAAGCGCCACCGTTGCTCCAATATCAAGTTATTAAAGAAGGAAAGCTTCTGTTTATCAAAGATGAGGATTACAGAGCAATTTATGAAGCAAGGATTGTAAAAATGTATCTAGATACCCAGCATCTGAGAAGGGTACAGTATAGGGGAATACCGGTAGTTAACTTCGAGGAGGGATAATAGTGACTCCTACCCAAGGCGAAATTATTTACGATAGGTTAAGGGAATTAGAGGCCAATATTAAGATACTAGAGGGACTTCAGCAACATACCCTGGCTGAGTTGGAAAAGAACCCTGTTCTTTATTGGGCTGTGGAGAGAGGTTTGCATGTCAGTATTGAAAGCATACTCGACATAGGTAACTTTATTATTAGCTCCTTAAAACTAGAGAAACCCGATAGCTACCGGGAGATAATACTTACCTTGGGGAAAGAAGGTATTCTTCCAGAGGATTTTGCTGTTAATATCAGCACCATGGCCGGATTTCGCAATATTTTGGTCCATGATTACATCAAGGTTGACAAAAAACTGGTCTATGATATATTACAAAATAAACTCACGGATTTTAAACAGTTTACCAAGTATATAAAAACCTACATAGAAGGACGCTGGTAAAAAGCAGGGCTGCTCCAATAAGTCTAAATGGACTTAACTGGGGCAGCCTTTTTTAAAGCTGACAGCTGACAGCTGATAGCTGACAGCTTCATATCAGGAGTTACTCCGAAATCGCGGTTGGAGCCGGTATGTTGCACCCTGTTCAGGGCCTCCCGGAACAGGGCATTGTGGGCCTCTTCCCGGTTCAAGAGAAAATCGATAGTCTCCCGGACGTACTTATCATTGATCTGCCGGTGGAGGTACTCATAGACCACCTTGGCCCGCTGTTCGGCGGCGATACCGGTTGAATTAAGGCTTTGTCGTGTCTGAACATGAACCAGTCTCCTTTCGCTTTCCCTTTTATGGTCTGACAAAAAATATCCTTTTGACCGACATAGTTTTCCCTGAATTAGACAAACTATTTGACGATGAAAAATCAGGAAAGAGGGATATAATGTCAACCATTGGTATCTTGGGTATGGTAGTAAACAACCGGGCCCATCAGGCGCCTATTGTCCAGGAGGTCTTAACCCGCTATGGTCAGATGATTATGGCCAGGGTGGGGATTCCCAGTATGGACCGCTTCGAAGGGATTATCACCCTGACTGTTGATACAACCCTGGGAGATATTGAAGCTTTGTCCCGTGATCTCCAAGGAATTCCCGGAGTAATGGCCAATTACTGCCTGCTAAATGCCTGTGATCAAGGTCAGGGTTTCTGCGAAGGGGGGCAGGCTCTTGGTTAAAATGGTTATGGACGGCCGGGAGGTAGAGGTGGAAGAGGGCAGCACCCTTTTGGAGGCCGCCCGTAAGCTGGAGATAGATATCCCCACCCTGTGTTACCTGGAGGATATCAATGAACTGGGTTCCTGTCGGATGTGTCTGGTGGAGGTGGAAGGGATGAAAAACCTTCAGACTTCCTGTACCTTCCCTGTCAAGGAAGGTCTCAAGGTGACCACCAATAATGACCGCATTCGGGAGGCCCGCCGCACTGTATTGCAGCTGTTGTTGTCAGCCCATCCCCAGGAGTGTCTTACTTGTATCCGTAACCGGGATTGTGAATTACAGCGGCTGGCCAGGGAACTCAACATCACTTGTAATCCCTACGAGGGGGAAAGGCCCCATCACGAAAAAGATATCAGCGATGAAGCCATTGTCCGGGAGCCGGATAAATGTATCCACTGTCGCCGTTGTACCGCTGTCTGCCAAAAGGTGCAGACGGTGGGCGCCCTTGGCCCGGTAGGGCGAGGTTTTGAGGTGGAAATCGGCCCATGGGGCGGAAAAAACCTTTCTGAGGTGGCCTGTATCGACTGCGGCCAGTGCACTAAGGTTTGTCCCACCGCAGCCATTCATGAGAAGGAAAACACCGAAGCGGTATGGGAGGTTTTAAAGAAGGAAGGTAAGCACGTAGTGGCTATGACTGCGCCGTCAATCCGAGTGGCCCTGGGAGAAGAGTTCGGACTGGAGCCGGGGACGGTGATGACCGGGAAGATGGTGGCGGCCCTGCGAAAACTGAGGTTTGACCGGGTTTTTGACGTGGATACCGCCGCTGATATCACCATCATGGAGGAAGGCCACGAATTTCTGGACAAGCTGAAAAAAGGCGGCCCATTTCCCCATATCACCTCCTGCAGCCCCGGTTGGGTTAAGTTCTGCGAGTATTTTTATCCTGAATTTTTGCCTAATTTATCTACTGTTAAGTCACCCCAGGCCATTATGGGTACCTTGATTAAAACCTATTACACCGCCAAGGAGGAAATTGAACCGGAATCTGTTGTGGTAGTTTCCATCATGCCCTGCACAGCAAAGAAGTTCGAAAACCTCCGTCCGGAGCTGGTGGTTCCCGATGGTGACAGGCGTAATGTGGATATAACCATCACCACTAGGGAACTGGCCAGGATGATTCGGGAGGCGGGAATTAATTTCACCAAACTGGAGGATTCACCCTTTGATGAACCCCTTGGGGTGTCAACCGGGGCCGGTCTCATCTTCGGGGCCACCGGCGGGGTATCGGAGGCGGCCTTGCGCAGTATTTACGAGCTTTCTACTGGGCAAGAGTTGGAGAAGGTTGAGTTCGCCGAAGTAAGGGGTGAAGATGGGGTTAAAGTGGCGGAAGTGGAGCTACCCCAAGGTAAAGTCAAGCTGGCGGTGGTTTCCGGTACCGGCAATGCCCGTACCTTGCTGAATAAGATTAAGGCAGGAGAAGCTTTTTATCATTTCATTGAGGTCATGGGCTGCCCTGGCGGCTGTGTAGCTGGAGGCGGTCAGCCTTTGTATGATCCTTATGATAAGGATGTGGTGAAGAAGAGGATTGCCGGCCTGTATACTGCGGAGGAAAGGATGGCCCTGCGCAAGTCCCATCAGAATCCGGTGGTTAAGCAGGTTTACCAGGAATTCCTGGGAGAGCCCTTAGGGAATAGGGCTCATAGGTATTTGCATACCAGGTATCAGCCCAGGGCGGCTAAATAAAAGAAACCTCACCTGTTCAGGTGAGGTTTTTGTTTTGGTAGTTATGATACACGGAAAAGCGTAATTATAGCCAATAAGAAAATGTATGAATTGTTAAAAACAGTCGAATAAAAAAGGCAAATAATTGCAGGAAAATCGATTATTTTGCGAGAAATTTAAAAGGAAGGTACTTACTTGAACGAGGATTTTTCTTTAAAACTAACCCATAGGGTATTTGGGGTTAATTTTAAGGTGGCTACTAATATTCATGAGGTATTGGAGAAATAGTGTGATGGGAGAAAACAAAAATAATAACTGATGAATTGTCAGTTATGGTTAGATATTGTTTATCTTGCCTGCAGCTTTATTTCGTGTAGGTTAACTTTTTCAGAAAGGGTATTGATTTTTTCCTCATGGCAATTAAGTTTTTCTTCATGTATTTTATATTTTAACAGAAAAAGGCACCCAAGTCAAGAACTGGTGTTCGCCAATGTTCTTTTTATTAAGGTTTGGTTATAATTAAAGAAAAAGATGGACGAATAGGGGCTGGAAATATGATCCAAGAAAATTTATTCACTCAGGATGATCAACAGGGATTGGAGGTAATTTTGTCCGAACACCCGGAAGTAAGGATTCTGTGGGCGAGACGTCCAGGTCTAAAGAGCCCGGTTGAGATTAACGGTATTAACCCCATATTGCATGTTATGGTAGAAAGCATAGCGGAAAATCAAATAAATAGTCCGGAAATACTCGAAGTCAGGGAAAACTTTGAGAGATTGGAGAAATCAGGCCTCTCAAAACATGCGGCAAGGGCCGCAATAGCCGAAATTTTAATGGTTCATATGTTTGATGTAATGAAATACCAGAAACCTTTTGATAAAGAAAAATACGTCCGTCAGCTTATAATGTTGGGCAAAGACTCGGGGAAAAGGGGTAGAAATGAACCTTGTCCCTGTGGCAGTGGGTTAAAGTTGAAGCGATGTTGTGTTTCCGTTAAGGAAGGTATCAAGGTTTCACCTTTTGCCGGGAGGTTGGTTCTGGGCCAGGGCAATTATTTTCTAGATGCTGACATGCCCGATATAGATGGCCCCCTTCACCCCATATTGTAAAGGAGTTAAGCAAATGCCAACAGGTGCAAAAAGCTGTGCTCTTTGGTTCCAGAGCAAGAGGTGACTATCGGTATAATTCGGATATTGATATTGCGGTTTATGCACCGGGTGGTTTGCCTGCAGAGCTTTATTTCAACCTCGATGAGGCGGCCGGTATATATAAAATAAACCTTGTAGATATGGGAAGCCTGGAAAATGAAAAGCTAATTGAAAATATCCAACGGGAGGGTATTGAAATTTTCTCCCGGCTGGTTGAACCAAAATAACAGGTTCTCAAAATGAAACCACAGAGGGTACTGGGAACACAGAAAATAAGTTTTTTCTCTGTATCCTCAGTGCCCTCTGTGGTTTGTTTTCAATAAATAACTTCTACTTCACGGAAACGCTACTTCATCTCTTCGGCATACTTCAGAATTCGCTCCAAAATCTCATCCCTCTTGGCATTAATCCGGGGGAAATCCATGGCCGGGATATAGAAGGTCTCCAAATAGTCATGCTCAGATTTAGCCTGGCGGATGTAATCGGCGCCGCGGTTGAAGGCGGCCCGCAAACGTTGAGTGGCCCCGGAGATTTCCTCTTTATATGTAGCCACAATATTATTATCAAGGAAGTCGGATAAATCATAATTAACCAAATGGGCTAAGCCGGGGATATCAGCCGGTTCGAAGGTGAAGGGCAAGCCGCTATTGACCACCGCCAGCTTTAAGCTTGGTATCAACACCCCGTCTAACTTATGGGGGTCAAGAGGACGGTGATAGACTTCAGTAAACAAACCGGCATCCTGGCAGAAGGTGGCTACCTTCTTAATCAAGGTAGATTTGCCGCTGCCGGGTAACCCCTTAAGGGAGTAAAGTTTAGTAACGCCTTCCAGTATATTAGGGAAGTGGGTTTGAGGGCCCTTGGGGGAAATGGCTGAGGCAAAGAGGTGGCGGCTGTGGGTAAAGGCTTGATAATTGGGCTGGGCCACCATTTTATTGATATCCCGCAAGAGGGTGAAGGTAATCTCGTTAACTTTGGCCCAGTTTTGGGCTTCAGCAGTGTAGCTTTCCCATTCGTTGATAATGGTTTTAGCTTCCGCCAGGGAGTGGTAGGCTATTTTGAACAGTCGTCCGACTCTGGCATTGGTTTTGAGGACGTTTTCTTTTACGGCTCGCATCTGAGTCTCGTTCCAGAAGTCGCCTAGATGGATAATTTCATCTACGGCTCCGGGATTTTTAGGATCTACAATATGTGGAGCCGTACCATCCACTAGAGCAATTTTCAGTGCGGGAATAACCACCCCGTCTAAGGAACCGTTATCTGATGAACAGCAGTGGAATTCCACATCGAAGCCTTTTTCGGCCATCTGTTCGCCAATATGGCGCATGAAGGTGGATTTGCCCACTCCAGGGCCGCCCTTAATGACAAAAATCCTGGTAGCATCAGGGCTGATTAGATAATCATAGAAGGAATAAAAACCACAACCTGTATTCCCACCTGGGAAGACCCGTTTGATTTTGCCTTTTTCAGTCATCAAACGTGACCTCCTTTAATTAATTTGCCGCACTTTGGCAGTGTGGAACTATTAGGTATTAGGACTAGTGTTTTCACCTAAGAATAGTATATTATAACAAGCTCAAAAAAGTGATAGAAACATACCATTTTGTTTTCATTCCTGATATTTGTCGTTAGAACAAGGCAACTTCGTCACAAACGATGGCGTCAACAATCCCAAACATTTACCGACAATAGCCTAATCACGTCTGTACAATGACGGCTGATTAGGCTAT
>JAJZSN010000011.1 GCA_021849745.1 Bacillota bacterium | reverse complement strand
TGCTGCATCAACTGTTGAGTGGCCTCAATCGAAGATTTCTCAATCCAACTAATACAGTTTGCGGGCGCTCCCGCTTCCACCGCCGCCTTCAGCATCAGCCGGGCCGCCTCGCTGCTACAGCCCTGGGCCGAGGGATGAAAACTGAAGATAATAGGGTTCCTGGTCTTCATAGCAATAAGGGACTTAAACATGACCGTAGAAGTAGGGTTGGTCACCGGGGTAACCCCGGCGATTACCCCTACCGGCTCAGCCATTTCCATATAATCGGCCTCTTCATCGTCAGCGATAACACCTACGGTTTTGTGGTATTTGATGCTGTGGCAAACCTCTTCGGTAGCGAAAATGTTCTTAGCACATTTATCCTCGTAAATGCCCCTTTTAGTCTCTTCTACGGCCATCTTGGCCAGTTCCATATGCCTATCCAGCCCCGCTAGAGCCATGGCCTTGACGATGCCATCCACTTGGTCCTGATTGAGGTTGAGGAACTCTACCCGGGCCTTGTCTGCTTTGTCCACCAGGTCGTCAATAATTTTGCCAGTTTCTTCTGCCAATGACAAAACCTCCTTGAAAGGATATATTTACAGTGTTTCGCAGGAGGTTTATTTTATACATGAAGGAATTTTGCCATCCAGAATTGAAATACTTAGAAAGAAGTTATTATCTTCTTTTCATCACTACCAACCACCATACTAAGGCTTCCTCCATATTCTTAAATACGAGGTGACACCATTGGTAATTCAGATTAACAACGCCTCTCTCAAACGAGACGACACCTTCATCCTAAAAAACATCAACTGGTCAGTGAAACCCGGCCAGCACTGGGCCATAGTAGGATTGAACGGTTCCGGCAAAACAACCCTGTTAAACATAATCAACGGATATATCTGGCCCACCTCAGGGGAAATCAGTGTCCTGGGCAATAAGTTCGGCCAGTGCGACTTGCGCCAGCTGCGTAAGTCCATAGGCTGGGTCAGTTCCTCCCTGCAGGAGCGGTTATACGGGGATGAAACCGCCCAAGAAATAGTCCTCAGCGGGAAACACGCCTCCATCGGGCTTTACGTGCAGCCTGATCACCAAGACATTGCCCTTGCCCTTGGGCTATTAGAACAGATGGGCTGCAGCTCCTTGGCCAACCAGCCATACAAAACCCTCTCCCAAGGAGAAAAGCAAAAGATACTTATCGCCCGGGCCTTGATTAGTTCTCCCCAATTATTGATTCTTGACGAGCCCTGTACCGGTTTGGATCTCTTCGCCAGGGAACAATTCCTGGACACCGTGGAAAAACCAAAGAAGTCCTTTCCGGCCCTAACCTTTCCGACTTCTTTGGCTTACCCGTCAAAGTTAAATGGCAACATGAAAGAGTTTGGGTAAAGAGGTTTGCTCATGATAAAAGGTGATACTATCCAGCTAATCCCGGCCACACCGGAAGACAGACTTACTGCTTACCAATGGTTGTGCCAATCGGATACCACCCCTTACCATATGGGACCACCCCACTTCCCCAACCACCCGGTACTTACCTGGGAAGAATTCTGCCAAGATTATACCGAGTATTATTTTGACGGTTCAGAACCTGCAAAGGGACGTTGTTTCGTCATTATAAGCCAAGACACACCGGTAGGTATAATCAGTTACTCCTGTTTCCACCTAAAGCAGCATAAAGCCGAACTGGATATTTGGATGAATAGCTTACAAAACTGCGGCCAGGGCCGCGGCCCTGATGCCATCCGTACCTTATGCAGCTACCTTCACGAAACACTAGGCATCTCGGATTTCATTATCCGTCCCTCGGCCCGCAACCCTAGGGCCGTGAAGGCCTATGAAAAAGCCGGTTTCGTAAAAATTAATCAAGCAAAAAAAGAGGAAACCCTTCACGAGTTCCTCCTTGACCAATACTATTCACTTTACGGCCCGGGTGATTACGGCTCCGGCGATGATGTAGTGCTGATTAAATCCCTTCAACCTGCCCCTCGGTGAATTCCACCGGGATGGGCAGGTTTTTTAACATCTCCATGGCTGCCTCCCTGGTATCCGGAGTGCAATAGACCACGATATCCCCCGTCTGGCCGTTACAAGTGCTCACTATCCCCAGTCCTTCCGAGGCCTCAAAAATTCTATCCACAAAAACAATATCCTTAGGATTAATCCTTACATAAATCCGGTCCACAGCCCTACCTCCTCATCCTGCGCACCAGGGTAAAGGGTTCAACCGGCTGCCCCACCTTAAACCGCACCAACTGCAAAGGATGAGGAGCCGCCTCCATAGGCTCCCCTGCTTCATTCCACATAGCATCCACCACTTGGTCAAACTCGTCCCCTTTGGGACCGGCCAACTCCAACTCATCCCCTACGGCAAACTTCAACCTCTGCTCCACCAGGGCCGCCCCCGTTTCCGGGTCATACTCCCTCACAATCCCCACGAAATCATAACTCCGCTGGTAGTTAGTGGTGGTATAATCCTCCCGCTGGCCCGCCTTCTCCGGAAAGTAGAACCCGGTGATATAATCCCGGTGACTCACCTTGGCGATTTCTGACTTCCACTTGGGATTAAAGGCATACCCCGCCGGATCGGCCAGATAAGCATCGATGGCCTGGCGATAAACCTTCACAATAGTGGCCACGTAATGGACGCTCTTCATCCGACCTTCAATTTTAAAGCTGCTTATCCCCGCCTCGCATAACTGAGGAATATACTCAATCATGGACATATCCTGGGAATTGAAGATATACGACCCCCGTTCATCCTCTTCAATGGGGAAATACTGGCCGGGCCGCTTTTCTTCCACCAGGTTATACCTCCACCGGCAAGCCTGGGCACACTCCCCCCGGTTGGCGTCCCGGCCGGTCATATAGTTGCTCAACAAACACCGGCCCGAATAGGAGATACACATTGCCCCATGGACAAAACACTCCAACTCCACATCCACTTTGGCCCTGACTTCCTTAATCTCCTCCATGGATAATTCCCTGGCCAGCACGATGCGCTCCACCCCTTGGGCGGCCCAAAACCGGGCGCTGGCCCAATTGGTGGTATTGGCCTGGGTGCTTAGGTGAACAGGCAGTTCAGGCACAGTCTCCCTGGCCACAGCCACCACCCCCGGATCGGCCACGATAACGGCATCAACTCCCAATCCGGCCAACTCCTGAAGATAACCCGGAAGCTCAACTAAATCGCTATTATGGGCGAAAATATTAACCGTCACATAAATCTTCCGACCCCTGCTATGAGCAAACTCCACACCCCGGACCATTTCCTCCGGGGTAAAATTACCCGCCGCCGCCCGCAGGCCAAAATTTTTACCTCCCAGATAGACGGCATCGGCCCCGTACAGCACCGCTGCCTGCAGTTTCTCCAAATCCCCCGCCGGGGCCAGCAATTCCGGCTTATTCATTACCTTCACCTCGTTTATAGCTCAAAGCCATCCCATCACCCACAGGCACTATCACCGTTTCCAATCCCGGATGACCGGTCAGCATATTGATGAACTCCTTTAATTTGGCCACCAAGGGCCTGGTTTTAATCCCCGGTTCGTCCCCGTCTTTACCAACAACCTGGCCCTGGAACAAGACATTATCAGTAATCCATAATCCCCCAGGTTTCAGCAATCGATAGCAATGGGAAAAAAGCTCCGGATAACGGCTCTTATTAGCATCCAAAAAGATACAGTCAAACTCCCTGTCTAAAGTCGGCAAAACCTCCACCGCATCCCCCTCAATTAATTCCACCCGTTCCTTCATACCCAGCCGCTGCCAGTTTTCCCTGGCCTCGGCAATATTACCGGGACTAATCTCAATAGCGGTTACCCTGCCCCCGGTGTCTTCCACCCCCCGGGCCAGCCAGTAAGTAGAATAGCCAATGGCCGTCCCAATTTCCAGTACTTCTCCGGCCCTTTGGGTCTTCATCAATATGTATAGAAACATAGCTGTCTCCGGAGACACAATAGGAATTTTCCTCTCCCTGGCATCCCTTTCCATCTCCGCCAGAATCCCCTGCCTCACCGGCAACAGATTGCGAATATATTCTTGCACTTGCGGGTTGGTAATGTCCATCAAATACTCCTTTACACGAAGAAGGCGAGCCATAGCCCGCCCACCTTAATATTATTTCCCTTATTAGGCAGTTTTAAAACTAATTTTCACTGCACCCCATTATGGTGTCTGGAACCTGGCAATATACTTTTCCTTATTGCGGTTATGCTCAGCCAGCGTCTTACTGAAAGCATGTTTCCCATCCACCGACACCACAAAGAACAGGTAATCCACATCTGCGGGATTAACCGCTGCCTGTAGAGACGGGCTTCCGGCGTTAGCTATAGGTCCCACCGGCAATCCCTTAATCAAATAGGTATTATAAGGAGAATCAATCCGCAGATCCTTGTAAAGCAACCTGGTCTTGTTCTCGCCCAGGGCATACTGAACAGTGGCGCAAGACTCCAGTTTCATACCTTTCTTAATCCGGTTTAGGAAGACCGCCGCCACCTTGGGCCGTTCCTCGTCCGCCACAGCCTCCCGCTCAATAATGGAAGCCAAAGTCACCGCCTCATGAAGAGTCAGCCCTAGCTTGTCCGCCTTGGCCTTATATTCGGGAGTTATCTCCTGACTAAACCTCTTCAACATCCGGTCAATGATCTGCTCCTCAGTCATTCCCTTAGTAATCTTGTAGGTAGCAGGGAAAAGATACCCCTCCAAGCGTTGGCGGCCATTGGGCAGCCCCTTGAGGAAATCGTACTCAAAGTTCCCCTTCTCCACCGCCTGCCAGAATTTCTCGTCATTTACATAGCCTTTATCAACCAACACCTTGGCAATCTGCTTGGTATTATAGCCTTCAGGAATAGTGAAAGTATAGGTAGTTACCACTCCTTTGGTCAAGGCATCTACTATCTCTTGTACCGACATAGCCGGGCTAAACTGATACTCCCCGGCCTTCAACTTATTATCCAAACCCTGGAAACGGGCATACAAACTGAAAACCCTATCATTCTTAATCAACCTTTGCTCCGTTAGGATAGCGGCCACCTTACCGGTAGAAGCCCCTCCGGGGATTGTAATAACCACTTTTTCACTGCTTCCCGGCGTAACCGGGGATAGCAATTCCTTCCCCACCATGAACCCCACTACGGCCACACCCAAGGCCGCCGCCAACAAGCCGGTCAAAAGAAATATCCAAACTTTACTTTTTTTCGACTCTAACGGCTGTTC
This sequence comes from Bacillota bacterium, assembly GCA_021849745.1. Lineage (GTDB taxonomy): Bacteria > Bacillota > Carboxydocellales > JAJZSN01 > JAJZSN01. Next base: position 44,470 of record JAJZSN010000011.1, on the reverse strand, counting down.
GACTTCAGCAACTTTAACCGAAGCTGCTTCCGGACTACTTTTAATTTCACCGTTTGGCTGCAATTATTTCACCTTCTTCGTTAATCCAAAACTACATCTATTATACCCTTTTCGACTTAACCAGACAAGCACATGTCAAGTATTAGGTGAAAATTTAAAAAAGGCTGCGTATCCACAGCCTTCCGACCATTAATTATTCTTAGGCAAATCCTCCCTTTGCATATGCATCTCCAACAATCTTATCGGTTCATTCAGCCTTTTAATAATTTCCTCTATTACCAGTTCCATATGCACCCCATCGGTAGCTACCACCGGAATAATGGGCTTCAAAGGATATATCCGGTGGAGCAGCTTGATATTGGTAGTAGCTATACTTTTGGGAGTTTCATCAATCTTAGTTATTACAATAATATCGGCATCATCCAACAAAGTATTGGTCGGCTCCATGAGGATTTCACTCTTAATATTGGCAGGTACAATGGTTACCAGAATATCCCCCAAATCTCTTGTCTCCTTGGATTTGTAGCCATCATTAATCCCCACCGCTTCAATCAAAACTACATCAGGCAACACCGCAGTACGGGGAATATCCCGCTGGGATAAGTGACCCAATTCCATTACCGAACGAACCTTATTCAATTCTTCCAAAGCCTTCCTGGCATGCTGGATTAGCCTGTTTTTCTCCACAATTTGATTTACAGCATTCCTTACCACCCGATCGATATCCTGGACAACATCCTCACCCGGCTTTGGTGGTGCAATAGTAAGGTAGGTAGAATCAATCCCTTTTAATAAGTACGGTTTCTCATCCTGAATTCCTGACCCCACTGCCAGAGGCTGAAATTCCTTAGCTTTCAAACCGCGATATATCTCACCGATGAGGGTAGATTTCCCGGAATCGTTGCGACCTGCCACAACAATTTTTTTCATGGTTTTACACTCCTTTTCCATGGTTTCGCCCCCTTTCAATGCTATTTAAATTATATGCCGGGTATGTAAAATCTTGACTTGTTTTTTTAATAATAAACCCTACGGTTTTAAGGATAAAAAAATTAACCCTTCTTGAAAACACAAGTAAAGGGTTAATTTTTTTCTCTCTTAAATACCCTGCTGATGCCGGGGCACAATAATACTATATCCCCGGAGGTATCTGATCCGGTGCATTACCCGAAGGATTTTCCGGCTTTGGCTGCGGAACCGTTTCCGGCCCCGGAGCGGTAACCGGAGGATCAACAGGTTCAGTAATTGGTCCGCCGGTGGCCGGTGGCAGTACAGGCTGTTTGGGCCCAGGAATGTTAGGTATGGACGGTTTCCTGGTACCAACTGCCACAACCTTATCTTTAGGTTTATAAAAACTTTTGGTGATAACCTCCCTTTTAACCACCTTACCTTTTTCGTAGACCACCCGGACGGTAGTGGTGCGGTAACCCTTACGTCCCGGTTCTTTAACCACTTCCTTACCCCTTTCCAGGTTAGGATCTTTTTCAAAAATAACCTTTGGTTCAGTTACCTCGGTTATAGAATCAATAATCTCCACCTGCCGCCCTTCACCGGTATCGCCATAAAGTTTAAAGGTAAGAACATTCCCCTTAATCAATGATTTTATAAACAAATAACTCTTACGATTATTCCTAAACTTGAAATCTATACCACCATAAGTAACCGTAGCATCCCTACCTACTGGCACATAACCCACAGGAATGGAATGATTCCGCCTGTATACAATCTCAAAGTCACCAATCAGCAAGCTATTATATAAGGTGGTGGAAACCTGGCAGACACCACCGCCAATACCAGGTACCAACTCATTATTCACTACCACCGGGGCCTCCCTGTAACCCGCTTCGGTACTGCGGGGGCCAACAATATCATTGAAGGAAACCACTTCCCCCGGTTTAACCAACAAACCGTTTAAAGCACCGGAAGCTACCGTGATATTATATGTACGATTGCCCTGACTGGCATCAAAACGGGTGGAAAACTGGGATACCAGCCCGTTAATTTTCATATTATATACATCCTGGGCGGTCTTGTTCGGCTTGACTTCCGCCAGCTCCAGCTTGATTTCGGAGGTATTTACCCCGGTAACTTCCTCTTTAATGTCTTCCTTGACCTTTTGCCAATTAACTGCCCAACCATTGGTCTCTGCAATCACTTCTACTATGTCATCATCAGTAACCCGGAAAGTTGCATCACGAGGTTCAACAGCTATTTCCTTTGTCAGGGACTTGATCTTAGCCTGAAGCAAATGATCACTAACAATCACCTCAAGGGGTAATTCCACCCCCTGTCGGGCCAATCCCTTTCTCGCCGAATACTGCTCCCAGAGCACACCTTTTCTTCCGTAACTATATGCCTCTTCAATCATTTTATCCACATTGAGGGTCACACCGGCCTCCGCCAGGATTAAAGGCCAGTTCTTCTCCCCATATTGAAGCTCAACAGTGGTTTGACCCAACGCATTTTCTAATTTGCGAAGTTCATTTCTGGCTTCCTGCTTGGTCAAATTGCCCAAATTAACCCCTTTTACCCTCACTCCCTCTACTATCCGATCATGCAGAAATAGAACCTTTACCGCTATACCAAGGCCCACAGCTCCTAACAAAAATATTAGGGCTAAGCCAACTGCCACCTTCTTATTTAAGGACATTACCTGCCCACCTCGCATATTTTTCTTAATAATATAGACGATAAATATATATTAAACGTTCCCGTCAGAAATCCTTTTTTTTACATAAAATTTACACAGTTCCTGTTCTTTTAATTCTCGCCATAGCATATCTTATTTTAAAACATAAATGCAGAGGTGATATAATTATGTGGGACAAGTTTTCCCTCTTAACCCCACCCCCAGGCACCTGGGGGGTACTCCTTAACCTGGATGCCCCTTTTATGGTACCCCAGGCGGTACAATTTGCGTTTTTCCCTTCAGATCCTTTAGAAGAATTCACCCGTTTGTACCGGGAAAAACTTCCTCAGGTTAGGGCCGCCCTTCGCTTGCAAAATCCCTTGCTGGACAGGGAAAAAGAAAAACAAGCCACCACCGCCCTACTTTCTACCTGCTGGAACCAAGGCTTCAAGAACATCACCGGTGATGCCATGAACCTTCTAACTTCTTCCCCTGGGAATTCTCAAGGAGGGGCCACCTGCATCTTCAGCAGTTCCACCGGTGGTTTCCATTGGCTGGCCACCAAAACCATTACCCTGGCCGACCAAACCCCCATCTGCTGGTGCCTCCCCTTCTACCTCGAACCAGGCCAAAAAGCCGAGCTGACCCTGTCAACCGAGAACTATCTTGACTTGACAACCCTTGGGTAGGTCTGGGGAGGTTCGTAGTTCATAGTTCATAGTTCGTAGTTTTGGATTGGGGCCTGACTTAGGGGTCTTATTAACCCCAAGAGAATGCCCCCAACCAACTATGAACTATGAACTACGAACTAAGAACTAATATAATGAACTACGAACTATGAACCTTTCCCTAGGGAATGCCCCAAAAGAAAAACGGTTGGTGCCCAATCGCAACCCAACCGCACTTTGACTTAGTCTTCACCCATCATTTCTTCCCAAGTATCAGCAACCCGCTCCCATTCTTCGTCATCCTCGATGTCCACGAACTCTACTGGGTTACCCTCGGCATCCCTGACAATCTTCAGGATAATAGCCTCGTCTTCTTCATCATCAACAGGCTGTAAAATGGCATATTCATTATCTTCCAGGCTGATAATATCGATCAGTTGAAAATCATGATCGATTCCCTCCTCATCAGTGAGGGTAATAATGCTATCATCTTGCTCTTCCATCATTTTACTAAATCACCCCTTAATAAAGATAGTGTAATTGTATCCTAGAAAAATGTGGTTGTCAACTTCGACTGGCAAGATAACCCTGGAGGATTACCACCGCCGCCATTTTGTCAATAACCTGTTTACGTTTGGCCCGGCTGACATCAGCATCGATGAGAGTTCGTTGGGCCGCCACAGTGGATAATCTTTCATCCCAAGTAACCACCGGAAGCCCCAAGGTCCCTTCCAACTCCTTAACGAAAACCAGTACTTTCTCAGCCTGAGGACCTAAGGAACCATCCATATTCTTAGGTAATCCAACCACTACCTGGGTTACTTCATACTCTTTAACTATTTCCCTAAGCCTTGCCAAGTCGGCCTCTATGGTCTTACGGCGAATCACCTCCAACCCCTGGGCCGTCCACCCCATAGGATCACTCAGTGCCACCCCGATAGTCCTATCACCAACGTCTAAAGCCATTGTTCGCATAACCTAATTATAACCTCCCAAGATAACTTCAATTCATTCAACCATTAAATAATCTTAATGCAAAACTCAGCACAAACGGCTCCGCAATACCCGCAGAGGACACATTTCTCCTTTTCTACAGCCACCTTTCCCCCAGCCATGGTTAAAGCCCCTGAATGGCACCGTTCAATACATCGGCCGCATTGTTGACACCAGTCTTCGATATGCAACCGCCTAGTCAAGCCACGCACCTTGTCCATGAGCTGGGGAGATACTTTTTCCCCGTTAAATATCTGGACATTCAACTCCACTTCCGCTACCGATTTCATACCTAGGGCAACCGATGCCAGTTGAGGCAATCCCAGCACGAAAGAAAATGCCTCTTCAAATTGATGCATCAGGTTTCCGCCCCCTAGAGGCTTCATCCCATAAATGCCCTTGCCGGCCCGGTATGCCTTATCCAGTACGGCTAACATATCCTTAATGGTACCGTCTTGAATCCCAACCCCTTTAAAATTAACCATGGGGTGAACCACCTGAATCTCCGGAACCTGGATGGCAGCCTCCACCCCCGATACCCGGTGAGTAGACAAGCCCACCGCCCTCACCAGACCCTTTGCTTTCGCCTCCACTAAGAAGTCCAGGGCCTCCCCGTGACCCCTGATAGTCTGAATAGACTCTTGCTCATGGAGCATAAAAATATCCACCACATCCAGGTCCATCTCTCTTCTAGCTTCTTCCAAGGCCTTGGCCATATCCTCCCGGGTATAAGCATAAGACTTGGAGGCCACCACTACCTGACCACCAAAACCTTTGAGGGCTTTCCTGATGTAGGAATAAGTTCCATACATCTGGGCGGTATCAATAAAGTTCACCCCATGTTCCAGGGCAGAACGAATTACCGCCGCTCCCTCCCCTAAAGGAAGTCTTTCCTGCAGCGGCCCGATGGTTAAAGCCCCGAAACACATGCGAGAAACATTAATCCCGGTATCGCCCAAATAACGGCATTCCAAAACATCACTTCCTAGATTAAATAAAGCCAACCTCTGATAGGTTGGCTTATGTGTATTATACCAGTTTACCCCTTTTCCAAATAATTCTTTACCAGTTCCTCTAATAGTTCATCCCGCTCCAACCGCCGAATAAGGCTCCGGGCATTGTTATGACTGGTGATATACGCAGGATCTCCGGACAAAAGGTAGCCTACCATCTGATTAATAGGGTTATAACCCTTTTCTTTTAAGGCCTGGTAAACTTTAACCAGAATCTCCCTAGCTTCGTTTATATCATCTGCCTTAACTTCGAACATCATGGTTTCTTCGAAACGACCTGTCACGGGATCCACACTCCTGTATAATTAAATAGTCTTACTAATATTCTCCATTAAAACATATTTTCCTCTTAAATTGCAACAAAAATACGAAAAATTATGAAAAAAAATAAAGCCGGAAAACTCCCGGCTGCCTGTCTCCCATTAATGGAGACCCTTAGTGTTAACTTGGCCCAGAAATTCCAGCCATTCAGCATATAATTCTTTTTTGCGTTTTGCCCGTACATGTTCAATGTGCTGCTGCAGGAACTCCAATTCTTTGGCATCAAACTCTCGAATAATTTCTTTCAGTTTGGCCACCCTTTCCGTTTCATAATTAATTTTCATGGAAATGGACGACTCCCCTCATAATATGTATGATAGCACCATATCTTATTCTCCATAATTACTAAAACTCCTTTAGGTAAAACCTTACAAAGCCTGTCCCATTATTCTTACTACCGGAGCTCGCCCAAACAATCTCTTTTACCCATAAAACCTTCTCAAAAAGCTGAAAGCTGACAGCTGACAGCTGACAGCTGATATCTGGAATCACATATCCTTCCCTGTAAATCCCCATTCCCGGACAGGGGATATAGGTGTCGTAACCCGGCCGGGCAATAGGAGGCCCAAGGGCAAAACCAAATAGACCAGCATCAAGGCAGCCGAAATAACCCCGGTGTCATTAAAGAGAAAGACAACTAAACTCCCCATCAATAAAACCAAAAAACCTTCGGTAAGGTGAGAATATCTAGCTCTGAAAACCTCCCAAGCCTCTCCCCTACGGAATTTTACCCAGGCTAAGGCGGCAAGTTCCGCAACCAGCACCAAGTTCCAGGGGGGTATCACCAACATTAACATAACCTGGTATAGTTTCGAACCAACAATCTCAACAAACTTATTAAACCCTCCCTGGGCCAAGGACTGCACTGCTTGCCCGGCATGGGTCAACGAACTGTTAAAATGCAAATCCAGGGTCGCTATGCCCACCTGGATAAAAACCACTAGGATAATAATACCGCCTATGGCCAAAGGTGTTAAGCGCTTTCCTCTGATTACCCATAGACTGGCCAAAACCATGGCCAAAGCAGTCATGGAACCCCCAACATTTGAACCATATAATGGGCTAAAAGCGAGTACGGTGGTCATAAATACCGTCAGAGCCGCCAACCCCTGCAGCCAACGGGACCAAACAACCCGCTGAAAAAGGGTAAAAAGCCCCAGCCCAGCAGCCCCCAGCATAATTCCCATAATATCGTTATTCAGACCGTAGTAGCGGCCCCCAGTGATCAAATCATTATAACCAAAGGGTGAGCGCAACAACCACTCCATATTAATAAATGAACCCGCCAGGATTAATCCAAGGGTTAACCAGGCAATGGTACCGGCCGAACACAGGAAATCATCCCATAATTTCCTTACCGCCCAAGCCAAAACCACACTCATGGCCAATATCCCCAAAGCCGCCAACAGATAATAACTGTAATCGGTAACCAAACCCGCCACCAAAGAGACCAGAGGCAACGCCAAGGTGGTCAGAACCAAAACCTCCAGCCCACCGCGGAACTTTCTGCTAATAAAAAGCAGAATCAACCCGGCGCTGATTAGTAAAACCGTCACCCCGTGAAGAACAAAACGAGTTTTGTTAATATTGACAATAAACCGCTCTAGGCTGCCGACCTTTTCCAGCCCCTGGGATTCGGCCCGGACCTTAATCTCCCGTCCTGTCCAACCGCCGGATTCCCCTGTCAAATAATTCATTATGGTTGGAGCCAGATCCGAGGCCGCCACAATTCCCGTCCGTTTGGTGGTTTCCGAGACCAGGAGCCCCGGTTGCGCCCAACCACCAATAGCCACTATAGGTGTCAGGCCAAAATTAAGATCCTCTTCCACCATGGCTTTGCTGGTGTTGGGGCTGATTATCAGAATTAAGGTTTTAGCAAGTTGCACCTGGTCCGTTAACCTGGCAATAAACCTATCGGCCTCCTCCCTTTGAGGTCCTTTGCCATAATCAATAAAAATTAAATCTGCTTGTTCCAAAAAGGCGAGGGATTCACGTAAAAACCAGTCCTCTCCGGCCCACCCTGGATTTACCGATTTCTTGGCCACTAGGGGAATTTTTCCCTCCTCGTCCATGGCCGCCAAAGCAATTTCCGGGTTGCTTCCCCCGCTTAGCACCGCCACTTTCAAACCCTGTTGCCGGGCCATGGTACCCAACCTGCCCACCCGGTAATTAGGGTTTTTCTTTTTCGCCAAGTTTTTAATGGCTTCAATGGCTTCAACCTGCCACCCATCTTTTTGCCTCAAGGTCACCTGCCCTTCCGGAGCCGTGGCCCTAATCCCCATGCCTATGGAGAGATAGGAACTGGCAGGGTTAGTGTTTAATAACTCCTTGGGCCTAACATTGAGCAAACCCACTCCGCCTCCTGAAGCAAATTTCTCCAGCTGCGGGGTTTCACCGCCGAAAAAATCCCTCCACCCGGCCTGATCTATCACTAAAACGATAACTTTACGTCCTTGAACCCCCTGGGCACCCAGTGCCGTCCCCGGCAGCAAAAAAAGCATCAGCAAAACCGCCAGCATGAACCAGGCTATAATCCTTTTAAATTCTGTTAATGTATGTCCAACCCCCATTAGCTACTCTCCCTATCTAGTCAATACAGTAATTTTATCATATCTGAAAATCCCAGTCATCAACAATTATTAGATCTTATAGTGGAAATGATAAGCATTTTCATTTATAATATAAATAAGAACTTTATTCTTGTCACAGAATAGGTATTACGAGGGGATAAATTATGGATAAGCTCACTAAATTGGTTTTCATAACAGCAGGTTCCATCTTTGTAGCCCTGGGAGTCTTGGGCATGGTCTTACCCCTGATACCTACCACACCTTTTCTTTTGTTAGGGGCTGCTTGCTATGCCCGGAGTTCTGAGAAATTCTATAATTGGCTTGTGAACCATAAATGCTTTGGTAAATTTATTAAGAACTACTTTGAGGGCAAAGGTATTTCCCTCAAGGGGAAGGTTCTTTCCGTTTCCCTGCTCTGGGTTAGCATCGGGTATACCATATATGCCCTTCCTTCTTTCTATGGTGGGGTTTTCCTGGTACTTCTGGCCTCCGGGGTAACGGCCTACCTTTTGTCATTGAATACTTACAGAGAAGAAGAATAACCAAGGGCTTAGGCTGGTGCCAAAGCCCTTGGTTATTTTAGGGAGGTACTAATGGGCTATTTCATCAATAGAGCTATTATGTTTTTGGTTTTTTTCCGTCATGCTTTCCTCCTATTCGAAGAACCCCCATCCCGGCTATTTTATCTTCGGGCAACTCTTTAAAATGATGATATGAAACATACTCAACATTGTCAAACCCGAAGGCTTTTTTAAAATAATCACAGCCCTCAAAATCAATTTCCGGTGTATAATAAAAATTTTCTACAAATTCTTTTAATTTGTTTAAATCCTCATAATTACCACCTAATTCGATTAAATAATCTAAGTTTGCTTCCGTTAATGATATCTCATCTTCTTCACCGCTAATGTAAAGATGAGCTTTTTCTCGACCCTTGTCGTATAGAGTATACCCCCACCCGTAATCCTCACAGTTAATAAACAAAAAAGCTTGGGTCAAAAGTATTTTCGATAGGACCATGGTAAGCGATTCACTGTTTTCGAATTCGTTTTCAATTAAAACTCCATGCCAGTGTTGACTTACGGGAAAAATCATTATTTCTTCCCTTACAATCTTAAGTTTATTGGCAATATCTTCAACTTTTCGGCCTTTAATCAAAGTAACAAAAGTGAATTCACTCATATAAATCCTCCTCGATTATTACGAAAATCCCTTGAGAATCTACCCAAGGGATTTTCCGGTATTAGGTTGTTATTCCCCTCTCACTTCCGGGATAACGATAGCCGGGACTTTTCTAATCTGAATTTCGTCAGGGTTCTTTTCTCCTTCCTCCGGATCTCCAAAAGATTCTATTCCCAGGTGTTCTTTAGCCCTTTTTTCAAAAAAATCAGATTCCAAAATTTCTTTATCCGGTTCACCCGCCAGATAAGTAACAATAGTTCCTGAGTCAAGCTCTTCAGTCTTCACCCAAGGTCCGCTTAAAATCTTTTCTCTGCCGAAGAAATCTACATATAAGGGACTGAAATAATTGCACCAGAAGAGGCCGGGTATTCTTGTTTTTATACTACCGGTAACATGTTGTCTACTTTCAGGCCTATTATGAGTTATATACCCATAAAAACCGTCAAACAGATGATATGTTTCTTTGAAAATATGCTCAATTATGTTCCGGTGTTTAGCGAAAACCTTCGGACTGAAAAAGAACGTAACATCATTTGGAACGGCTAAAGGCCCTCTTGCCCATCCAATATCAAAAGTATAGTTAGGCGGTTGTTTTCTGACTCCCAACATCCCACCTGCAGCTTCAGGACCCGGTTCATCACCAAAAACCCACATATCAATAGCTTTTTCTATGGTATAAAGTTTTTTAACCGGTTCATATAGTCCAATCTTATCAGGTTCCATATTTGCTTCTTTCAGTATTTCGAAAAACCGTTGAGCCATTTTCCTAGTTCCGATATATTTTGTAGCGTATATTGCCCCAATTATATAAGACAATAAAATCACTCCTTAAGAGTACCCTCAAAAACCCGAGACATTTTTATAAAGCTTTTTGGGGTATTGAACTGCTATTCCCCTCTTACTTCCGGGATAACTATAGCTGGGACTTTTCTAATCTGCAGCTCGTCTATGTTCCTTTTTTCTTCCTCGGGATCTCCAAAGGATTCTACCCCCAGGTGTTCTTTAGCCTGTTTTTCAAGAAAATCGGATTCTACTATCTCTTTATCCGGTTCATCAGCCAGATAAGTAATAATAGTTCCTGAGTCAAGCTCTTCAGTCTTCACCCAAGGTCCGCTTAAAATCTTTTCTCTGCCGAAGAAATCAACATATAAAGGGCCGAAATAGTTGCACCAGAACACCCCTGGCATTCTAGTTTCTATGCCTCCAGTTACATGTTGTCTCTCTCTCGGACTCTTCAAAGTAATATATCCATAGAGACCGTCCAGTAGTTCAAATAATTCTCTAATGATTGATATATATACTTCTTTGTTTTTTGAGAAAGCCGTTGTTTTAATAAAAAAAGTTACATCATTTATACTCGCAACCGGACCTTTTGCCCACCCAACATCGAATAAAAAGTTAGGGTTTTTCTTTTTTCCCATCATACCACCAGCAACGACTTTACCAGGTTCATTCCCAAAGATCCACATCTCAATTGCTCTATCTAAAGAATACATTTCTTTTATAGGTTCATAAAGCCCAATTTTATCAGGAAGCATATTATGACGCTGAAGTAAAGTAAAAAAATGCTCCGCTACCTCTGTCTTTCCTATAAATTTTTTGGCATAAATTTTACTTATAATACTAGCCATTTAAGGTCACTCCTTATAATTATTATATTGATAGGATCCGACCCTTACCTCAATTTGTCCTTTACTCCCTTGGACAATTGCTTCATAAAGGGGTTCCGAAACCCCGGCATTCTTACTCGAAACAATCAAGATAATTGGCATCTCGTTTTGCCTGCTATGGTCGATGTAATTTCTAAATTGTTTGCTCCGATAAACATATTTCGCATCTTTTATTTCCCATATCTTTCCTTTATCCAAACTATCAGGTATGCTTTTACTTACACCGCTACCTACTTTTTCATGATTTTTCTCCAACCCCTTTTCTCTTAAAACAATTTCTTCAAAATCCCTCCCTCTTTGCAGCCATTCACGTTCGGTAAGTTTATTTTTATTCTTCCCGTATACCTTGACGAATACCTTAGAGAAACAAATCCCTTGGGATAAATCAACGTCTACTCCCTTGAATAGTTTCTTAAACTGTTTACCCCCACCTCGGGAAAAATCAAGATTTCCCTCTTTTAAATTCCAGACCATCAACAGATGGTTTCTAAGAAAAACCTTTTGTTCATTATAAATTATTTCTGCTGGAACTTCATCAATCTGAAGATAGCCTTTAGAATATAAGTCAGCTGTCGAAAGCCAAGGAAGTTGATCCGGGAATTCAGCATAATAATCCCACTGTACATCCTTATATTCCCACTCATAATCAAGAAAATCAAACAGTCCTTCATGCTTTTCTATAAAGTTACCGTTATTCTTTGGGGTATTGTTATCATTACACTCTTCTTCTTTTTTCTTCTGAACGTTAGCTTTAACCTTCTTTTGCCTTGTACCTGCTGCCCTTAATTGAGTACTTGCAATAACCGGGCCGCCCTGGTCGGCCACCTCTATAATGACCTCAACCGTTTCCACATCAGGTAGAGCTACCCCATTCAAATCGGTGTAACCGTACTCATAACCGTCAATTACACCATCCTTATTGGTGTCCTGGCCGTCCATGATACCATCGCCGTCAAGGTCTTCCGTAGAAGTAGACAAATATACCCTTTCGAGGGTTCCAATCAAAATCCCTTTTTTCTCCACGAGGTCGGGTATACCGTCTTGATCCAGGTCTTCCTGGGCTTTAACCTCGTCCCAAGCACCTTTTAACATCTCCAAGGAATACTGGGTATCCTGCAAATTGTTCTCGAAAAACTTTCCGCCGGTAACCTGGGCAATATTGGCCAAATCCCATTGCCCACTACCGGTTTCACCTGACGTCCAGTAGGCGAAAACCTTAATCTGGTTGGCTTTAGCTGTTTCCAGTGCGGCTGCTAGGTTAGTATCGTCAATCAACTTGGTATTCGAAGGGACTATCAGGGCTTTCCATTTGTTTTTCAGAGAGGAATCGCTTGCTAATCGGTTGATAGCGGAAGATACAAAGTTAGTGTCATTATTCTCGAAATGGAACACTTGGCTTTGTACTAAACCATCCGGAATACTCCCTTGACTCAATGCTTGTTCAAGAGAATCCCGGTTAACAAGACCATAGTTGAATACCGTACCATTGCCCGCCGGGAACGAAGTCGCAATGGCAAAATCGTTTATTTTGCCCCGAATTACCATGGGCTTTCCGGGGTCATATTCCTCGTCCAAGAGTTTAACCCACTCGGCGAAGTTAACCAGAAGGTAGATACTAAAATGGTTGACCTCAACAGAGACCGTTCTGTTCACAGCATCAACTTTCTGATTGGGAACCGGTACCAGTCGTCGATTGGCTTCGTCGTACCACATTACCCGCACATTTTGCGGCTCGACATTACCGGCTTGCTCTGTCAACTTAAAAGCAATGGTGGCTTTATTGAATTTACCAGGGGTACTGATATGTACCGGAACTCCCACCATGTGGGGAACTTCAGGCAGGTCAGGATCATAAGAAGCATCATATACCGATGCATCCTCTGCGGTATGGGGTTGGCCTTCTATGGTAATCTGAGGAATAACCCCAGCTTCGACGAATCTTACTTGCTCTTCCGACTCAATGGCCACTTTCTCCATCACTTTGGTTTCCAGGTCGGATTTGCCATCTCCGTCGGTATCCCATTTCAATGGGTCAGTGCCAATTTCTAATTCTTTGGCATCCGATACTTGATCCTTGTCTGTATCCCAGTTATTTGGAAGAGTCTTGTGTTTGTTTACTTCATCTCCGTCTGATATTCCTTCTTCATCGGAGTCTGGAACCTTGGGATTTGTTTCCCAACGCTGTTCGCCCTCGTTATTCAACCCATCAGCATCAAAATCCTCAGCACCGTCGGAAATGCCATTACCGTCTGTGTCCCGTTTCTTAGGATCGGTACCATAGGTTAATTCGAAGAAATCAGTCAATCTGTCATCATCGGTATCTGGATGAAACAAATTGGTCTTATGCTCCAGTTCAGCAAGATCAGGAACCTTATCACCGTCACTGTCTTTTTTTAGGTTTTCCTTGGAATAGGTCATCCCATAAAGGACTAAGACACTGCGGCTGATTTCAATGGTTTTATGCAACTGCACAAAAGGTGATGTTATTGCACCATTGTGCAAGTCAGCAATTGCCCGGTTCCAGGTTTCATTTACCTCTGCTTGCTTCTCCAGGGAAGGAGAAATGATTTCTTTATTAGCTCCTTGTAACTGGTACAAGTATTCATTGACGTCATCTTTGATGGTTTCTGCCTGCTTAATTTCAGCGGCTAATATATCACCAAGGTTCTGAAGCAATACCTCCCGTTGCTCAGGGGTAAGTTCGTTCCGGTAGGTCTTGTAGTAGTTTAATAAGAGGTGGTATACCTTCAACTGGATGCCGGAAACCGTGGTCTCACTGAAACGGTCTGCCGCCACATAATCAGTCTGTATGGTGGTCTCATATTGTTGGATGTATTGATTTAGCAAGGAGATAAATTGACCATTATCTCCTGTTTCCGTTACCGCCACGAGCTTATCAGGCACTGTCTCCCCCAGTTGTTTCCACTGCTCACGCATGGAATACTGATTAGGGAACCCTGAAGGATATTTCCGCAGTTCCTTTAATTCCATTTGGGGTCAGAGCTGTGAGGATGACGGATTCTGCCAGTGTATTACTGACGGGAACAATGGCCTTGCCGTTTTCATCAGTTGTCACTGTAGACGGTGTTTGAGCCTTACCGGCTATAGATAAATTCACGGGAGTGTCGGGAACGGGATTTCCATACTGATCCGTTACGCTAAATTCAATACTGTCCGTTTTACCGACCGTAAAGATCTTTGGTGCTTTGCTTTTGAGGGCTCAGGTTGCCTGCAGATGAAGTCGCTGTTACGATGGTATCATCTTCGACGGGATTGTTAAACTGGTCATACACAACACCCTTAACAGTTTGGTTTTGACCCACCTTCAACCGGGAATCAGCCTGTACACTCATGTGCTGGGGGGGACCCGCCAGAAAATTTATGCTTAATGTAGCAGTTTGGGTATTAACTTTATCACGATATAGGTTATCCTGGGAAGTAACCGTGAGAAGCACTATTTCTTTAACACGGTTGGAAAGGTTAACCACACCTTTTCCGTTATCATCAGCATCCAGTAGTAAATCAGGGACAACGAGGTTTTGACTGTTGCTTGCCACTTTAACTGTTGCGTTTTTAGCGGGTAACCCGTAATCATCGGTTACCTGTACCTTCAATCTACCACCTTCAGTTACCCGTACTTTGGACTTTTCTAGGTTAACATCTAAACGGGTTGCCTCATGGAAGGCCGAGCCGGTAGTGAAACTGAAAGAAAAATTTGCTTTGCCGGATTTGTCGTCGTCTTTGTCATCGTCTTTTTCTTGTTCCTTCTCTTCGTCATCACCTTCATCATCGGCTTTCATTTTTAACAGTACATTATAAGTGGTATACCTGTTTAGACCGTTATTAGGTACAGTGATGGTAAAGTTTTTTCCGTCATAAATGCTCTTTGCATTTTTGCCGTTCAAGGTAACACTGTACTTACCTTTTTTAAGTTTTTTATCAAACCATTTTATGTTTTTGGCTTTCGAGTCAAGGATAATCTTAATAGGTGTATCGGGACGCACAAATGTTGTTTTGTCAGCTGGGGTGATTTTCAATACAGGAATTACGTGTTTACTCTTCGAGTCTTCTTTCTCCTTTGCCATTGTTTCACTGATTGAGAAAACCGGTAATGTTGATGATGCAAGCATACTTATAACCATCACTATTGAAATAAGAGATTTATATAGTAATCTTTTCACAAAGAAACACCTCCAAATCTACATGTTTTGTAACCTAATTTTGTACCGTGCTTAATTTTTGTTTAAACTCTGAACCAAAGATGTTCTCAATTGCCGGGTAAGATCCTTGAGATATGGCCGGTACTTTCAATTTCATTAATAAGGTCTTTCTCTCAACCAAATCAGCATCCAAGTGTATCTTATAAGTGAATTCCTTGGCTTGATTTTGTGGTTTTATGTGTATGGGAACGGAGTGGTTATTCTCTTCCCCCGGATTTATGGTGCCTAAAGGTATAACAAGACTTTGCTTATTTACCCCTTGCTCGTTAATATAAAGACCTTCGGGTAATTCAACAGTAAGTTTTACGTTTTTTGCTACAGCATTTGAGATGTTGTTAACAAAAGCTTGTAAAGCAATAGGGTTAGGATTGTATTTTCCCTTCACGGCAGCCACCTCAGATTCAGCTGCCACAGATAAACTGAGAGGTGGTCGAAGGTCTTGATTGAAACCTGATAGACCATAGTAGGTACGTACTGTTTTTGTTTCATTAGGAGCCAAGTTAAATTCCCAATATAAAGCTACAGCTGAGTCAGAAAGATTGGTGCCTGTAGAAGGTGTGTAATTCCAAACAGTACCATAAACTCTTGACCAAGAAGCAAATTGTATTTTCTGGGGTTTTATATTACTTCCCCTAATAAAAGTTCCTTGACTTATAACGGTGGGATCTGTTAAGGAGTCAAAGGCTTGCCAATAGTTAGGGATAATCTCACCGACAAATTCCTTTTCAGAAGTAATAGCACCATGTCCGGGAATGCGGAAAGGTGCTCCATCATTGGAACCAAGCATAGTATCCAACATTATTCGAACTCCAGATTGAATGTTTTCGTTGGATAAATTACTCAAGACGTACTCAATTTCTACTACATCTTGCCTGTTATTAACAGTTGAACCTTTTACGAATTCCAGGTTTTGTTGAACTTCAAGTTTGTTGTTGATTAAATAGGTTGAAATAATCTTTCCATCATAAACTTTTGAAGCAACCGTAAATGTTGCCTTGTCATTTTGATCACCATAAACAAAATAGTTGTCATTTTCTTTAATGGTAGTAAAGGATGTTCTCGGGGAGAAATTCATTTGCTATAGATGTTGGTGAAATATTAGCTATGGAGAACCCGGTTTTTTCAGTTTTGTCGTAATTCTGACTCTTCCAATCCTTGTAAGCAACCGGGTCGCTGGGATAATTGATAAGCGTTTTATCATTTTCAATCGGTTGGTACATGGCTTCGTTAACAATTTGATTAGGTAATAACTGTGCAAAAACGGTGGTAGAAAAGGTTGCAAATACTACCATTATTAAACTTAAAAATAATGCTGGTTTTCTCTTCATTTCATAAGCTCCTTTCAAAAATGAATTTCATTTCGCTAATTTCCCTTTCCAAATTTCCTATTAAACCACTCCTTAAATTATCATTAGCTGGTGAAATTCGCCATTTGTATTAATTTTCCTTGTTTTTTTCTGGGTTTTTTTCCGTCGAATTCCGACACTTGTACTATGCGTAGATAGGAAACTAATACTTTTATGAAAAAAAGACCCGCTACTTAAATGCAGATCCATTAAAATATCCCTTGACTCTCATGTTACATCATAGTTTATTATGTAATCATAACCTAATTGCGCAATTGGGGAGGATGTGTTCTATGTTTAAAATCGGTGAGTTCTCATTACTTAACAAAGTAACGGTAGCTACGTTACGCCACTATGAAAAAATAGGTTTACTGGTACCTGAATATGTGGACCAATGGACAGGCTACCGCTACTATTCGGCAAGTCAATTACCCAAAATAAACAGAATAATAGCCTTGAAAAAAATTGGCTTCTCCCTTGCCGAGATTGCACAGATTCTTTCCGACGGTACATCTGTGCAAAAAATGACCCATCAGTTGAAGCTAAAACAAGATGAAATAACAGCTGAAGTAGAAATCCGTCAGCAACAGATTTCTCAAATTGAGAAATACCTAAAAACCCTGCAAAAGGAGGAAGATTGTGTGGTATATAATATTACTGTAAAAGATTTTCCAGAAATGATTGTATCATCTATGCGCGGCGTAGTTGCCGGCTATAATGATCAGGCCAGGATGTGGTGTGAGATGGGGGAATACATGAAATCCGAGAAGGTCACCTGTCCCAATACCCCCGGACATTGCTTTACCATCTACCATGATGGAGAATACAAAGAGAATATGGATATTGAAATATGCGAAGAGGTAACCGCTTACGCAACGGACAGTGAAACTGTGAAATTCAAGAAAATGGCGGTTCTTAAGGATGTTGCCTGTGTGATTCATAAGGGTTCACCGGACACCTTGCATTTAGCCTATGGAGCTTTACTTAAATGGATTGAGGACAACGGTTATGAAATTAACGGAAATTTGCGGGATGCCTGTTATGTAGGACCCTGGGATGAACCAAATCCTGAAAACTGGATTATTGAAATTATGCTTCCCGTGAAAAGGAAGTAACACAAAGGGTATGGCCAATTTGAGCCATACCCTTACCTTTTACTTCACCTGACCGGCCACCAGGCCTTCAACCAGACTTAAAGCCTCGGCGACTTTCCCGGGTTCTTTGCCACCGGCCTGGGCCATATCGGGGCGACCGCCGCCGCCGCCGCCGGCAGCCTTGGCCACTTCCTTGATGATATTGCCGGCATGAACACCCTGACCCACTAGGTCTTTGGTAACCATGACCACGAAATTCACTTTATCCCCGGCCACACTGCCCAAGGCAACCACGGCGGAACCCAGTTTATCCCGGAGCATATCACCCATGGAACGCAAGGCATCCATGTCAGGAGCCCCTACCTGGGCCGCCAACACTTTTACTCCTTTGACCTCTTTCACCTGGTCAAGGAGGCCCTGAGACTCGTACTTGGCCAGTTTGCCCTGGAGGGCGGAGATTTCCCTTTCGGCTTCTTTCAGAGATTGGACCAGGTTTTCCACCCGCCGCACCACTTCATGGGGGGCGGCTTTGACCAGTGATGCTATCTCTTGCAAGGTCTCTTCTTTAGATTTGAGGTAATCCAAGGTTCCCTTACCGGTAACAGCTTCCACCCGGCGCAAGCCGGCGCCGATACCGCTTTCACTGACCAGCTTGAAAACCCCGGCCTGACTACTGTTCTTCAAATGTGTACCGCCGCATAATTCCAGGCTGTAGTCCCCGATTTTGACCACCCTGACCACATTGCCGTACTTTTCCCCAAAGAGGGCGGTAGCTCCCATAGCCTTGGCCTCATCCACCGAGGTCTCTGTCACCTCTACCGGCAGGGCCGCCAAAATCTGCTCGTTAACCAGTTTTTCCACTTTGGCCAGTTCTTCCGGGGTCACCGCTGCCAGGTGATTGAAGTCAAACCGCAGCTTATCCGGCTCCACTAAAGAACCGGCCTGGTTTACATGTTCCCCCAGCACCTCTTTCAGGGCCTTGTGAACCAAGTGAGTCGTGGTATGGTTGCGGGCAATGGCCTCCCGGCGTTCCAGGTCAATAGCCGCCTGAACCAAAGCCCCTTCAGTAAGGTAGCCTTCCACCACTTCTCCCAAGTGAACAATCATGTTGTTAAAGACCTTCTTGGTATCATTTATCTTGACTTTACCGGTTTCAGCGGAAATCAAACCGGCATCCCCCACCTGGCCGCCGCTTTCGCCATAGAAAGGGGTCTCGTTAATAACAAGTTGTACTTCGTCACCTTTTTCCACCCGGTCAACCCGTACCCCTTCGACAATCAGGGCTTGGACATTAGCAGTGGCCTCGTTATGACCATAGCCAACAAACTGGGTGGCTCCCAATTTATGACCTAAGTCAGCATAAAGTTCCTGCAGCTGGGTAACCGCCCCGGTTTCATGACGGGCGGCCCGGGCCCGCTGCCGTTGGGCGGCCATGGACTTTTCAAAGCCTTCCTTGTCCACCGTCAATCCATGTTCTTCCCCAATGTCCTCGGTTAAATCCAATGGGAAACCGTAAGTATCATAGAGAGTAAAGGCTTCATCACCGGAAATGGTTCTACGTCCTTCGGCCTCAATCCTGGCCACGATTTCACCGACCATTTTCATTCCTTCATGGAGGGTCAGGTGGAATCTTTCTTCCTCTAATTTAATAACCTGCTGGACATATTCCAGCTTCTCTTTAAGCTCAGGATAGGCCCCGCCCATCTGTTCAACCACCACGGGAACCATCTCATACAGGAAGGGTTTATTAATCTCCAACACCTTGCCAAAACGCACCGCCCGGCGCAAGATGCGGCGCAGTACATAACCCCGGCCATCATTGCTAGGCGCTACCCCGTCGCTGATAAGAAAGGTACAAGCCCGGGAATGGTCGGCGATTACCCGGAAAGGGAAACCCCGCTCATCCCGGTGATATGACTTTCCACACAACCCTTCAACTGCTTTGATGACAGGCTGGAGCAAATCAGTATCATAATTGCTGGCAACGTTTTGAACTACGGAAGTTATCCGTTCCAAACCCATACCGGTGTCAATGCTTGGCTTGGGCAGGGGAGTCATGACTCCGCTTTCATCCCGGTTAAACTGCATGAATACAAGGTTCCAGATTTCCAGCCACCGGTCACAGTCACACTCCCCGATGGCACAGACCTCTGCCTTACAACGCAGTTCCTCGCCCCGGTCGATGAGAATTTCACTACAGGGACCACAAGGCCCTGTGTCACCCATGGCCCAGAAATTGTCCTTCTCCCCCAGGCGGATAATCCGTTCCACCGGAATTCCCGTTACCTCCTGCCAAAGTTGGAAGGCTTCGTCATCATCCAGGTAGATGGTGGCATAAAGTTTATCTTTCGGCAACCCCATTTCCACGGTTAAGAACTCCCAGGCAAAAGCGATGGCATCCCGTTTGAAGTAGTCGCCAAAAGAAAAGTTGCCCAGCATTTCGAAAAAGGTATGATGGCGAGCGGTACGGCCCACGGTATCCAGGTCGTTGTGTTTCCCCCCGGCCCGCACGCATTTCTGGGAAGTGGTGGCCCGATTGAAACTGCTCTTCTCAAGGCCCAGGAAAATGTCTTTGAATTGGTTCATCCCCGCATTGGCAAAAAGGAGGGTAGGGTCGTTATGGGGAACCAGAGATGAGCTATCCACCCTGGTATGCCCTTTACTTTCGAAATATTGCAGAAATTTTTGGCGAATCTCGTTACCGGTAAGCATTTGATTAGCAACCCCCTCTATTTTCTATTTTTTAGAAATGTCATCATAAAAAGTGCTATCACCACTAAACCGCCGAAAATCAAAGCCAGACTCCATTGCCTGTCCGGGGCAGGCTTCTCCCCGATAACCCTTTCGACCCTTTGTAAACCTCAACCCTGCCTTTTTTATCCACCAAGGCCACATTATTCAAGTCCAAATGAAGACCCCGATAAGTTTTTTCATAAAAGCCTCCACTTTAATAAAAAAATCCCCCTATCCCTGCAGGGACGAGAGGATATCTCGCGGTACCACCCATGCTTCATTTAGCTTATAGCTTATAGCTTGTAGCTTGTAGTTTATAAGCATTCTTATGGGCTAACTTACTACCCCTTAGGAATCCTTTCAAGCTATCAGCTACCAGCCACCAGCTAAAATGCTCTCACATGGCTATAACGGGCTGACCCGGCGGGTTTGGCCCGCACTCTGGAAGGGCTGCCGGTTATCCATGGTAAGAAACCTTTCAGCCATGGGTTTCCTCTCTGTTACCCGAACCTTAACCGACTCTTTTCCGTCAACATGTTCCCTATCTTAAGCTGTTATCTATGTAATTATACAAACTGTACCGGGGGGTTGTCAATATTCCCCTCATTATCCCACCAGTTTAAGAAATACATAACGCCCGATAACCCGGATGGAGGCAGCTAAAGGAACTGCCACCAGCATCCCTACCACCCCGTACAAATGGCCCCCCGCCAACAAAACGAAAATAATCATCAAAGGATGAAGGCCAAGGCTGTCCCCCAGGATTTTGGGGGAAATAACGTTGCCTTCCAATTGCTGTACAACCAAAATGACCAGTAAGGCGTAACCGGCCAACTGCCATGACTGCAGTGACCCGATAGCCACCGCCGGAACGGCCCCAATGAGAGGTCCGAAAAAAGGGACCAAATCGGCAACTCCGGCAATTATCCCAATGACCAGGGCGAAAGGCATCCCGATTAAGGCCATCCCCAGCCAGGTTAATACTCCAACGATAAAGCTTACCATTAGGTGGCCCCGGATAAAACTCCTCACCACCTGATCCACATCCCTCACCAAGGCCAGTACGTCGGCCCTATACCTGGTAGGAATAGAGCCTTCAAACTTCTTGCGGATTCCCTCGGCATCTTTGAGGATATAGAAGCCCAACACCGGAGCCAGGAGAAAACTAAACAAATGGGAAAACAACCCCAGCAGGCTCCCCGCCGCTTTATCCACCATCCGCAAAATTCCTTTTTCCCCTTCCGCTATCCTCTGGTCAACCACCAACCGCACACTATCGGGCAGGGTGAATCTGTCATACTGAAGCTGGACGGTATTGTTAATCTCCTTTATCCGGCGAGTATACTCAGGGATGGTCTCCCCCAATTGATTCAGTTCTGAAATTAACTTAGGAAAACCATAAAAAGCCACACCCGCCGCCAAAGCGGCCATTAACAAATAAACCGCACAAATAGCCAAAAGGCGGGTTAAACCCCGCCGTTCCAGAAAATTAACCATCGGTTTTAAAAGATAAGCCACCAGAAAAGCCAAAAGGAAAGGTAATAAAATACCCCTCACCAAATAGATAAAGTAAGCCCCCACCACCGGCACAACCACCAACAAAGCCAACCGGTAAGTCCTTTTCTCACTAAACCAGTGCAACTCTCATTTCACTCCCAAGGTTAGTCAAGTATCTTCTTAATATCCCGGACACTATCCCTTACTTCCGAAACAACTTTACCGGCTTTAGAACTCATGCGCCTAGTTTTGGCAATCAGCCCTTTCTTGGGGCCAGGTTTCATCTGGGGCCGGACAAATAAAGCCATGGCGGCTCCTATCACGCCTCCAGCCAACAAACCATTGAGAAAACCTCTTCTGGACATCTTGGTCAACCTCCTTGTAAGTTTGTCCACTATTACATATATGGTGCGTCCAAATCATCATCCCAGGCTACCAGACTACCGTCCTCTGCCACATCATACACTTGTACCTGTTCCGGGGTCTTGCGGAACTCAACACAGCAATCCCAGCAATAGAACTGCTCAATCCCAACTTTCCCTGTGGCTTTACCGCCACATACAGGGCAAACCATAACTTAGCGCTCCTTTCACAGGGTTTGCTTTTAGTTTTGCCCATGTTTATATATTTTACACATTCTGGTGATGATTCTGCTGCTGCCAAATATTTTCAAAACTGTCCGCAACCACCACCGTCCCTTCACCGATGGTGGGTAACTCATCCCAATATAGTTCCGCCCTGCCCGCCAACAAGTCGTTAATCACCCCATCGGAGATTTCAAAACCGGTGATTTTACCCGTTTCAGGCTGGAGGAGGATATCTTCCACCGTTCCCAGGTCTTTGCCCCCGGTGGTCATGACTTTGTAGCCCGTAATATCCTTCCGGTTTTTGTAAAGATGTTTTGCGTCCCCATCTTTGGCGGTATAGCAGACCGCTTCCTCCCCAGCTATGGTCAGGGCATCCTGTCCGATGGAATTGAATTCCTCGAACCTGATAATCTTAGCCCCCCACAGCCAGCCCCCGTCCTCCATGGTTACCCCTTGAAAATAACCGGTCTCCGGGTCATAGATAAGATCTTTCACTTCCCCCAACTGGATTCCTTTATCCAAAGTGAGGATAGGTAAACTTAGAACTTGTCTGCCCTTTAACACAACCTGCCCTCCTTGGGTTCAGTGCTTCATGTTGCTTTATGTTTCCCGGTTTCACCCAACTTTATCACTTTTCTTTATCCGGTACCCTTACCTTTGCGGCCAGTTTTTCCCGCACTGCCATCGGTTCTTTGAGCCCTAACACTTCACCGGCTAATTTCCTGGCGTCCTCCGCAGTAAGGGAACGAATGACCTGTTTAACCCTGGGAATGGCCCCTGGAGCCATGCTCAATTCCCTTAGGCCCAATCCCATCAACAGGGGAACAGCTATGGGATCGCCTGCCATCTCGCCGCAAATGCTCACCTTTTTCTTTTCCTTTGCTGCCCCTTTTGCCACCTGTTCAATGAGGCGCAGCACCGCCGGGTGATAATGGTCATAAAGATGGGCCACCTGTTCATTGGTTCGGTCTACCGCCAAAGTATATTGGGTTAAGTCATTGGTCCCGATGCTGAAAAAATCCACCTCCCGGGCCAAGAGGTCAGTAATTACCGCCGCCGCCGGGGTTTCCACCATGATTCCCACCGGGATATGGGGGTCAAAAGCCAGGCCCTGGGCCGCCAGCTCTTCCCTGACCTGAACCAAAATCTCTTTGGCCTCCCGATATTCCTGCAAACCCACTACCAGGGGGAACATAATCCTCACCGGCCCAGCGGCCCCAGCCCTCAGGAACGCCCGTAATTGGGTTTTGAAAATATCCTTGCGATCCAGAGACAACCGGATACCCCGCCAACCTAAAAAGGGGTTGACTTCACCCCCGGACGAAAGATCCGGTAAAGGCTTGTCTCCCCCGATATCTAAAGTACGAAACACCACCGGGCGGCCCTTCATCCTTTCCACCACCCCGGTATATACCGCCACCTGCTCCTCTTCCCCCGGCATGTCCGGGCGGCCCAGATACAGAAATTCCGTCCGGTAGAGGCCGATTACCACAGCCCCGTAAGCCAAGGCCCCTTCCACTTCCTCCGGAGTCCCGATGTTGGCCCCCAGTTCCATTCGGTAACCGTCCTTGGTGATAGCAGGCAAATCCCTAAGATTCTTGAGTTCCTGGTTAGCCAACCTTAGCTGAGTCAACCGCTTTTTATATTTCTCCAAGGTAAGGATTTCAGGATTGATGAGCACTAGCCCCTCGTCCCCATCGACCACCAGGTTATCCCCGGTTTTCACCCTGGTTAAAATGTTTCCCACCCCCACCACCGCCGGTATTTCCAAAGACCTGGCCATGATGGCGCTATGGGAGGTGCGGCCCCCGTGTTCGGTAACAAAGGCCAATACCTTATCCCTGGGGAGTTGAGCTGTATCCGAAGGGGTCAAGTCAGGGGCCACCACAATAGCCTCATGGGCCATTGTGGCCAGGGGAATCCGCCTGATGCCCAGCAGGTTATTAATCACCCTGCGCCCCACATCGGCCACATCGGCCCAGCGTTCCCCTATGACTTCGTCCCCGGTGCCTTTTAATAAAGCTATATAACGGTCTGTTACCTGTTTAACCGCCAGTTCCGCCGGAAGGTATTCCTCTTTGATTAAGGCAGTTATTTCCCCCAGCAAAATAGGATCTTCCAGGATGGTAAGCTGGGTCTGAAAAATAGCTCCCTGTTCCGTACCTAATTGGGCCTCGGTCCTCATCCTAATGGCATTAACCTGGGCCCTGGCTTCACTAATGCTGCTGCTTAACCTGTACATTTCCCTGGCTACGTCATCCGGGTCTAAGGTATGGGTGGGTAATTCCGGCTCCGGCCTGGTATACACCAGAGCAGTCCCTATAGCTATCCCCGGAGAGGCTCCAATTCCTTTAAACATGGTCACAGCCTGCCTTTCCCTCGTTTAACCCACCTGGGCTTCAATGGTTCCTCCCCCCACCACATAATCCCCCTGGTAGAAAACCACCGCTTGTCCCGGCGTAATAGCCCTCTGGGGCTGGTCAAATTCAACCCTCACCCTGTCGTCACCTGCAGGGTAAATCACTGCCTTAGCAGGTTTGGCGCTGTAGCGAATCTTGGCCTCTACCTCCATGGGCTGAGTAAGTTTATCCACCAGAATGAAGTTAACATCCTTAGCCACCAGCTTGGCGCCGAAAACCTCCTCGGGGCGGCCCAGGATAACCGCATTGCGCTCTGGGTCGATGGCCACCACATACACCGGTTCCCCCAAAGCTATCCCCAGCCCTTTGCGCTGGCCGATGGTGTAAAAAGGGATGCCTTTATGCTGGCCCAGGACTTTTCCCTGGGTGTCAAGGAAGGGCCCTGGTTTGAATACCTGCTCACCGAACCTGTCCCGCAGGAAACCCTGGTAATCATCATCCGGTACGAAACAAATCTCCTGGCTGTCCGGTTTATTGGCCACCGTTAGACCAAGTTCCCGGGCCATCTCCCTGGTACGTACTTTAGTATATTCCCCCAAAGGCAGCAAGGTATGCTTCAACTGCTCCTGGGTAAAGGTGTAAAGGGCATAGGTTTGGTCCTTGGTGTCATCCACCGCTTTCATCAAGACCCAGCGACCCCGCTCTTCCTCATAAGCTATCCGGCCATAATGCCCTGTGGCGATGAAATCTGCCTCTAGGCCCCTGGCCTTGGTGAGGAAAGACTCGAATTTGATAAACCGGTTACAGGCAATACATGGGTTAGGCGTCTTCCCCTGCAAATACTCATCACAGAAATACCGGATAACCTTTTCCTCGAAAAGCTCCCGAAAATTCATGACATAATAAGGTATCCCCAAGGTGTTGGCCACCCGCCGGGCATCGTCCACGGCAGACAGGGAACAGCAGCCCCCGGTATCCTCATCCTCCCGGTCGGCAGACCAGATCTGCATGGTCACACCCATGACCTCATATTCTTGTTCTTTTAATAAAGCCGCCGCCAGGGAGCTATCCACTCCCCCGCTCATGGCTACCACTACGCGTTTGCTCATCGATTTTCCCCCGTCTATTGGCCTTTGGTTATTCTTTCTTTCCCTTTTTCACTGCCACATCTTTGGCGAAGATTTGGATGAATTCATACTTGCCGCTGATGGTTGTGTGGATTTCTGATTTAATGTCGTTGACAACTTCTTTGTATTCCTCGGGGGCGTTTAGAATTAATACTGTGTTTTGTTGGGTCAGTTTTTGGGGAAAGAACTTCAAATCAAGTTTAACCAACAGTGGTAAACCCCACTGTTTTTTGTTAAGGTATTTCGCCCAATTAAATTTCAATATCGAAATCTTAATGAGCAAAAAGCTTAGGCATTCACCTAAGCTTTTCTCCTCTTACCCAGCCAACTTATTCTTATAATCCTCGATAGCCTTATGTAGCGCATCGGCTGCCAGATTCGAACAATGCATCTTAGCCGGAGGAAGCCCGTCCAGGGCCTCGGCCACCGCCTGATTAGTAATCTTCAACGCCTCATCTATAGTCTTCCCAATTACCATCTCAGTAACCATGCTACTGGTGGCCACCGCAGCGCCACATCCGAAGGTCTTGAACTTCACCTCTTTAATCACATTATCCTCAACCTTCAGATAAATCCGCATAATATCGCCGCAGGTAGGGTTCCCGACTTCCCCAACCCCACTGGCATCAGTAATCTCCCCCACATTGCGGGGGTTCTGAAAATGATCCATCACCTTTTCACTATACATGTTGACAGCACTCCTTTTTGGGTTGATAATTTTGGTCATACAAGGGAGACATCTGCCGCAGGCGTTCCACAATTTCAGGCAGAACCTCCAAAACGTAATTGACTTCTTCCTCGGTATTCATCTTGCCCAGAGTCAAGCGCAGAGAGCCGTGGGCTACTTCGTGGCTGATACCCATGGCCAGCAATACATGGGAAGGATCTAACGACCCAGAAGTGCATGCTGAACCGCTGGAAGCGGCGATCCCCTTCATATCCAGACTCAGGAGCAAAGACTCGCCCTCAATGAAATGGAAACTAAAATTAACGTTGTTGGGCAACCGGAAGGTGGGGTGGCCGTTCAACTGGATATGATCAATATTAGCGGTAATGCCGTTGATTAATTTATCCCTTAACTTAGTTAATTTCGTAACTTCCTGCTCTAGGTTGGCCACAGCCTTTTCCATGGCCATGCCTAAGCCCACGATACTGGCGGTATTCTCGGTACCTGCCCGACGCTTGCGCTCCTGGGCTCCGCCAAAGGTAATGGGTGTCCAGCGGGTGCCTTTCCGTATGTACAGGCATCCTACCCCTTTGGGACCATAAATCTTGTGGGAGGATACAGACAGTAAATCCACTCCCAGTTCATCTACATTAACTGGAATTTTACCAATGGTTTGCACGGCATCAACGTGGAAATAGATACCCTTTTCCTTGGCCAACCGCCCGATTTCAGCAATGGGCTGGATAGTGCCTACTTCATTATTAGCATGCATAATGGTGATAAGAATAGTGTCATCAGTAATGGCCTTGGCCACATCTTCTGCCTTGACCATGCCGTATTCATCCACCGGCAGGTAGGTCACCTTGAAACCGTTTTTCTCCAGATGGTGACAGGTATCCAGCACAGCATGGTGCTCAATAGTGGAGGTGATGATGTGGCTGCCTTTTTTGCAGTTAGCAGTGGCAACCCCGATGATGGCAGCGTTATCGGATTCGGTGCCGCCGCTGGTGAAAATAATTTCCCTAGCATCAGCGCCGATAGCTTTGGCCACCTTCTCCCGAGCCTCCTCCACGGCTTTTTTAACATCCCGGCCAAAAGAGTGGATACTTGAAGGATTGCCAAAATCCTCGGTCATGAATTTGACCAT
This sequence comes from Bacillota bacterium, assembly GCA_021849745.1. GTDB lineage: Bacteria > Bacillota > Carboxydocellales > JAJZSN01 > JAJZSN01. Next base: position 16,646 of record JAJZSN010000011.1, on the reverse strand, counting down.
GGCCTGGGCAATATCAGCGTCAACTGGTGTTGTAGCGCTATGGTCCATATAAATTCTTCCCATAACTTAACAGTCACTCCTTTTTAAATGTAGTACATATAATAGTTGTTCGCTAGTCTGGCCTTTTCTGCATCTTTGCACATATCTTCCAGCGTAATGGAGTCCAGCACTTCGGTGATACTGTCCTTAACTTTTTCCCAGACGTTGCGGGTAACACAGTGATCGGCTTTCTGACAACTCTCGGTATCAGCGTCATTAACGCAATCTACCGGGGCAATTGGACCCTCTAAAACCCTGATCACGTCCCCAACTTTAATGTCAGCAGGTTCTTTAGCCAGAGTATAGCCCCCTTGGGCCCCCCGGACGCTTTTTACTAGTCCGGCTTTACGCAAACCGGAGATGAGCTGCTCCAGGTAATGCTCCGAAAGCTCCTGCCTCTCCGCTACGCTTTTTAGGGGAATAGGACCTTGGCCATAATGTTGGGCCAGGTCGAACATTGCCTGCAAACCGTAATGACCCTTGGTAGATAATTTCATGGGCGTCTCCTCTCAATTCCAAGCATTTTCGTAGGATATGTTTTAGAGATATCTTAGCATATCATGCTGAAGATGTCAATTTAATTCAGAGTGGTTTACTATGTTTTTTTATTTCCTTTCTCTTGCCCGTTGCCGGACGGCTCATAATACACCATACCTGCCAATTCATCGGGAAGATACTGCTGCTCCACATAATTCCCCGAATAGTCATAAGGGTACTTATACCCCTTGCCGTGACCAAGCTGTTTCGCCCCCTTGTAATGAGCATCCCGCAAATGAACAGGCACCCGTCCCACCGGGCGGCGCTCCACATCGGCCAAGGCCCTGTCAATGCCCTTAATTACCGCATTGCTCTTAGGTGCACAAGCTATGTACAGAGTCGCCTCAGCCAAAGGCAGCCGGGCCTCCGGCATCCCAATGAACTCCAGAGCCTGGGCCGACGCCACCGCCACCACCAGGGCCTGGGGATCGGCCAACCCCACATCTTCGGCGGCATGAACCATCAACCGCCGGGCAATGAACCTAGGATCCTCCCCGGCATAAATCATCCTGGCCAACCAGTGGAGGGCGGCATCGGGATCCGAGCCCCGCAGGCTCTTGATAAAAGCTGAAATCACATCATAGTGCTGGTCCCCGTTTTTGTCATACTGTACCACCTTCTGCTGAATAGACTCCTCCGCCACTTCTAGAGTAATCTCCCGCACCCCGTCATCCCCCGGCGGGGTGGTCAGTACCGCTAACTCCAGGGCATTTAAAGCCGAGCGGGCATCGCCGTTGGCCACCTGGATAATATGCGCCAGGGCCTCCTCAGTCACGCATACCTTATAACCGCCCAGCCCCCTATCCTCGTCTGCCAGGGCCATAGCAATCAATTTTCGTAAATGATGCTCTTCTAATAAATTTAGACGGAAAATCCTCGACCGGGATAGCAGAGCCGAATTAACCTCGAAAAAAGGATTCTCGGTAGTGGCTCCCACCAGAATTACCGTGCCATCCTCCACTGCCGGTAACAAAGCATCCTGTTGACTTTTGTTAAACCGGTGTATCTCGTCGATAAACAGGATAGTCTTTTTCCCGTAAAGTTTAAGATTATCCCTGGCCTCCTCAATTATCTCCCGGAGATCCTTAACCCCTGCTGTAACGGCATTGAGCCTCACAAAACTAGCAGCCGTAACCTGGGATATCACCATGGCCAAAGTAGTTTTCCCTGTCCCAGGCGGCCCGTAGAAAATCAAAGAACTCAACTGGTCGGCCTCGATCGCCCGCCTCAATAATTTCCCCGGCCCCACAATATGTTCCTGACCCACAAATTCATCCAGATTTCTAGACCGCATCCGCTGGGCCAGCGGAGCGTACCCCTGATTAAGAGCTGCACTGAACAAATCCATAACTAACTCCCCCTGCTGCTAAACCACTTAATTAGCCCTGCCCCGCCACCTTCTTGACCGCCAGCAAGGCTTGCTCTATATCATCCCCATCAACATCCTTATGAGTAACCATCCGGACGGCATATTCCCCGAAAGCCACCGCCAGAACCCCTTCCTCCTTCAACCTGGCCAGGAAAGCAGAAACACTTAAACCGGTATCCTCGATATCCATAACCACTATATTAGTCTGAACCGAGTCAAGATTCAACCCTATCCCTTTAATCTCCGCCAACCCCACAGCCAGTTCCCTGGCCAGCCGATGGTCTTCTTCCAGCCGGTCCACCATCTCCTCAAGGGCCACAATCCCCGCCGCCGCAATGATTCCGGCCTGCCGCATACCGCCCCCTAGCATTTTGCGCCACTTCCTGGCCCGCTCAATCCATTCACCGTGACCCACCAACATAGAACCCACCGGCGCACCCAGCCCTTTGGACAATGAGAACATCACCGTATCAGCATCTTTGGTCAATTCCTTCACACCAACTCCCAAAGCAATAGCCGCATTGAAGATTCTGGCCCCATCCAGGTGGATGGGAATCCCGAACTCCTTAGCCACCTGGGCAATAGCCTCCATCTCATCAAGGCATACCACGGCACCCCCGGCCCGGTTGTGGGTGTTTTCCACACAAATAAGGCTTGTCCTGGGGAAATGAATATCCCTAGTTCTTATGGCACCCCGAATATTTTCGGGGTCAAGAACCCCTCGCTGACCCCTGATGGTGCGGGTCTGAACACCGGCTAAAGCCGCTATCCCGCCCACCTCATAGAAGTAGATATGGGCTTCAGCCTCCACCACAATCTCTTCTCCCCGGTTGGTATGAGTCAATAAAGCCAATTGATTGCCCATAGTGCCGGTAGGAACCAGTAAGGCCCCTTCCTTGCCAAACCTCTCAGCAGCCAGCATTTCCAAGCGAAGAACGGTGGGATCTTCACCGAAGACATCATCCCCCACTTCAGCTTCATACATAGCCTTGCGCATAGCCTCAGTGGGTTTGGTTACTGTATCACTACGTAAATCGATAATCTTTTTCAAAGGTAACCTTCCTCCTGTCAACCTACTTGATATGTTTAGTATGGAATAATTTCTGCCATTTTACCCAAAAACCTCTTTGGCCCGTTCTTTTTGGTAATAATTATTATTAGTAGAATTATTAGGGTTTCATATAGTATTTAGTATATCATTAAATAATAACCGGAGGGTATTCAGATGGTCAAAAAAACCAAAAATTTATTCCTCTTCCTTATCACAACCATTATAATTTTGGGTGTCAATATCCCTTGACTACCGACGGCCTCTTTGGGGGAAAACTAATCCATGAACAAGACCCGGTAAAAGCAAGTCAGGCAATTCTGGAGCGAATTATCATGAAGCGGAAGGCTTTGGGTTTGCCTTGTCCTGAAATCGCCGGATAACCCAAGGAGTGAATATAATGAGTGAAAAAGGCTTAAAGATAGCATTCTCCGGTAAAGGCGGGGTGGGCAAGACCACCCTCGCCTCCCTCTTTTGTCACCTCTACGCCAAGGAAGGCCGGAAAATCCTGGCCGTGGACGCCGACCCTGACGCCAATCTAGGAATGGCTCTGGGTTTCCCCCCGGAAATTCGCAAAAAAATAGTCACCATCGCTGACGATAGGCAACTTATCAAAGAACGTACCGGAGCTGAACCCGGCACATCGGGACAAATCTTTGTCCTAAACCCCAGGGTTGAAGATATCCCGGAACGATATGTTGTGGAACATGCCGGAATCAAACTAATGCAGATGGGCAATGTCACCAAAGGGGGAGCCGGTTGTGCCTGCCCGGAAAGCGTCCTCATTAAACACTTACTCCGCCACTTGGTCCTTGGCCGGGACGAGACAGTAATTGTGGATATGGAAGCAGGCCTGGAACACCTGGGTAGAGGCACCGCCGAAGGAGTAGATGCCTTCGTGGTGGTGGTAGAACCTGGTCAAAGAAGCTTCCAAACCGCTATGGCCGTAGTTGATTTGGCCAAGGACTTAGGGGTGACTAAAGTTTTCTTGGTAGCCAACAAGGTTCTCCCCGGAGATGAGGAAACCATAAGGGAAGCCCTCAAAGGGTTAACCATTCTGGGCTTTCTCCCTTACCACCAGGGAATCGCCAGGGCCGACCTGGCCGGCCAAAGCCTCTTTGAAACCGAGCCTTTAATCAGCGAAAAGGTCATGGAAATTAAAGCTAAGCTGGAGGAAGAACTGCTTTAATCCAGAAATTTCGCCACAATTACTTCATCAATAAATTCTCTGCCAATACGGTATTGTTTTCGGCGAGTTCCCTCTTCCACAAAACCGGCATTGCTGAAGAGCTTCAACGAGCGGCTATTAACGGTGAAAATGTTGGCCTCCAGTTTTCTGAAACCCCTTTCCCGGGCCCAGTCAATGGCATATTGCAGCATCTTACTCCCGATACCCAGACCCCGGTAAGCTTTGGTAAGGTGTAGCCCGACATTAAGAATATGGGTAGTCTTGGGATCCTGGCCCTCATTCTCCTGCAGAGCAGCCAGACTACCCACTATCACCCCTTCGGCTACCGCTACCAGCAACAAGTTGTGCTGGCGGTCCATATCGGTGATATATTTTCTTTCCGTTTCTTCGTCTTTGCCATACTTCTCCATTAACACATAACTCCGTTCCGGGGAAACAGAACTCACGGTATCGATGATCTCCCTGGCATCCTCGGAAACGGCCGGTCTGAGAACAATCTCCACGCCGTTATTGGCTGTAACAATCTGCTTTTCCTGCATACCCCCGTCCTCCTTTACCTTTGTTTTAACTAAATTATACACCCCGCCGGTAAACTGCTACAATAAATAAACGGCAACCTGCCGTAATCTGGTGGTGAAATACAGCTTTCGAGGGTTGAGTCTATCGGGTTTGCCTTGGGTCGACTCCGGGGGAGGCAGTATCCCTCCGGGATACTGCCTCCCCCTACGTTGCTCACGGGTCTTCCAGAGTAGCCCCCAAACCGGTCATCCTTAAAAATACTAAAGCCACCGGAGCAATACTCCGATGGCTTTTATAAATCTTTAGCTGATAGCTGACGGCTGATAGCTGACAGCTCACTTACAGCTTTTCCAGCATGGCCTTTAATTCATCCTTAGATTTATAACCAACTGCTCTTTCAACAGGTTGGCCGCCTTTGAAGATGATCAGGGTAGGAATGCTCATTACACCGTATTCCATGGCGGTCTGGCGGTTTTCGTCTACGTCCACCTTGCCGACCTTGACTTTACCGTGAAACTCTTCAGCAATCTCATCAATAACCGGTGCAATCATCTTACACGGTCCGCACCAGGCGGCCCAGAAGTCAACCAGTACCGGCTCGGCGGCCCCGATTACCTCCTCTTTGAAATTACCATCAGAAAAAGCAAATACGTGTTCTCCTGGCATTTTTGACACTCCTCTCAAAGTCTTTACTTAGCAAATCTCATCAATACCTGAACCAAGTCTTCAATATACTCCTGACTTTGGCCGGTACTATGGGCCGCTTCCAAACAGCGGGTGGTATTATTTTTCACGATATTGGTGCCTACCGAAATTACCGCTGCCTTTACAGCCGCCAATTGGGTTAAAACCTCAAGGCAGCCTTTTTCATCCTCCACCATTCTTTGAATGCCTTTAACCTGGCCTTCAATCTTACGGAGACGTTTTAAAATCTCATCTTTGTTTTGACTTGCTTGATCCATTGAATCCCTCCTATACCCGGTATAGGTATTAACTAAATTCATTATACAACCGTCTTATTTAGTTGTCAACGGGTGGCCCAGCAAGTCATTAACTACTACCCCCGCCAGAATCATCCCCATTACCGGCGGAACGAAGGAAATACTGCCTGGAATCTGACGACGCAGGGCACAGTTGGAGATAGCCTCCTTGTTAGTACATACACAGTGGTCACGGCAGCTGTTGGCAGTTTCTTTAGGCGCCACAGGTGGTTCTGTGGAATAAACTACTTTTACCCCTTTTTTTATCCCCGCTTTGCGTAACTCTCGGCGCATTACCTTGGCTAAAGGGCAAACTGAGGTCTTAGAAAGATCATCCACCTTAAAAGCGGTGGGATCCAACTTGTTTCCAGCCCCCATGGCCGAAAGGATAGGAATTCCCATCCCTAGAGCCTTTTTAACCAAATCCAGTTTCCCGGTGACATTATCTATGGCATCAACAATGTAACTTAGGTCCGGTGTGACCATGTCATCACCTTTTTCCGGTGTATAAAATTCCCTTATTGCCGTAACTTTAGCCTTGGGATTTATTTGCAATACCCTTTCTTGCATCAACTGGACCTTATCCTTGCCAATGGTGGATGTCAAAGCATGAAGCTGGCGGTTGATATTGGTAAGACAGACGTCATCGTAATCTATCAGCACCAAATGGCCCACGCCGGCCCTAGCCAGGGCCTCCACGGTAAAAGAACCAACTCCGCCGATACCAAAAACCGCAACCTTGCTTTGTTCCAGTTTCACTAAACCTTCCTGGCCGATAAGCAGTTCTGTCCGGGAAAAACGATGTAACAAAGTAAAACCCCCTATGTATGTTAGAATCTCCTGTTTTCACGGGATTATAAGTATGGGAACATAGGATTATTCGACATTAGTTTGTGAATCCCTGCCAATTAAAATAGTACGCCCGTTAAAGGCGTACTCGTTTTATAATTATACCAATTATGAATACCCCACCAATGCCGTGTGACCGACCGTTTTGAACCTGCTCGCGCAGGTGGGTGTTCTCCTGAATGCTTTATGTTTCCACTCAATGGAGGCCTACAAGCCACATTCAGAGCCGAACTCCCTATGTTTTGGTGTTGGCTCAAAACATAATCGGTAGTTCACGTACATAGTAGGGTTTTCAAACATTATTAAGTTAAGATAAATATAGCATATAAATCTGAGGTTTTCAAGTGGCATTGTGCTTTTATGTATTTCCAATTGTCAGGGGAACTTATAAGTATGCTATAAGGTCAGGGGTGCTTATAAGAATGCTTAAGGGTCAGGGTCTACCCATAAGCTCCTACTTCTTCGGAATTATATCAAGCTTGATATGCAGTTCCTTCAACTGCTTGGGGGCCACTTCCCCAGGGGCCTGGGTCATCAAGTCCGTAGCGCTCTGGGTCTTGGGGAAAGCAATGACATCCCTGATGGTATCCTTCCCGGCCAGCAGCATCACCAGGCGGTCGATACCGAAGGCGATACCTCCGTGGGGAGGTGTGCCATATTCGAAGGCCTCCAGCATGAAACCAAACTTCTCCACCGCTTCTTCCTGACTCAAGCCCAGCAGGGAAAACATCTTCTCCTGAACAGCCCGGCTATGAATCCGGATACTGCCGCCGCCGATTTCCACACCGTTTAGCACCATGTCATAGGCCTTGGCCTTCACTTTGGCCGGTTCGGTACCCATTAACTCTAAATCCTCATCCTTAGGTGAAGTGAAAGGATGGTGGATAGCCACGAAACGCTTATCCTCCTCGTCCCATTCCAGCAAGGGGAAGTCTACCACCCATAGGAAGTTGAATTCATCAGGATTGATTAGGTTGAGTTTTTCAGCCAGATGAATCCGCAGGTGGCCCAGAGCATCAGCCACAACCTGGGGCTTGTCTCCCACGAACATAATCAAGTCACCGGGTTCAGCTCCGAAGCGGTCCAGAATGGCCTGCATCTGCTCCTCGGTAAAGAACTTGGCAATGGGAGACTTAACCCCTTCTTCAGTTATGACCAGATAAGCCAATCCTTTAGCGCCATATATGGCAACATACTGGGTCAAATCGTCAATTTCCTTACGACTGAAGGCAGCACAGCCCTTGGCATTAATTCCCTTTACTTGACCGCCCCCGGCTGCCACGCTGGCGAACACCTTGAAATCAGTATTAACCACCAGGTCGCCCACATCCACCAGTTCCATGCCGAAACGTAAATCAGGTTTATCGGAACCGAATCTGGCTATAGCTTCATCATAGGGCAGTCTTAGGAAGGGAGTAGCTACCTCCCTGCCGGTGGTTTTCTTTACCACATGGGCAATCATTTCCTCCATCAGGGCCAGCAAATCATCTCGCTCAACGAAGGACATTTCCAAGTCTAACTGAGTGAACTCCGGCTGGCGGTCGGCTCGCAGGTCTTCATCCCTGAAACAGCGGACAATTTGAAAATACTTCTCCATCCCGGCCACCATTAAGATTTGCTTGAAAATCTGCGGGGATTGGGGCAGTGCATAAAACTTCCCTGGATTGACCCGGCTGGGCACCAAGTAGTCCCGGGCCCCTTCCGGAGTGCTCTTGGTCAGCATGGGGGTTTCAATCTCCATAAAGTCCCGCTCATCAAGGAAATCCCGCATGGCTTTAACCGCCTGGTGACGAAGAATCATGGCCTTCTGCATATCAGGCCTTCTTAAATCAAGGTAGCGGTACTTTAAGCGGATATTCTCATCCACGTCCACATCTTCTTCAATGTAGAAGGGAGGAGTTTTGGCGGCGTTAAGAATCCGCAATTGGTCAACGTAAATCTCTATCTCACCGGTGGCCAGATTGGGGTTAACGGTGGCTTCACTTCTGTCCACCACTTTTCCGGTTACCGCCAGGACAAACTCATTACGAACCCCTTCAGCCTTGGCGAAAGCCTCTTTATTCACCTCCGGACTGAATACCAACTGAACCAGACCGGAACGTTCCCGCAGATCCACGAAGATTAAACCGCCATGATCTCTACGTCTTTGTACCCAGCCCATGAGGGTTACAGCTTCTCCCGTCTGGGCCTTGGTAATTTTACCACAACTATGAGTTCTTTTTAAGCCTTGCATTGATTCTGACATTTTTCTCCTCCTATTCGTTTATCTTTTCTCTTTCAAATACTCCAAAACCTTATCTAACGCAACTTCTTCCTGACTTCCACCAGCCATGTTGCGCACCATTACCACGCCCCGGTTCAGCTCATCCTCCCCGATAATCACGGTGAATCCGGCCTTGAACTTATCGGCGTATTTCATCTGGGCCTTGAGACTGCGGCCCAGGTAATCCTTTTCCGCCGCCAATCCGGCCTTGCGCAGCTTGGCCAACAACTGAAAAGCTGCATCCTTGGCCACGTCCCCGATGGTAGCCACGAAAACATCAAAGGGCGGGGCTTCAGGAAACTTACAGCCCTGCTTTTCCATGGTCAGAAGTATTCTTTCCAAACCCATGGCCCAACCGATACCCGGTGTCGGCTGCCCGCCGCACTGCTCAATTAGCCCGTTATAACGGCCGCCACCGCCGATGGAACTCTGGGCCCCAATATCCCTGGCCACAATCTCAAAAGCGGTATTGGTATAATAATCAAGGCCCCTGACCAAACGCTCATTGACCACGTATTTGATCCCTATCGAATCCAGGTATTTCTTCACGGCTTCAAAATGCTCCAGGCACTCCGGACATAAACACTTGGTAGTAGTGGGCGCCTCTACCGTCAGTTCCTGGCACTTAGGGTTTTTGCAATCCAGAACCCGCATTGGATTGCGTTCAAACCGGGATTGGCAGAGGGAACATAATTCCGCCATTTTGGGGCGCAGGTGTTCCTGTAATGTCTTACGATGATCCAGGCGACACTTGGGACAACCCACACTATTGATATGCACCTCCAGGTCTGTTAACCCCAGCCGGTCATAGAAATCCAGGGCCATGACGATAACTTCGGCGTCCACCGCCGGGTCATTACTGCCAAAGACCTCTATCCCGAACTGATGAAACTGGCGATACCGTCCGGCCTGGGGACGATCGTAACGGAACATTGGTCCGATATAGAATAACTTAGTGGGCTGGGGTTGAGCATAGACTTTATGTTGGATAAAAGCCCGTACCGTCGAGGCTGTCCCCTCCGGGCGCAGGGTTAGACTTCGTTCACCCCGATCCTCAAAGGTGTACATTTCTTTTTCCACAATGTCGGTGGTGTCCCCCACACCCCGGTGAAAGAGTTCGGTATGTTCAAAGATGGGGGTGCGAATTTCCCCGTAACCGTATTGGCTGCATATCTCCCGGATAACCTTTTCAAGATATTGCCATTTTTCTACTTCTCCCGGCAAGAAATCATTAGTTCCCCTGGGCGCTGAAGTCAACATCAATGTAACCTCCTTCTAACATTCCAAATCCAAAAGAGCCGCTTCCAACAATTGCTCACTCAAGGGCCCCAACCTTTCTTTGGGCCCTGATGTATAAAACCTTACCTTTTCCCTGAAATTCAGCTTCCTTACTTCCTCATTCTCGGCTAATAGTTTTTCTCGCTCCAGTATCCGCCGAAGTTGCATCACCGTGCCACAATTGCCGTGGATAACCGCCGTCCGGTTACCCACCAGCCTAATTACCTCTTTTTTGACAAAAAGATAATGGGTGCAACCCAACACCAGGGCACAAAGGTCTTCTTTTAACTCCGGCGCCAGTAAACCCTCCAGATAATGACTAACCTCTTCCCCTTGAGTTTTTCCCAGTTCTATCAATTCCACCAACCCCGGACAGGGTAAGGGAATGATTTCTGCCTGGTCCTTATATTTGTCCAGTAAGATGTTGAACTTTTTCTCCCGAACAGTAAGGGGAGTGGCCATCACCACGATTCTACCTTGCCTGCCCATTTCCACGGCAGGTTTCAAGGCAGGTTCCATCCCAATCACCGGGATGTCTAACTTCTCTCTGATTTCGTTGATAGCTACACTGGTGGCGGTATTACAAGCAACTACCAAAGCCTTGATGCCTTTGCTGCAAAGAAAATCCACCGCCCCCATGGATAAGTTCCTGACCTCTTCCACACTTTTGGTGCCATAAGGGGCATTGGCTGAATCCCCGAAATAGATATATCTTTCCCCTGGAAATTGCCGCATAGCCTCAGCCAACACGCTGATGCCTCCGACCCCTGAGTCAAAAAAACCAATGGGTAAGTTAATTTTTTCTGCTTCCAATTACTTTCACCCCGGCCCTTAGCCAACATGTCTAAACCCTTACCATAGGGTCATAGCTAACAACAACATAACCAATAGCAACCCGACCAGTCCGGGGAGACATCCCCCTGTAGTATAGGTCAGGGATTTTTGCCCCGTTTTGTTTAACAGCTTGGTTACCCGGAAAGACTTTTTCCGGCCTTCGAGAAATAAACGACCCCCCAACTCAATTTCATCACCGGCCTGTAGAGGACTCTCCCTTTCATAACCCTGCTTGATTTCGCAGGCTACCTCCCTTTCTCCGGTAAGAACTTCAAAGTGAACATAGTGTTCTCCAGCTTCATTCTTGGTGACTTGAGGTTGTCCTTTGACCGTACCCCCCAGGGAAATCACGGTGAAGGCAGCGCATTTAGGACATTTATCCCGTTCTGATTTGACTTGAGAACCGCATTTGACACATTCCATGATAACTTTCTCCAACCAAAAAACCCCTCTCCCGATAATGCCAAAACACTATCAGGGACGAGAGGTATATTTCCCGTGGTGCCACCCTGCTTGAATAATCCTTGCGGATTACCCCACTTCTCTACCATAACGGTGGTAACCGGGCAACTTCTTAAAGGGGTTAGGGGTTAGGGGCCCCTGAATCCCTTATCCGCTTTTTTCGGCAGCCTGCTCCCGGGTGTCTTTCGAGGCGGTTCCCTTGGAGATGCTTGCAGTCACGTCATCTCCTCCCTGAAAGGGAATCCTTGCATCTACTCTTCCCGTTCTAAGCATTTCATTTATCCAAACTAATACCATTGTAGACAAAGGGGAGGGGTTTGTCAACTTTTTGAACGGCTACTATAATTCAATTTTTCCAGTTTGAAGTTAACCATCTCTTCGACCCGTTCAATATAGTTCTGGGGGTCTTTGGGGTTGTATGTGTTAAGTAATGTCCAGTCCTTTGGATCCACCCACTTGGAACCGGCCCCGGCTCCTAGACCAACCACTGTCTGCCGTTCCTCCATCATCTGGATGTTGTAGATACAGTCCTTTCCTTGCTGGGCAAAACCCACGTTCTCCAGGTGGCCTAACATTTGCTTTTGCCGGTAAAGGTAGTAGGGGTGCATTCCCATTCCTTTAGCCCCTTCATAGCAGCGGGCCAGCATTTCTGCGACTACGTCGGTTGTAACAATAACATTTTGATCTTGGGTTTCCTGGTTATCACCCTTTATATCCCTTATCCTTTGTTCTTCTTTTAGTCTGGAGGCCCTTTTTAGGGCCAGGGTATGGACAGTCAAATTATCCGGCCCCAGGCCGGCAATTTGACTCAAAGTCCGATTAATATGCTCTAAGGTTTCTCCAGGCAGCCCCACTATTATATCCATGTTGATATTGTCAAACCCTGACTCCTTGGCCAAGGTAAAAGCCGCCCGGATTTCCTCTGGTGAATGACTGCGCCCAATGGTACGTAAGGTTTCCATGTTCATGGATTGGGGGTTGATGCTAATTCTGTTGACCCCGGCCCTTTTCATTAACTGGAGTTTGTCCATGTTGATGGAATCAGGCCGCCCGGCTTCCAAAGTAAATTCTCTTGTTTGACCGCTGACCAAATTTCCGGTAACAGCCTCAAGCAATCCGGCCAGTTGACCCTCATTAAGAGAGGTTGGGGTACCCCCGCCAATATAGACAGTTTCCACTTCCAGTCCCAGGCCCTTTATCCCCTGGCCTAGAGCGGAGATTTCTTTTTGTAAAGCCTGCAGGAAAGGCTCCACCAGGTGTCCATGGCGGTCTGTGGAATAGGCCGGGAAAGAACAATATACACACCGAGTAGGGCAAAAAGGTATACCGATATAGATACTGATTAATCCTCCAGCCTTCTCCGGAGAATGTAGAAAGCCCCGCTGGAGGGTACAAACCTCCGTCAACAGCCTGGCTTTGGCCTCTACCAGGGCGTAATCAGCGGTCAATTGGTTGATAATTTCCCCCTGAGGCAAACCCCTATCCATTATCCGGTGCACAATTTTAGTCGGCCTGATTCCCGTGAGAATCCCCCATGGCCCGATACTTCGTCCTGTGATATCCTCTAAACAGCGCAAGACTACCAGCCGGGCCAACCGGCGGGCTGTATTTTCTGCCTCACTGGAAATACCCAGCCGGTCAGATGCTTGAAAAACCTTTCCTTGTCCGATAGCTTTAACCTTAATGTGGCTTTTGTTTTTTTCAAGTTCCAAGGTTATAACTGAATTTTCCTCGTTTATTTGGATTCCTTCCCCGGGATAAAAGGCCCGAAGAATTTCCTGACAGGCCTTGGCTAGGTATTCTTGTTCAGCCGTAATCGAAACAACCATACCATAACTCCTTTAGTAAAAAACGCTCTTGATTAAAATAACTCAAGGGCGTTTTTGCTATCTATTCCTTTTTTTCAAAACTATTGGGAGCCTCACACTGGGGACATTTCTTTGGTTTACAGCGTCCTTCTTTTTCATAACCGCAACTTGTACATTTAAATACTGCCATAGTTTACCTCCTTTAGATTTATGGGTTTACAAAAAAGGATTACTCCTTTTCTCTTCCCCTATATTAGAACTTGGTCCATGCCCAGGGAAAACCTGGGTGTCATCAGGCAGCACCGTTAATTTCTTCTTAATGGAATTAATCAGGGTATCATGATTACCCCCTGGAAAGTCAGACCTCCCGATAGACCCCTGGAACAAAGTATCGCCGGTCCAGACTAGGTTACCATGCCTTAGACAAATTCCTCCGATAGTATGGCCCGGGGTATGAATAACCTCCAACTCCAGGTTTCCTACTTGAATCACATCACCGTCTTTCACCGTCTTGTCGGCAGCCTTGAAAGAATTCAAAGCCCCCACAAAATTTGATAGGTTTTTCCTGGGGTTGGTGAGCATTTCTGCATCCAACTCATGAATAATGATTTGGGCACCCGTAGTATCCTTAACCTCATCATTGGCGCCAATATGATCGATATGACCATGAGTGTTAATAATGTACTTCAGCTTGAGACCTTCCTTGTTTAATTGAGATAAAATCACCTTGGCATCCTCACCGGGATCAATCACTGCCGCCTCTTTGGTCTGGTCACAGCCGATGATGTAACAATTTGCGGCAATAGGTCCAACAGGTAAACACTTATGAAACATTTGGTAACCTCCTTATGCTTTGGGGATGGATATATTGGACAGCTGTCAGCTGTCAGCTATCAGTCGTCAGCTTTTTGTTCGGGTAGGATTGGGAGCTTAAGAATAGATTGTCATGGACATTAGGTATTCAACAACTATGACCCCAACTTAAAAGGAGTACCGAACCCTAACCCCTAACCCCTGACCTAAAAAACCTTCTTACTATCCAGCAACAACGTCACCGGCCCATGGTTTTGTATTTCCACCAGCATGGTGGTTTGAAACTTGCCGGTGGCTGTTTTCAGACCCATTTCATTTAAAATGGCCACCACCCGTTCATAAAGGCGGTTGGCTGTATCAGGTGGGGCCGCCTCGGAGTAACCAGGCCTCCGACCATTACGGCAGTCACCATAGAGGGTGAATTGAGAAACCACCAGCACTTCCCCTTTGGTATCCAGCACTGACAGGTTCATTTTACCCTGAACATCCGTAAAAATACGCAGATTGGCAATCTTATCCGCTATATACCGGGCATCTTCCTCAGTATCATCTTGCCCGACCCCCAGCAACACCACCAATCCGGGGCCAACGGCCCCCGCAATCTGCCCCTCCACCGTTACTTGTCCTTTACTAACCCTCTGAACAACTGCACGCACTATTTCACCTTCTTTAGCCGGTAGCTTGTAGCTGGTAGCTTCTTTATTAGCCCCCCGGCACTACCCGCCGGACTTCAAACACATCTTTGACCCTCTTAATTCTGCTCATTATATATTCCAGCTGTCCCAGATTCTTAATCTCCAGCAGCAAATCAATGGCGGCCCGGTTATTCTTAGTCCCCCTGGCGTGAACATCATTGGCGCTAATCTTCAATTCACAAACAACCTGCATAACATCAGTCAAAAGGCCCGCCCGGTCCATAGCATCAATTTCCAGCTTAATTAGGAAAGAGGACTGGAAGGCGTTATCCCAGGCTACCTCAATCATTCTTTCTTCTTCATCCTTGGAATGGTGAAGTACATTATGGCAATCTGCCCTGTGAACCGAAACCCCTCTTCCCCTGGTTATATATCCCACTATATTATCACCGGGCACAGGATTACAACAACGGGCCAAGCGAATCATGACATTCTCGATACCCTTAACCATAATCCCCTGGTTTTCTTTGCCCCCACCTGACCAGGGTTTGGTTTCCCCTTTAGCATCCTGGAGTTCTTCGGCTGCTGTCTTAGGTTTCTCCTTTTTAATCTCTTCCTTGATTTTAGCCAAAAACTGGTTGGCAGTCAAGGCTCCATCACCGATGGCAGCAAAAATATCGTCCAAATTCATAATATTAAAGCGACGACCCAATTCCAGTAAACGGCTTTCCTTAATCTGTTCCGGCTCAATTCCTTGTTTCTTAACTTCCTTCTCAAAAATTTCCTTGCCCTTGACGATATTTTCTTCTTTTTTCTCTCTTTTAAACCAGCCCTTAATCCTGTTCTTAGCCTGAGTGGTCTGAACATTTTTCAACCAATCCCGGCTGGGCCCCGATTGGCGACTGGTCAGGATCTCCACTATATCGCCGTTGTGCAATTTATATTCCAAAGGAACGATTTTACCGTTGATTTTGGCCCCCACACAGCGATGTCCTACATCGGTGTGAATCCGGTAAGCAAAATCCACCGGCACTGAACCGGCAGGAAGTTCAATAACATCCCCCTTTGGCGAAAAAACGAAAACCGAATCCTCGAAAAGGTCAATTTTCAGGGATTCCATGAATTCCCGGGCATCCCCCAGGTCGTTCTGCCACTCCAGCAACTGGCGAAGCCAGGCAAACTTCTGGTCTGCCTCCCGATCCCCTCTGGTTCCTTCTTTATAACGCCAATGGGCAGCAATCCCGTATTCCGAAGTCCGGTGCATTTCCAGGGTTCGAATTTGAATCTCAAAGGGCTCTCCCAGAGGGCCAATTACCGTTGTATGCAGGGACTGATACATATTGGACTTGGGCATGGCAATAAAATCCTTAAACCGCCCGGGAATGGGCTTCCATAAGGTATGAGCTATGCCTAAGGCTCCGTAGCAGTCTTTCACCGAATCCACAATTACCCTGATGGCGATGAGGTCGTAAATTTCACTTAAGTCCTTTTGCTGGGTCCACATCTTTTTATAGATGCTGTAAAAGTTCTTGGGGCGGCCCTGAATGTCTACAGTAATGCCTACAGCGCCTAGTTTTTCTATAAGAATACCGATAATGTTATTAATATAAGCTTCCCGTTCCGCTCTTTTCTTGGCTATCCGTTCCACCAATTCATAATAACTTTCCGGCTCCAAATAACGTAAAGAAAGATCTTCTAACTCCGATTTGATTTTAAAAATCCCCAAACGGTGAGCCAAAGGAGCAAAAATCTCCAGGGTTTCCTGGGCAATTTCTTTTTGTTTCTTGGGGCTTTGGTGTTTCAAGGTTCGCATATTATGAACCCTGTCGGCCAGTTTAATCAGGATAACCCTGATGTCCTTAGCCATGGCTAAAAACATTTTTCGCAGATTTTCAGCTTGTTGTTCCTCTTTGGATTTGTATTCAATCCGGCTAAGTTTGGTTACTCCATCCACCAGCAGAGCGATCTCGTCCCCGAATTTTTCCCGTAACTGCTCCATGGTAATCTCGGTATCTTCCACCAC
>JAJZSN010000010.1 GCA_021849745.1 Bacillota bacterium | reverse complement strand
ATTCCCCATGGGTCCGAGTAAGGGGGATAACTTTACATCACCTGTCAAGGCACGTGCCGTTACTAATTCAACCCTTTGGGAATCGGGCCTTTTTGATGCCAATACCACTATCAATTACTCAGATAAAGGTGTACTGAAAATGACCGTAGAAATCTACGCTAATGACGTGAAAGGAAATGCCCTCTGGAAGGAAAGTAAGGTCTACAAACTCAGGGATAACATGCCTCTCGATAAATGGAGCACTAATGTGCCCACTGAAATAATGCCAAAGGTTGCTTCTGTTACCCTAGTACACACAATTCTCAGCTTTCAGAAAGAGGAAGCGAATCCGAATCCCCCTGCCCTTGGCCTGGCTCCGACCGAACCTCTTACAGCCCATGACAGAAAAGATAATATACGTAATAACAGCAACCGCCACATGGAATCAGATGCGACCTTCTACTTGGCCAGCGGCAAGCTGGATGTTAAAACGAAAACCTGGAATGATGATCCAATAACAGGTTTCACAGGTGCGGTACAGGTTGGCGTCTGGGATTCCGGCGGGAACCTGCTCTGGACTTCCGGGGTGCATACCTTTGGTGTTGATTCACCACTAAATATTTTTTCGAAATCCTCCCGGGAGGATAGCTGGAGTGAAACCGCTCCTACCGATATTCTTTCCAAGGCGGCTAGGATCGAAATCAGGCACGGACATAAATCAGAGACTGAAAACGGGAAGAATTTGTTTTAACCTGAAGCTGACGGTGCTATGGTTTGTCAAGGCAATTGAAAAAACCCTTGCTTTTGCAAGGGTTTTTTCTTTTTGTGTAGAAAAGAAATACAAACATTAGAAAAGAGGTAGAATATGGTGGCTAATCAGATTTCCCCAAATAGGATTTTTGATTTTAACATTGACTTAGAGAAGATGCTAGAACGACCGCGCATCAATCAACTCATGCTCAATGGGCTAACTTATCCGCTCACAATTGTGCATGCCCCGGCGGGCTATGGCAAAACAACCGCCGCCCTACAATTTGCCAAAGGAGTAAAGGGCCAGATTGTGTATATGGTTCTAAATGAGCTGGATAAAAATCTACAGTACTTCTGGGAACATTTATCCACGTTGTACACACAAATATCCTCACAGACTGGCGCAAAAATGGCGCAGATGGGCTTCCCGTCTACGAGCGGACTGTTTTTGCAATTTGCCGACTTGTTTAAAGAAGTCTCTCTCAATGAAAAGCACATTTTAATTATTGATGATTTTCATGTTGCAGAATGCGCCGAGCTTGAGGAACTGCTTGTCAAAATATCCGGGCTTAGGCTTAAGGACATACATATTCTAATACTTTCGAGGACATCGCCAAAGCTGTGCAGTGTGGATTTGAAGGTTAAGGGACTGCTCTTTGAGATAACAAAGGAGCATTTGCGTTTCGATTCGGAAGAAATTCTAGGGTATTACAAATTCTACGACATAGAAATTACGGCCCCTGCTGTTGAAAAAATCGGTAGCTTCACAGAAGGGTGGGCCAGTGCAGTTTATTTATCTAGTCTATATTTTCGTCAAAACCCCGATAACCTGTTCAATATTGCAATATTCGACATAGATAGGCTGATAGAAAACACGATTTATAAGGGATATGACCGGGAAGTCAGGGAATTTTTATTAAAGCTTTCAATTCTAGACCGGTTTGACACGGAAATATGCAGTTACCTGACCGGCAACAAAAACGCCTATGAGCTTTTGTCACGGGTTTTGAATGAAAACTCACTGATAAAAATCAGTGAGGATAGGCAATTTTTTGAAATGCACCGTCTGTTCAGGGACTTTTTGCAGAAAAGGCTTGCCAGCCACAGCTCTATAGATAAGAATACTCTACACATTAGAGCCGGGGAGTATTATGACTATAAGAGTGATATTTTAATGGCGCTAATGCATCTTGACCACGCCAGGGAATATGAGAAAATGGCAAATCTGATTATCAAGAACAAATGCACTACCACCTTTTCCACTCAGGAACTGGTGAGCATTTTGCATTACATGCATAATATCCCGAAGGAGTACTACCTTAAGCATCCTATGCTATTGCTCATTTCTGCGATGTCTCTGACCAGAACGAAGCATGCGTCAAAAAGCCTTGAGCTGCTTGCGGAGGTCGAGCAGCTCTGCGCCGACTCGGAAATGCCGGCAGAGGTGAAAAAAAAGCTCCTCGGCGAGGCTGCTGTAATAAAGGCGCTGATGTCCTTCAACGACACTACCAAAATGCTTCTTTATTTCAAGGAAGCCTGCACTCTACTTCCCGGAGGCACTGAGCTTGTGGGTGCAAACTGGTCCTACACCTTTGGCAGTCCGTCCGTGCTGTACCTGTATTACAACCGGGTCGGCGGCCTTGACGGGATGCTGGACGAATTTATGCAGGGGTTTCCGTACTGGGAAAGGCTTTCGAGCTGCGGTTGCGGTGCAAATTATCTCTTAAGAGCAGAGGTTGCCTTCGAACGGTGCGATTATGAAAATGCCGAACAGGACGCCTATCGTGCGATATTTCGGGCCGAGGAAAAGCAACAGAATTCCATCGTCATCGCGGCAAAGCTGCTGATTATAAAAATATGTGCGACCAGAGGGAAATACAGTAACGCTGTAATTTTAATGAGGGATATGCGGGAGCTCATGAACTATCGCAAGGCGTTAATCTATCTCTCGACTATGGATATGTGTACAGCGGTTTTCAATCTACTCGCCGGTGATAATGGGAATATGCCGGGATGGCTGTTGGACGGAGAACTTACCGCTAGTGCGGCGAACAGGGCGGGTTTCGGCATTGAGTTCCTAATCTATGCCCAGATACTGCTTAATAAGCAGGAGTATATAAAAATAGAGAGCATTATCCCGAAAATGTTTGATATCTACAGCATGTTTAACAACCAGTACGGAATCATCAGAACCCATCTTATTACAGCCCTGGCCGACTTTCATCTGTACGGACCGGAGAAAGCAGTTGCGTCTCTTAATGTAGCCTTCGCCATCACCGAGGCCGACAGGCTCACCATGCCTTATTTGGAGTATGGAGAATATTTGCTTCCGGTATTTAAGGCATTTGAAAAAAATCACGACAACCTTGATGTTGCTTTCTCCGGAAAATGGCTTGAAGATATAATCAAGAAGATGAAGAAGTATCAAAATGCCATTTCCAGGTTCAGGGCAGGGTTTAATGCTGTGAATTATGAAAGAATAACCGGTGGAAAAGGTAAAGTCAGGCTTACTAAGCGTGAAACGGAGATTCTCAGACTTATTGTGGAAGGCTTTTCGGGTGAGGAAATCGCCAAAAGGCTTTATGTCACGCCTATCAACGTCAGGGTGATTACTTCAAAGATATACACCAAATTAGGTGTAAGTTCCCGGGTTGAGGCAGTAAAGAAAACAATTGAAAATGGATTACTAGAAGTGAACCGCCCCCTGTAAAGTAAACAGGTGAAAAACTAAAAATTATGCTACTAAGGTCTGATTCCTGTGTTCAATTGGGCCACGCTTTTTTGGTTTTGTAGAGCTATTATAATCACGCAAAGCCTTAGCTTCCACCCTTTTCTTCAGAACGGCGCAGACATTTTTGTTCTTTTATCGAATCAAAGTCGTGCAATACTTCCACCCTTAGGGTTCCTTTGTTATTCCTAAAAGCCATCGCAAATATAAAATTGATACGAAACCTCATTCCATTGGTCTTGCTCAGGAAGATAACTTCCTTCGATTAATTGGACTTGAGCTAGATGATTGACCAATAAGATTGTTGAAGAACGGGTTCCATAATCGGGACTTTTAATAAAGATCGGAGATAGGATACGTTCAAATTCTAGCCCTACCCCGGTATTAGGTAATTCATTGTCCTTAGCTACTTCGGTATCAAGAAGAATTTTTTTGAGTTCTATATCTATCACCTTTGAACTTTCCAGATAATTGGTTAGCTGGGATTTTCCCTTTACCACTTTGGGCCACGGTGTATCCAGAAAACGATTACTTAGCCCATGAATTCCAGGGCTAACCTCTTGAACTGAATTGGTTATTTGAGAGTAATAATATAGAGCAGTTGAATCGCCAACTAGCAGATTAAAGCCGTTGTAGGATTCTCTATTTGCTTTAACATGGTTGAGATAAGCCTTAGGGTTTTCAGAGCCGATAAGGTAATTACTAACTAATTCCCCGCGTGATCTGGGATTCTCACGTAGTAAGGATGGATCCCGATAATTGGTAATAGCTGCAAAACGGCCGGTTGTAGTTATTCCTAACCAAGTTCCGTTTTTTTCACCGTCACGCCCCCCAAGGATATGAGGATGATCAGGCCAAAATTGGGCTCGAAGGGTCGGCCGCTGATAATATTCATCTCTATTAGCAAGCAAAATCAGTGGGTATTGAGGATGAACCTTATAGGCAAATAGGATAATACACATTTCAATTCCTGCTTCCTTATTACATAAGTCTAAATCACTCCAATAATAGTATAATCGAGTTACTAAATCAAGGCAAAGGAAAAGAGCACCCACCCGCCAAAGTAAGTGCTCCATGTTCGAGGGTAGAGGGAACTGACCTTCCCTCTACTTCCCACCCTTTTCTTCGGAACGGTGCAGGCATTTCTGCTCTTTTACCGGATCCATATCATGTAGGACTTCCACCCCGTAGGTTTCCTCAATGAGCTTAATCCTTTCCTCATTGGAAAGTTGCCTTTTATCTTTACCCATAAATCTACCTCCGTATCAACAGCCTGAATAACCCTCAGACTGGCCCATAGCATTTAACAAACCTAACCAAGTACGCAAGTACACAGGCAGGATAAAGTTCTTCCGTACATGCTCCCTTCCAGCCTTAGCCAAAACCTCGCCATATGCGGGGTTATTCAAAATCCGGTAGATACTCCAGGCCGCCCCTTCCACCGAATGGGCCAGGAGGCCGGTCTGTTCATGGAGTACCTGCTTCTTGATTCCGCCCACGGCGGCGGCAACCACGGGGCGGGCTTTCCACATGGCTTCAGTCACCGTGAGGCCGAAACCTTCCCGTAAGGACTTCTGCACCACCACTGCCGCCACCCGCTGGAGGACATTAATCTCCAGGTTGGCGGTGGGAGGGAGATCCAGGATATGAATGTCGGGGTCGCCTTCCGAAGCCTCCCTGACTTCGGCCAGTACCTGGGCCCCCTCAGGGTCGTCTGCGGCGCCGCCCCCGGCCAGAATCAACTGGCAGGGGGTTATTTTTTTCACCATTTTGTAGGCCTGGATAACCCCTACCGGATCTTTGAGGCGGTCAAAGCGTGAAACCTGAAGGACGATGGGTTTGTCCAACAGGATACCCAGCCGTTCCAGTACCTGGGCCTTTTCTTCCGCCGTCACTTCCCGGTTCTTTTCACTCAAGGGGTCGATGGCCGGGGGCAGGAGATACTCCGGCAGCCCAAGGCCCTTGGCGTATTCGGGCAGGTGGTAGATGGCGGCATGGCATTTGCCTGCGAAGGAGCCTAGGAACCGCCAGACCCGGTGATCCACATCCACCGGATCGATGTGGCAATACCAAATCCACTTCTGTTGTTGGTTCATCACTTCGGTGAGGCCCAAGGGCTGCTGGTCATGGACCACCACAAAGTTAGCCCCGGTGTCTACTTTGTTATAATTCTGCCGGTTGGCCTCCCGGTATGTTTCCAGCATATCGGGGGTTACGTCTACTTTTACCCCGTGAAAAGCGTTATGAAAGGTTTTGGTAACCTGGAAAAAGGGCGGGGTTCCTTCCATCACCGTCCATTCTGATTTAAGTCCCGCTTCCCCCATCAGGGGAACAAGACGGGCCAGAATTTCCGCTACTCCGCCTCCAACAGCTGTGGAGTTGATATGCTGAATGCTGGCTCCACCTAGTTTTTCACCTAGGGCCTTGATTTCATCCAGCATTGACTGGCCCACTAAGGGGGCATAATCCGCCAGGTTTACCGTTGCCATCTTCACCCAACCTCCTTTCCAACAGGGCTGCTATATATGCTTGCATGATACTTAGTGGATACGGATACATGCTAACCTGGGCCACCTCTTTGGCCAGTTCTTCTTCCCCTGCGGTAAACAGCCAGCCGGCCAGTTCCTGGACACCGGCCACCGGTTTCATCCGGGCCTCCACCAGGTGGAGAAAGACGGATGCAGGCTCCAGTACCCGCCAAATTTCTAAGAGTTCTTTGAGGTTGGCAGCTTTCTTACCGGTAGGTATGGCTACGGTGGTTACCTCTTGAAAATACAGTTCCTGACCTTCCGGGACCCGGTAAATCCCGGTCATGCCGCCCAGATATTCTTCGCAGTAGCGAACCATGGTTTCCCGGGCCGGTTCTATCTGCATGATAGCGGCTAGCTGAACCGAGGCCAGTTTTTCTGCCAACACCTTCTCCCCCAGCCTCTCACCGGCCCAAAGGGCAAAATCATTATAGCCCCCTTCAGGGGCCTGTTCAATTTCCCAGTAATGTCGGTAAAGGTGGTAAAAAAGAGCCTCCGGTCGAGCTGCGGAAAGGCCCTTAATCAGACCGGACAGGCTACCTGCCCTGAAAGCCCCGTTGCGCACCAACCGTATCGGTCGGGCAAAAGAAAACTCCTTTGTCATCAGGTTATCGCCTCCATTTCCTGTAACAATTCTATCACGTCTGCGGGATCCTTTAACCTGAAACGGGCTGCTGTAGGCCGCTCTTCCTCCGCCACCAGCACCCCCATTCCCCTGCCGACCACCGCCTGAAACCCGTCCTCGTCGGTGGTATCATCTCCGATATACACTGCCACTGATCCGGGCCAGGAGGGCCACAGGGCTTCTACAGCCAGTTTTTTGTTGATTCCTTGGGGACGGATTTCCACCACTTTTTTGCCGAAAATAACTTCCAGGTGATGGTCTTGGATAACTTCTTGCCAAAGATCCTGAAATCCGTTGAGAACCTCTATCGCTTCCGGCGGTGAAGCCAAGCGGTAATGCAAAGCCAGGGCGTGACCCTTTTCTTCCAGGAGAAAACCCCTTCGCCCAGATAATAATTCTTTGGCCCCTTGAGCCAATAGAGCCAGCCCCCGGAAGCAGATTTCTTTGTTTTGGGGGAATTCTCCATGTTGGGAGGTCATTAAAGCCCCGCGCAAGCAAAATCCATGACTGGTGGGAATTTTAACTTCCGCACCGTGAACACCAACCAGGATTAGGCCCGGAACGGGTAACAAGGCCTCCAGTTCCCCCAGAGGACGACCGCTGACTACCGCTACCCGGAGATTTTCCTGTAAGCACAGATTTTCCAATAGCCTTAAGGTTTTCATCGAGGGTACAGCTTGGTCGGGGGTCGGGGCAATGGGGACTAAGGTACCGTCATAGTCCAGGAACAAAAAAATCCTGCCGGAACCTTGCAACCGGTCCAGCAGTTGGCGGATACGGTCGTTGCAAGTAGTTTTTTTCCATTGTTTCACCGCCGTACCCCCTATCTGGTATTTGAACCGCTTTTTCTCTCTTTGGTCTGTTCCAGTTCCAACAGTTTCGGTGTTTCTGAACGAATACCACTCCTGCGCGTCGGCAGGGGAAAATGTGTTTTCATCTGCTGCCACCACCATTTGGCGTCTTTTTGTTTGATTTTACTTTGCATCTTGGTTAATCTTTTTTCCAATTCCCCCACGGGCATGGTCAGACCTTGCTTGATGGCTGTAGCCACTTCCCCTGGGGCGTAAGGGTTGACCAGCAGGGCTTCGGTGAATTCGGCCGCGGCCCCGGCAAAGGGGCTTAACAAAAGCATGCCCCGTTTATCCACCCGGCTGGCCACGAATTCCTTGGCCACCAGGTTTAGGCCGTCCCGCAAGGGAGTGACCAGGGCCAGGTCGCAGGCCAGATAATGGGCCACCAGGTCTTCCTGACTGAGGGAACCGTAAAGGTAACGGACAGGCACTTGCCAGTTGCGAGCAAACCGGCCGTTGATGCGGCCTACAGCCTCTTCTACCTGTCTTTTTAGGGTTTGATAGGCAGGGACATCTTCCCGGCTGGGTACCGCCACCTGAATCAGGGTGATACGGCCCTGGTAAGAAGGATAACGGTCCAGGAATATTTCCAGCGCCCTTAGTCTTTCCAGAATCCCCTTGGTATAATCCAGTCGATCGATGCCAAAAAGCACATAATCAGTATCCAATGTTTTCCTGATTTCATTGGCCCGCTGCTGGATTTCAGGGGTAGCGGCAGCTTCCTGAAATTTACGATAATCTATACCAATGGGCAGACCCTGTACCGAAAGGGTATGGTTACCCCAGTGGAGGTACCCTTCCTGGGCCTCCAGGCCGAAGTACTTGCGGAGACATTTGAGGAAGTTTTCTTTATAGCTTTCCAGGTGAAAAGTCACCAAATCGCAACTCATCAGGCCAAGGAGGATTTGCCTAGCCCAGGGCAAGGTAGAAAAAATTTCATATGGTGGAAAGGGGATATGCCAAAACAGAGCGATGCGGGCTTTGGGCTGCCAGCGGCGGATCCATTGGGGCGCCAGGGCCAGGTGGTAGTCATGAACCCAGATGAGATCCCCTTCTTTGGCTTCTTCCACTACAATCCTGGCGAATTTCCGGTTGACTTCCACGTATTTCACCCATTCATCAGGGTTATAGCTGCATTTCTCCAAAAAACTATGACAAAGGGGCCACAGGCACCCGTTGGCCAGGCCGTGGTAATAGCCATCCACTTCCCCGCCGGTGAGGAAAACTTCCCTCAGGGTATAATGGGGATTGTCAAAAGGCACCTCCAGCCTTAAACCATCCACCGGTTCCTGACAACCGTTGGTTACCAGCAGACCGGGCCGGGATTCCCGGCCCTCCCCGGCCGTTTCCTCGGCCAGGCGGCCACCCCAGGCTACCCAAACCCCTCCCTCTTCCATAATCAGGGGTTCCAGGGCCGAAACCAGGCCGCTTACGGCCCGGCGGCCGCTGATACCTTCCATGGTTTCTTCCAGCACATAAGAGGCCCGGTTGGAAACCAGGATAAGGCGGCTGGTGGCGTCATGATGAGTGGGCAAATAGATCACCTCCGAAAAGCAGTCGTCAACTAAAGATTTATGGTGGGAGGTTAGGGGGTATTTCCTCCGTAACTTTTCAGGCTTCAAGCGAGCTACCATCATTGTTCTTTTCCGTCTTTACAGAGAGGTGACTGCACCTTTACGCCCTTTTAGGGTAGTATCTCGGCATCCGACGGGCTGTCTATCGCACGCTGGTGAAAAGTTACTCCGGAAATACCCCCTAACCTATGCATGAGAGCGGTCAGCGATCAGCTGTCAGTCGTCAGTCGTCAGCTTTTGGTCATGGCTTATTAGCAATTATCGGCTCGTAGATTACTGCAATAAACTATAAGCTACCAGCTATAAGCTATAAGCTACCAACTACAAGCTACCAGCTAATTACGGCTCAAAAATAACCCTTACATTACCTGTGCTTTTCATGACATTGCAATAGGTCTTACCCCGTTTACGGGTGAATTCTAAGTCAACGCTGCCTTCACCTACGGACATGTTTTCCACGAACAATTCATTAACCCACATGGGGAGCATGGGTTGGTGGATGGTCACTTCTGTGCCTTTGCAGGTGATACCCAATAATGAGTGGAGTAACAAAAAGGTGCTGCCCACGGCCCAGGCCTGGGGGTCGCAGGCGATGGGGTAGTGGACCGGGCCGGAGTTGCCACGGCGGGTGAAGCCGCAGAAGAGTTCCGGGAGCCGGTAGTAGGGAAAAGCCAGGGATGCTTCATACAGGCCGGTGGCCAGTTTATCAAGCAGGGAAAATTGGCTGTATTTCCGCAGGCCCCAGGCTATCATGGTGTTGTCATGGGGCCAGATGGAGCCGTTATGGTAACTCATGGGATTGTATGGATTTTCCAGTTTGCTCATGGTGCGGATGCCCCAGCCGGAGAACATATCGGGTTCCAGCAACCGGTGAGCCACTTTGGCCGCTATGTCATCGGGCAGCATCCCTGCCATGAGGCAGTGTCCGGGATTGGAGACGATGGTGCTAATCAGATTTTTATCCCCGTCCAGGCCATAGGCCAGGTAATCCTTATCGGGCATCCAGAAATCCCTTAGGAATTTCTCTTGCAGATCTTTAGCTTTACGTCGCAAGGCCCTGGCCTCAAGTAGCAAATCTGATGGATTATGGGCAGGACAACTTCCTTTTTCGATAATGGGACAATCCTCGGAATCATGATCCTCTTCTTCAAAGCGGTGGACGGCATCAAGTTCCTCCAGCAATTCGGCGGCCCGACGGTAGGCCATATACAGGTAGGCCTGAACTTCAATCAGGGCAATGGGACCCTTAGGCAACCGGCCATCGGTATGAATTACCCCATCCCAGGAATCCTTCCAGCCCTGATTGGCCAGGCCCCGTTCCGACTCCCGCAGATACTCCAGGTATCCGTCCCCGTCCACATCCCCGTACTTGGTGCACCATTCCAGGCAACCCCGCAAGGGTTCGGTCATTTCCTTAAGAAGCTCCCGGTCCCCGGTCCAACGATAGGTTTCGGCCAGGAGAAAGATAAATAAAGGGGTGGAATCCACTGACCCGTAATAGGGTGTATGAGGGATTTCCCCACAGGTGGCCATCTCCCCGCGGCGAATTTCGTGGAGAATTTTGCCCGGGGTTTCATCCCGCCAAGGGTCGTGGTTCTTGCCCTGAAAGCGGGCCAAAAACCGCAGGGTGTGTTTGGCCAGTTCGGGGTTAACAATCAGGGACTGCCAGGCGGTAATCAGGGCATCCCTTCCGAAGGGGGAGGTATACCAGGGAATCCCCGCTTCAATGATGGTGCCCCAGCCGGGATAATGGGTACTCAGGGAGCGCAGGTCGGTAACAGCCCGGTCCGCCATCTGGTTAAAGATGGCATTATCACTGATAAAACAGGTACATTGCCTTTTCCAACGATCGTAATTGTTGGCCTGGTCCCCGGCTGCCTTGGCGAAAGCGGCCCCTAAGCGCTGCTGTCGTTCGGCGGCCCCCTCCTGTTTTTCCCCTTCCAGGGCCGGGGTTATCCGCAGATAGAAATGAACTTTTTTCTGGGGAGGTAAAACCAGCTTAAACACAGCTTCCCCTTCCCCATCCCGGAACTCAGTTTTAACCGGTTTGGGAGAGAAAACCACCTCGGTAGAACGCTTAACCCCATCCAGTCCCTGATAGTTGAAAACAAAACCGTTACTTAGTTTAACACTGGGTAACAGTTGGCCCCGCCGGGGCCGGTCAAAGCCCCGGACCTCGAAAACATCAACAAAGTCGGCGCCCATTTTAACCCTCAAGTTCAGGGTGACAGTTTTGGAATAAAAGTTAATAATCCGCAGCCTTTGAAACAAGCTATCCTTGAGCAGGCGCAGCAGGCGGATATGCAGGGTATGACCGGGGATGGTTTCACCCCCGGAGACCATCTCTTTGTTGGTCATTTCTACCTGGGCAAAGTGACTGCCCCGGGTTTCGGCTGAAAGAAACAACGGCTCTTGATCGTCGATGAAGATTTCAAACTGGTTAAGGAAACGGGTGTCACGGTAGTAAAGGCCCAATTCCCCTTTTTCCTGGGGGAGAATGTTGCCGTTGGGCAATGAGGTGACGAAGACCTCCCCCTCTTTCAAAACCTCGGTGGCGTCTTGAACCTCGCCGGGAGTAATTGGCCATTCATTGGCCGGACTGTAGCAAACAGCCAAGGATTTCCCTCCTTTATTTCCGGCCCATCCCCGGAAAGTCCGGGTAAATCGCAAAGAGTTGCGGCCCTGGCTGTTGCGGCGAAATTTGCTATCCGTCAGAAGGACTCACCTGCCAAGTTTCTGCCTGGCCCGACGGTAAACTTCCAGGGTATGGGCGGTCATAATTTCTTTGGTAAAGCCCTCCTCCACATACCTGCGGCCACTTTGTCCCATGGTGCGGGTCAGATCGGGGTTGCGCAACAGGTGGGCACACCTGTCGGCCAGGGCATCATCATTTTCCATTTCAACAATATACCCATTTTCTCCGTTTTTAATTACCTCCGGCATACCGCCTGCCCGGCTGACCACGATGGGCTTGGCTGTTGCCTGGGCTTCCAGCATCACCAAGCCAAACGGTTCTTCAAAACAGGAGGGATAAACGCAAACTTCCGCTGCCTGATAAACATAAGGCATATCCTCAAAGGGAAAAAACTTGGCAAAAACATGCTCCTCAAGGCCAAAATCCTTTACCATCTGACTGATTTTGTTGACGTGTTTCTGCTGATGATTGCCCCAATCAACGGTTTTCTCGGTGCCCGCCATGACCAGAAGTACATCGGGGAATTCTTCCACTATCCGCCTTACGGCTTTAACGCTGACATGGCAGCCTTTATCCAGGCTCATCCGGGCCGGGTGGAAAATCACCCTGCGGCCTGCGAAGTTTGGATAACGATGGTAAGCTTCTTCCATACTCTCCTCGGTGGGAGGATGGTAGTGGTTGACATCAATCCCGTGATGGACCACGGTAATCCTGTCCGCCGGGTAACCCACGGCAATCAATTCCTTCTTGATGTAATGACTGACAGCTATGACTTCATCCCATTCCCCGGCCAGCAGGTTCATGGCCTCCCAGAGTTCATCTTCCCAAACGTTATGGGCGGTAAGCACCAAAGGAACACCCAGTTTTCTCTTAAGTTTGGCCAGTACCCGGGCATGGACGGGACTAAAATAGTGCATGTTATGGGCATGAATGACGTCCGGGCGGCTTTTTTCAACAAAGGCAGTCAATTCATCTTCAATCTCCCCTGCCAACCGCTGAATTCTCTCCGGCGAAAGGGTGTTTAGGTCCATTAAGGGGGTTCCGGTGATGAGCATATCGTCATAAGTCCGTTCTTCCCGCTCCCCGCTTAAAGAATTGGTAAGCAGGTGGATTTCACAACCTTCTTTGATTAGTTCGGGGCCAAGAATAGTGAGATGGGTCTCCACCCCGCCGATCAAGGGGGGAAAAGCCCAGTGGAGCTTGGCAATCCTCATTGGTGCATACCTCCTTGAAATAGACAAACATTTTTATAACTAAAAGATTTTATGCGCGAGGACTTGGAAGTATTCTTGTTGTGTTAGTCGTCAGTCTTCAGTCGTCAGTTTTTGGGCAGTTAAACTTGCTTATTGGTAGCGAAATGTAGTATTATTAAAAAAAAATAATTATACCCCAAGGAGGTATGTTTATGTCTAAGAAAATTGTGGTTGTTGGTGGAGTGGCGGCTGGGGCGGGGGCAGCCGCTAAAGCCCGGCGCATTGACGAGCAGGCTGAAATTATTATCTTTGAGAAAGGGGCTTATGTGTCCTTTGCCAATTGCGGCCTTCCTTATTACGTGGGGGATCATATCAAAAAACGGGACGAACTCTTTCTGGTAACCCCCGAGCGGTTCCGCCAGCGTTTTAACATTGATGTACATGTAAATCATGAAGTAACTGCTATTAACTCCGGGGAAAAATCGGTGGAAGTAGTTGACCATGCCACCGGGCGGTCCTTTAAGGAAACTTATGACAAACTGGTCATTGCCACCGGGGGCAGCCCCATTAGACCGCCCCTGGATGGGATCGACCTGAAAAACATTTTCAATCTTTGGACGGTACCCGATGCCGATGCCGTCAAGGCCTTTGTTACGGAAAAAAAACCCCGCCAGGCAGTGGTGGTGGGGGGTGGCTTCATCGGTTTGGAAGCAGCGGAAAACCTTGTAGACCAAGGAGTTAAGGTTCATCTGGTGGAAATGCTGCACCAGGTCATGCCTCCCTTTGATCCAGAAATGACCATGCCCCTGGTCAAGCACTTGAAACAATTAGGGGTAGAAATCCATCTTCAGGATGGGGTAGCCAAATTTCTGGGTAACGATGAAGTCAGCGGGGTTCAGCTTGCCGGCGGACAGGTCATCGAAACCCCCCTGGTGGTTTTGGCCGTAGGGGTCAAACCCAACATCCAGTTGGCCAAGGCGGCAGGGCTGACCATCGGGGAAAAAGGCGGTATCGCCGTGGATAAAAGGATGCTCACCAGCAACCCCCATATCTATGCAGCCGGGGATGCTGTAGAAATCTACCACCTGGTCAGCGGCAAGAAAGTTAGGATTCCTCTGGCCGGTCCGGCTAACAAGCAGGGCCGGGTGGCGGGAGCCAACGCCGCCGGGGGCAGTTTGGAGTTTCCCGGAGCTTATGGCACCAGCATTGTTAAGGTGGCCAAACTGACCGCCGCCAAGACCGGCCTTAACGAAGCGGAGGCCTGGGCAGAGGGCTTTGATTTCCAGGTCTCCTATACCCATTCCCCCGACCATGCCGGGTATTATCCTGGAGCCGATACCATGATGGTGAAAATCCTCTTTGATAAAGATACCGGCCACCTCCTCGGAGGACAAATCGTGGGGCCCAAAGGGGTGGATAAACGGATTGACATCCTGGCTACCGCCATTTACAGCAAGCTCACTGTATACGACCTGGAAAACCTTGATCTGGCCTATGCCCCTCCCTATTCTTCGGCCAAAGATCCGGTGATTATGGCTGGTATGACAGCCGCCAACATCCTACGGGGCGAAGTGTTGACCTGGAGTACCGATGATTTACGGGCAGCCCTGGATAATGAAGAAGAAATCCAGTTAGTGGATGTGCGGACACCTGTTGAATACAAGAACGGCCATGTGCCGGGGGCCATTAACCTACCCCTGGATGACCTGCGGGACAAATTCGGCGAACTGGATTCCCATAAGAAAACCATCCTCTATTGCGGCATCGGCTACCGTTCTTACCTGGCTTATAAGATTTTAAAAGACCGGGGCTTTGGCGACCTGCGCCATATCAGCGGAGGCTTCCGCAGTTGGAGCCTGACCTTACCGGAGTAAAATGCTTTTTGGTTTCGGGGCAAGGAAATAAAAGGCAACCACGGAGCACGGAGGACACAGAGGACGGAGAATTTTTAAGTTTTTAATTTTTTTTTCTGTGCAGCTCTGTGTTTCTCTGTGGTTAATCTTTTTAATTGTTTTTGGTTAGCTTGGCAAAATTGAGTTAGAACGAACAATTTCCATGTTGGCCAATAACCACTTATCGCCATGTTTCTCCAAGGTTATGCTATAATAATCCGAAACCGGCTGGGAACCACTTTCATCATTGACTGTACCGTCTACCTGAAAGACCACTACTCCCTGAGTAGTGGTCTTTTCCACTACCTTGGCCCTGGAGATTTTTTTCACGGTAAGGGTTATGCCAAGCTGCTGGGCGGCCCAGGCCTCTTCATAGGCCTTAATTAGGGGCTGGGCCGCTACCCGACCCAAAGCACTAAACAAGATATTTTTCTTTGTTTCGGAATTACCGGGGGTAGAAAGGGCCTTATCTTCTGCCTCCATCACCGCTATAAAAACCCTTTTAGCTGTTGTTATCAACACATCATCAGAGACCCTTGGCTCCATTAAAAGTTCTCTGGTAGTCGAGGCCGCCCCCTTTCCCCATGAACAACCAACCAACAACACCATAATTATCAGCAAAGGTATCAATAACTTCTTCAGGTTCATCCCTCCCAAGGCTATTTTACCAAAAAATTCCTGAAAAACTTGTCCCAATAGCTACCGGCATAAAAAAACCCGGCGTCAAATTCCACGCCGGGCTGAGTTTTTTACCATCAGCTGGTTATTTAAGTTCAAATTCTACTCTTTTTCTACGAAACTATACAACTCTCGGGCCTTGGTAGCGGCCCACCTAATCTCCCCAATAACGGCCCCTACCTCGATAAGGGCGTGACCGACAGGCAGATGGCTGAAGCCAGGGTTACTGCCAGGCCTGTTTTAAATACTCTTGCTCCCATGGTGAATATTCCTTTCGACACTATTTGCAAGACATAGTTATTCTACTACTCCTAAAGTTTTTTTTAAATTTTCACGATAAATAATAAGTAAAAATATTTCTCCCGGAGGGTTACACCATGGAAGAACAAAACGCCAAATCCTCAACCGAAGATCTATTGGAGGAAATCACCAAAGAAGCCATTAACATAGGCTATATTGAACCTGAAAATGTACCTCCCGGTTATGATACTGCCCAGCCAACCAGCAATTCCCCACTCCCGGAACCGGACTCTTCCGACGAAGTAGCCGCAACTGCAGAAGGAGAGTTAACAGAGGATTTGATTAATCAAGCCCTTAATGAAATTCCCCCGGAACAGCCGACAGAGACCGGTCAATCCCAATGGCGCAATCGCCTCCTGGCCCTGAAGGACCGGCTGGATCAAACCTTGCATCAAGAAAACCCTCACCTCGCCAAGCCCGTTAACCATCTCAAATCCATGGCCGAGAGCGCCGCCATTGACCGCAAGGCTCTAGTTATCTATATTGGGAAACTAGCTGTGGGGGGAATGGCCCTAGGCTTGATAGCGGGGATTGCCATCTTTGGCCTGCCCCGACTTTTTACCCCTGAACCACCCCCTATACCCAACAAGGTTGCGCCCTCCATTGCCAAAGAGGAAAAACAGGCTGCGGTTAAACCGGAGAATAAGAAACAACCACCCAAAAAAGAAGCACATGCTAAAACCCAGGAACCATCAGAAACTGATGATGTACCGGTAATGACTGAGGAATTAATTGAACCAAACATTGATTATACCGTGGATAACGTTGAAACCAGGGAACTGATTCGAATGTTGGCGTCCCTTAACTACTTATCTGATTCAACGCCTATTACAACTGAACAAGTAAAGAAAGCCGTCTATGCTTTTCAAAAGGACCAGAAAATGAATCCCACCGGAGAAATTGATATAACTACATTAAGCACCATATTAAATGTTTATGGTTTACAAAGGGCCCAGGCTTTCCAAGGTAATTCTTAAAGAAAACAGCCGAGGAATGATAAAAGATTAAAGCACTGATTACCGCAGTGCTTTAATCTTTTATCTAGCTAGACGATGACGGATTAAAGCAATCGGGAGATTTATAAAAATGATGATAAAACCAATAATCCATGCTAAATCCACCAATAGATAACTTCCCACCTGACCTAACACCAAACCACGGGCTAAGTTAACCACATGAACCAAAGGTGTAAACCAGATAATCTCCTTGACAAAATCGGGCATCCCTTCCAGGGGATAAAAAACCCCGGAATAAACAAACATGGGGGTTAGGAGGAGGGTAAAATAATAATTGAAATGGTCAAAAGTCTTGGCTAATCCGGACCAAGTCAGGCCCATAATGGCAAAAAGGAGGCCGGAGAAGAATAAAACCACAGGTAGCAACAATGCCCACGGTGAGGCTACCAAACCCAAAGTGAAAATAACCAGTAAAATCACACTGCCATAAAGAACACTCTTGAAAGCACCGTAAAGCATATCCCCCAGCACCACATCCTCGATGCTCAAAGGGGTAGCAATAATAGCTTGGTAGGTTTTCTGGTAATCCATGCGCAGGAAACTGCCGTAGGTGCTCTCATAAGACACTGCCCACATAGCCGAAGAGGCCACGAAGCCGGGGGCTATATAGTTCAGGTAAGAGAGGCCCTTGATATCGGAAACATATGCCCCCAGGCCAAAGCCCATAGCCGAAAGATATAACAAAGGCTCAAGAAAATTAAACATGATACTGGCCTTCCAGGTTTTCTGATAAACCTTGAGATTACGGGCAAAAACCCTGAACATACCCCAGGAAATATCCGGCCGACGAAAAAAGTCTTTAATCTGCATGCTCCACCTCGTTTTCTCCTTCGTGATGAAGACCCCGACCGGTAAGTTTCAAGAAAACATCCTCTAGACTGGCCGGTCGGAGGTATTGGCGGTTGGTCTCCCGCAATTCCTGAACTTTACGCAGTAAGGCCTGCCCGTCATTGGTATAAAGAAATAGGGCCTCCCCTACCACTTGATGACCGGAGGTTAAACCGGCTAACTGGGGAATCAGGTCGTGGCAAACAGCGCTGCCCAATTCTAATACCTCTTTACCGATATGGCGGGCCACCAGTTCCTTCGGCTCCCCCTGTTCCAGAATCTGCCCTCGATCCATAATCACCAGGCGGTCACAGAGCTGGCTGGCCTCATCCAGATAATGGGTGGTGAGGATTAAGGTCACCCCCTGTTCCTTCAGTTTACGAAGTCTCTGCCAAACCAAGTGCCGGGCCTGGGGATCCAGACCGGTGGTAGGTTCGTCCAGGATAAGCAAATCCGGCTTGTTAATTAAGGCTCTGGCGATAGCTAACCTTCTTTTCATCCCCCCGGACAGTTTATCCACCTGGGTATGGGCTTTTTCCTTTAGACCGAAGAAATCTAGTAACTCTTTAGTCCGCTCCCCGGCTTCGGACTTGGGTATTCCGAAATAGGTACTGAAGACCAAAAGGTTTTGCTCTACCGTTAGGTCAGGGTCCAGATTATCCTCCTGGGCCACTACCCCCAAGCGCCTTTTGATGGCCCTTGCCTCTTTGGTAACATCCATCCCAAGCACCTTCAGGCTCCCGTCAGTGACTGGAGAATGGCAATAAATCATTTTTACTGTAGAGGTTTTGCCGGCCCCGTTAGGACCCAGAAAACCAAAGCACTCCCTTGGCCGGACAATAAAGTTAATCCCATTTACCGCAGTGAAATCACCAAATCTCTTGACCAAACCTCTGGCCTCAATAACGTTATCCATAATACCCCTCATAATCTTAGTCTGTTGCTCATGAAATATTTTACCATACCTTAGTTATAATCTAAAATTAATCTTTTTTTATGTAATATTTTACGTAATATTCGTTGACCATAAGCTTGATTCTAAGCTAGAATTAACCTGAAATGATTACATCCGTTAAGATATAGGGAGGTTCGGAAAAATGTCACCCCACGACAAGTTTACAGATCATACTACCAACCAATTAATTTCCGTTCCCATCGGTATATCTGCCCGTCATATCCACCTATGTCAGGAAGATATGGAAAAACTCTTCGGCCCGGGCCACCAACTCACACCCCTCAATAACCTTTATCAACCCGGCCACTTTGCTGCGAAAGAAGTGGTCTCGGTGGTGGGGCCAAAAGGAGTGCTAGAAGAAGTCCGTATTCTAGGTCCAGTGAGAAAAGAAACCCAAGTAGAAATATCCCGCACCGATGCTTATCAACTGGGGATTGAGGCCCCCATCCGGGATTCCGGGGATTTGACAGGAACCCCCGGAGCAGTGCTGGTAGGGCCAAATGGCCCCATCATGATTAGCAATGGGGTCATCATGGCCGCCAGCCATATTCATATGGGGACAGAAGAAGCCGCTAGGTACGGTTATGTTAATAGCAACCGGGTGGAATTGCTGGCCCGAGGTCAGCGGGAAATAAGCTATCGCAACGTTAAAATCCGGGTTGACCCCAATGCCAAACTGGAATTCCACCTTGATACAGATGAAGCCAATGCAGCTTTAGTAAAAAACGGCGATTTTGCGGTGATTAAAAGCAAAAACACAGTGATTTTTGATAAAACCGGCCAACCGGTGACTTTAAACCAATCGACAAACATCACTTTCCACCAGGTAGCCGTCCCCCATTCTACCCTGGGCTCTGAGGCCCTGGCTTTATTACGCTATCACTTCACCCTGGACAATGAAGAATTCCGCAAACTGGTCAAACACTTGCTAATGCCCGGAGTTCTATTCCCCAACAAGTTTTATCTTTTGTCTATTTTAAAGGATGATAAGACCGCCGGGGCCGCTGCTTTTTATTACTTGTCCGACGTTAAATTCGGTTACGTAGAATATATTTTGATTAAACCAGACTTTCAAAAGCTGGGCCTCGGCAGTCACTTGTACCATAAAATTATCTCCATCCTAGAGGATGATTACCCGGACCTGACCGGAATGGTGCTGGAGGTGCGTAGTACTGAAAAAGACCTGGCCTACCGCAAGGAATTTTTCCTCAACCTAGGGGCTATCCCCATTGATATTTCTTTCTACCCGGTCAGCAAGAACATCGCCGATTCCGGTCTGATGTTCATGTTCCAGCCCCTCAGGGAAGATGCCAACCTCAACTGGCCCACCCTGGCCAAAACCCTGGATAATCTGGCGGAGGTAATGTTGAATACTATGTAAAATCATATAGGGAATTGGGTGACTCAACTTGAACCCTTGAGTAACCCAATTCCCTATTTTGTTAATTATATATGCTAATACAATAATTAAATAAAGAATACAAATTTATCTATATAACCTGTCCTTTAATTGGTCACGTTTACTCTTTTCAAAGGTAAAAACCCGTCTAATATAAAGCTTTTTTTCTAGCTCCTTTCCATCAGTCCCTATAAAAGAACTCAAGAAAGTATCTGGCAGATCCAGGATATTCACAACCCTTTCCCCCTCTGGTCTAAACCTATCGTAGATATAAAGCGGTTCATTATTTTTATCACCATTTATAACCTTAAGGGGTTTTTTCTCGGATTCAATGATAATAATATCATCCTCAGCCATTCCTAACTCTATAGCATATTCCTTTTTGGATAGTTTCAAACGTTCAATTTGGGATTCATTCTCAATAAAGTATATCCACTCCTCCTTGGTACAGAAACGTTCCTCGGAAATAACAAGTTTTAAAGCTTGCCCTTTAAGAATACATTGGGCATATTTCCTAACTACATCTCCTCTAGGTATTACAAACTCTCCTATCCCAGTAGTTGGAGCATCAAGAATTTTATATACTAGGCTGTAAAAATAGTGATCATTATACTTTAAAAACTCTTCTGGCGTTTCTTTTAACATATCTACTAATTTATAATACCCATAAGCATTTCCGCTATTTAACATATAACGATATACTTCAGCTGCCATGTGGTTAAATCCCTGAACCTTTTTGTTAAAAGGCACCTGACAATATGCAGCAAATCTGGCCATAAAAAATTGCTCTAAAACACGGATGCCTGACCGATCAATACCATATTTTCCATCGTCCATTTGGTAATAAATTTCATGTAGTAGCTTATCAAAATCAATAGCGCCGGATTTAACCCCTGTAAAGCTGGAATCCCGCATTAGATAATCAATACGGTCAGCATCCAGTTGGGAATGCATGAAATTTATTGCTAATAGATACATTTTATTTGATGTATCACCACGATCAGCTAAATCTCCTTTAAATATTCCAGCCAGCTCTCTAGCGTCAACACCAAATTCCTTCTTTAAAATTCCAACCAAACCAGTGTTTTCGAGAACATGTTCACCCATTTTTTCATGCAACTTGGTCCCAGGGGCAATTTCATCTGTGGGTAAGGTATTTATACTTTGTTCTTCTTTTTCAGCATCTCCTTCTGAATCATTAAAAATTTTTGCGGACTTATTCCTTTCCTTATCAATCCGAGCTTTATCCTCCAATAAAACCTGTTCAATTGTATGGGATAATGGAAAGTGCCCTATATCGTGTAATAGAGCACTTAACCTAATTAACGTTTTGTCATCATCGTTAAACTTTACTTCATAAGGCTCTTGGGCGGCCATCATCTTTTCAACAATATGCATTACACCTAAAGAATGGGCAAACCGGGTATGTTCTGCTCCTGGAAAAACCAGGTTAGTCAAACCCATTTGTCTTATATTATGCAATCGTTGAAAAAAAGGATTCTTGATAATCTTTTGATATTCGTTTCGCTCTACGGAGATATAGCCATAAACATTATCATAGATTCTTTTTATAAGAGAGCCTTGGTTTTTTTCTCCTAATGCATTTCCTTGTGCGTTTTCCATTAAACAATTACCTCAGGAACATATTTTTCAAGAATACTAATACCGTATTTAACCTGCTCCTGCTTAAAATGCGATTTAGCCGATGCTAGTTCTTCAGGTAAATTTTCTATATTAATGTATTTACTGTTTTTATTTAAGTAGACAATCGAAGCCAACAATTCAAACCATTGTGGCCGAGACAAACCTAGTTGCTCATAGTTCTCCTCTAGCAGTAATTTTTTCATCTTATCAATTATATCTATTACGTCATCACGAAAGCTTTTTTCCCCTGCACGCTGCTTAATATCTGATAAATTCTTGAGAATATTATTAAATACAGTGTGAGTAAGAACCTTGGAATAAGGCCCTGCCAAATACCAGCTAAAATCGAAACCTAAACTTCGATTACTAATTTCCTGAAAAAGGTATATTAATTTTTGAAGTTCCAGCCGCTTAGCATAATCGGACTCATAATTAATTATAACAGTGTCATCTAACACCGATTCGACTAGTTTATAAATAGCTTCCAAATTCCTAACCATCTTACCCCACCCCCAATAAATATTATATATTTTTTCCAAACAAAAGTAAACATATGTTTGGGATTTTTTTTAAAATTTTACATTTCAAATCCTACAAGTAAATTGCGCAAGAAAAAACCCCGAGATTAACTCGAGGGTGGTTAATTAATAGTTAAGCTCTCTCAATCAGCAATCGAAACTTGCCTGCTTCCACTTCGGTGACCTCCAGGATCTTGTGGCCTTCCCCTTTTACGCTGCGGGGGACATTCTGGATGGGCTCCCCTCCGTTGAGGAAAACCTCCAGCACCTCCCCGGCCTGGAGTTCTTCCAGCTTGAGTTTAGTCTTAACAAAGGTTATGGGGCAAACATCACCGGTGACGTCCAGGGATGTCTTAACAGCTATGGTCATAGAACCACTCCTTCGGATTGAAACTATTTATCTCTCTCGCTAACATCAATTACCACATCCCTAAGCCATACCCCAGCAACTACCAACTACGAACTACGAACTACTCTCCCATCCCGGCAATGAATGCCTCCACTCCCACCCGGTTGATGGTATTGGCTATGCGTTCGCCTTTGTCGCCAAGGTTGGTAAAAGCCTTGAGGATTTTCTCAACGGTAACTACCACTTCTTCTTCAGGGACAAACCGGGCCACCTTTACTCCCAACTGGGGCAGGCGGCCGATTTTGCCGCCGGCATAAGCGTCAAAGCCTTTCCGACCGGCTTCCCAGGCATCTACAGGGCAAGAAGCGATACAATTACCGTCATAGAGGCATTTATTCTCATCTATCTGAGGCTTCTGATCCACAATGGTAATAGCTCCTACCTTACAGGTTTTCTCACAGAGGCCGCAGCTAATGCACTTATCCTCCCTGAGTACGGGCTCTACCACGCCTACAAAACCGATGTCATTCTCCTGGGGCTTGGCACATGAATTAGGGCATCCGCTGACCGCAAGTTTGGTCTTCATGGGCACTTCCCGCCCAAAGAAATTCTCGTCCAGGTGGGTAGCGTTGACCCGGGAGTTCATAATTCCATGTTGGCAGATTTCATTACCGGGACAGGCCACCACCGTTCTAATCCGTGGGCCGCAGGTTCCGGTGCGAAGACCCAGTTCCTTAACTTCCTTCCTAATGGCATCATAGTCCTTAATATCAATCCAGGGGATTTCTGCCCCCATGCGGGTAGTCAAG
Organism: Bacillota bacterium; assembly: GCA_021849745.1. Taxonomy (GTDB): domain Bacteria; phylum Bacillota; order Carboxydocellales; family JAJZSN01; genus JAJZSN01. The sequence goes on along the minus strand of JAJZSN010000010.1, from coordinate 26,811 downwards.
TGGACATAGCCCTTACCGTAGCGTTCGGCCAAATCAGCAATCTGCCGGAGCTGTTCACCGGTGAGGTTGCCACCAAGAGTACGAAGCCGTAATACAAACTGATCTTTTTGTTTTTGACGGAGGAATCCGCCTTTTTTTAGTTCATTATAATCAATTGTCATATATTACACCTCAATTAAATTGAGCAAAACTGCTCATAATCAATTAGTTCCTTGATAGTAGGATTCTCTCCACAGACTGGACATTGGGGATCGCGGCGGGTCTTGACGGTTCGGAAAGCCAGGTCGAGGGCATCGTAGATAAGAAGCCTTTCCTTAAGGGGCTGCCCAATACCCAGGATAAGTTTCACCGCTTCAGTAGCCTGTACCACCCCAATGACCCCAGCCAAAACCCCAATTACACCAGCTTCCTGACAACTGGGCACCAGGCCGGGGGGCGGGGGATCAGGGTACAAACAGCGGTAACAGGGGCCGTCTTCCGGGAGGAAGGTGGTAGCCTGACCGTCAAAGCGGAAGATACTGCCGTGAACCAAGGGCTTACCCTGGAAAACACAAGCATCATTAACCAGATAACGGGTTGGGAAGTTATCACTCCCATCCAATACTATATCATAATCCTTAATAATGTCTAGGGCATTGGCTGAATTAATCAGGGCCTGGTAGGTTACTACTTCCACATCAGGATTAAGGGCCTGCATCTTTTCTTTTGCAGAAATAACCTTTGGCCGCCCTACATCTGGGGTACTGTGGAGAATCTGCCTTTGCAGATTGGAAAAATCAACCACATCGGCATCAATTAACCCAATGGTACCCACACCGGCAGCCGCCAGGTAGAAAGCCGCCGGTGAACCAAGACCGCCGGTGCCTACCAACAGTACCTTAGCCTGGTTGAGCTTTTTCTGGCCCTGGCCGCCCACCTCAGGGAGAAGGATATGCCTGCTGTAACGCTTAATCTGTTCTTCGGTGAAGTCAAACACTTTATCAACCTCCGGCAATAGCAGGCACGATGGATACATCGTCCCCCGGTTTTACTTGGGTCTGAATTCCTTGCTGAAAACGGATATCTTCTTCATTAACATAAATGTTGATAAACCGGCGCAGGTTACCTTCTTCATCACTCAGGCGTTCTTTGATGCCAGGGTAGCTGCTTTCCAAGCTCTCAAGAAGGGTTTTGATATTGCCCCCGGAAGCTGAAACCACGGCCTGGTTACCGGTTAATTTACGCAATGGGGTTGGAATACGGACTTGGATACTCATGTTATTTGGATCCTCCTTTAATTACTGCTTCAAAAGCCTCCAGGGTTGGTTGAATCTTGCTGGGAGCGGCCAGGGCCTCTTCGATAGCCTCTTGGGTCTTCAGGCCGTTACCGGTGATATAAGCCACGGTTAACTCATCAGGTTTTATCTTACCGGTCCGGGCCAGCTTGGCCAGGGTGGCAATGGTCACCCCGCCGGCGGTTTCGGTAAAGATCCCTTCAGTGCGGGCCAGCAGCCTAATGCCCTCCACAATCTCCTCATCAGTTACAGCCTCGACATAGCCCCCGGTTTCCTTAACTACCTTTAGGGCATAATAACCATCTGCGGGGTTGCCAATAGCCAGGGATTTGGCAATGGTATTAGGTTTAACCGGCCTAATATCGAAGGTGTCTTCGGCAAAGGCAGTAGCCACCGGCCCGCAGCCCTGGGCCTGGGCCCCAGAAACCCTGGTCTTGACCTCGTTGATTAACCCTGTCTTCTTAAACTCCTGAAACCCTTTATGAATCTTGGTCAACAAGGAACCGGATGCAATAGGCACCACCACATGATCAGGAGTACGCCAGCCCAACTGCTCTACCGTTTCAAAACCTAAAGTCTTGGACCCTTCGGCATAGTAAGGCCGGATATTAATATTAACAAACGCCCATGGATAATTATCGGCAATCTCACTGCACAAGCGATTAACATCATCATAATTACCTTCAATCGCCACCACATGAGGGCCGTAGATGGCCGCATTGTTAACCTTGCCCTTTTCCAAATCCGCCGGGATAAAGACCAAGGTCTTTAGACCTGCTTTGGCTCCCTGGGCCGCCACCGAACAAGCCAGGTTACCGGTGGAAGCGCAAGCGATGGTGTCAAACCCTAACTCAATGGCCTTGGACAAAGCCACCGCTACCACCCTGTCTTTGAAAGACCAGGTGGGATTTACGGAGTCGTTTTTGATATACAAATTAGGCAACCCCAGTTGGCGGCCCAGGTTTTCCGCCTTAACCAAAGGGGTCAGACCTACCGCAAAGTCCTGAACATCTCCTTCCACCGGCAGGAAGTCCCTGTACCTCCAGATATTCAAAGGCCCCCGGGCAATCTTTTCACGGCTCACCAACTCGGCAATATAATCATAGTTATAATCCACCTCCAAAGGACCGAAGCAGAATTCACACACATGAACCGCTTCAATGGGGTAGATATTCCCACATTCCCGGCATTTAAGGCCCCGGACATGGGACTCCGCTTGAATCTTTTCATCAGCTAATGCACACATTTAGCACCCTCCTTAGGCTATGTAAAAAAATCAAAAGGCCAAAGAAGCCCTTTATACTCCTTTGGCCTCAAGTTATCTGGTCAGCGGATATATTGGTTCATAGTTCGTAGTTCATAGTTAGTAGTTTATTTTGGTATTTCTTTAGGGTCTTTAACTATGAACTACGAACTACGAACCCTACTCATTAAGCCTACCCCTATCTCAATCTAATCTTTTCCGTTTTATCGATCTGTACTATTTTCGAATCCTGTACCACGATGGTGATATTACCATATTTCATAGATTTGATTGCCTCAATGACATGCTCAATATCATCTAAATCGCACTCCTTGGACTCGCTTTGCTCGTCGTTGGCGACAACCTTCTTTTTTTCCACTGCCATCTTACATCTCTCCTTTAATCTAATAAAAAACCTCTTCCGACGGAAGAGGCCACAAGTTCAATAAAACTTTGCATCCTCTCTCATCTTTCAGGAATCTCTCCTGCAGGAATTGGCACATTTCCGGCTGTAGATGTCTACTTACCAGTTGTTGCCGGGTTTCATCGGGCCAGTCCCTCCACCTCTCTAGATAAGAGTAAAATAAACTCGTTTTTAATTATTGGTATTATATTAGCATGTAAAACATACTAAGTCAATAGGTTTTTTATAATTTAAATCTATAAGCAAGGAGTTCCTTAATTAAACGTTCCCGTCCCCACAGGATAATACCATGGGCAAGGGCATAATCCTGGGCCGCAGAAGTAAACTCCTGGTTAGTGATGATAAGGGCATTTTCACAATGATAGTATCCCTTTGCGCTATAAACCTCTTGAAGGGCTATAACGGATAAAGGTTTGTTATCAATCACCAAACGCACAGCTACTCTGCATTGATCTTTCGTGAGAATAAGCTCAGCTCCATAGTACCCTATTTCTTCATGAACAGTGGTCACGTCAATCCCTTTATCATAAAAAAAACCATGGATAAAGTTAGTAAAACTCTCTTGGTTCATTCTATCAATTTGGTTTATTCCAGAACCGGTAATCCTATCTTCATCCAGGCGTTTAAACAACAAACGGAAACCACCCCATAACAAAACAAAACCATATATCGGCCAAAGGGCAATGACTCCATTAACAAAAGCCTGGAGAATATCTACAATATCCATTCCCTGCAATTCACCCCATCGTAATAATCCAGCTTATGTAATCTTTTCGACGGTTTTTCACAGTTATCCTTCTTTTTTCCTAATAGATAAACAAAATTCCTACCTAAAAATATACAAGGGATTTGGTCAAAAGTTATTAACTTATTAACCAAATCCCTTGAATTTTACTTTTCCGCCTGAATCTTGTCCCGAATAATCTGCCAGGCTGCCGGATCTTCCATACCCAAGCGCCAGACGGCTATCCCCCTTAAGTCGTATTTATCAACTAAGTCCAGTTTAGCGGCAGTACTTTGTCCGTTCTCAAACCAAACTTCATGGTTCTTACCATCTGCTCCGGTATATTTAAAGTAAGGAGCTTTTGCCGCAGCATCCCAGAGGACAGTTTGCTTAGTCTGCTTAGCCAGGTTGATGGCCATATCATAGGATAGGTACTTGGGGCCTTTCAACCCTACTGTCCAGTCAAAGCCATAAGCCGGTACACCAAGCATGATTTTATTAGCAGCCATGGTGGTAAGGGCGTATTTGATTACCGCTTCCACCCATCCCACTGAAGCAATGGGCCCTGGGCCGCTGGAATAACCATGTTCATCATAGGCCATAATCATCACTTGGTCGGCGGCACGGCCAATGGCGGCATAATCAAAGGGGGCAGACCAAGTATTGAACTTATCTTCTTTCACTTTGGCCGGGACGGAAACGGTTAGGATATAACCCGCCGGTTTCAACCGGGCGCTCATTTCGGCAATTAGAGAGGAAAACCTGTCCCGATCCGATATGTTAATATCCTCAATATCCACATTAACACCATCAAATCCATACTGCTGGATAACCGCCACCGTTTCATCGATGAAAATCTTGCGACTTTCCGGAGTGGCCAGCATCTCAGCCGCCAGTTCCTTGCTTACTTTACTACTTCCGTAAAGCATGTTGTGAACCAGGGCCAGCACTTTAACATTACGACTTTTCATATCTTGGATTACTTCCCTGGCTTGAGCAGGTGTAAAGCCTAAGTTGTCAAAAGAAGAAATCTTACTGTCCCCGCTTCTGTCAAGTCTGAACCAGAAGGGGGCAATAGCCGACAAAGACCCGGACTGGGTTTGAGCTACGGCAAGGGATCCGGGAATAGGGCCTTCAGGGTTAGTATAAAAACCCATGATATTGCGGGTTTTCTTAGTAATAGGAAGAGCTTGACCCGGCTGCTGTGGTTGATTGGGTTGCTGTGGCTGCGATGTTTGATCCTGAGGCTGACTTGGCTGCCCCGGTTGGTAGGTTGGAGGTTGCTGACCGGGTTGGGGTTGCCCTGTTGACGGAGGTTGAAGAACAGGTCCTGGGGTCGATGGCTTTTTCACCGGATCCTGGCCGCGACTAACCGTTTGAGGCTTGTCCAGGGTTACCAGCTTAGCGGCTATCCAACCGGTGGTATTGTTGACCAGTTTAGCCTTAAGCCAGTTACCTTGCTTAGCTAAAATATTAAGCAGGGTTCCTTTTTTTACAGTAGAAACCACCTTATTCCAAGTGCCCGGGCCGCTCCTTATGTTTGCCGCCCCAACATTTACTTTCCCCGTCGAAGGTTTGGTCACATTCGTGCTCCGGCTCACAGTCGACTGGCGATTGTACCTTAATTTTTCACTGAGCTTGGCGAAAGTGGCTTTTCCCACCACTCCATCGGCAGCAAGCCCATTATTTTTCTGAAAATTGATTACCGCCTGTTTAGTACCTTTACCGAATACCCCGTCAATTTTGCCGGTGAGATATTTCAAGGCCGTCAAGTCTTTTTGCAATTGAGAGACATCAGATCCTCTGAGGCCCTGATAGAGAGTCCGTTGCCCCAATGTTAAAGCTTCGGCACTGGTGGTATAACCGGTTATTGAAAAAGACACTATAATGATGATGAGAATACCAACTAGATATCGCTTCACCGGCGTTCCTCCCCCATGTATTTAAACTTACTTGTTACCAACTTCTATTATAAAGCCGGCTAAATAAGTTTTCATTGCAAATATAATGGTAACTAAGGAAGGAATTTAATTAAATTTTCAAGTAATTGTAAAAGCCATTATTCGCTGCTATTAAGAATTTAAAATATTAAGTATTTCGGTTGTTTAACCTTTAGTAAAAATTTCTTGCCATAATTCAAAATAAAAGGATGAAAAATCCCCTTGTCCTTGGTAAAATAAATTAAGATAGTAAAAGTCTATGTTTTTAGGAGATATAGTATGGATGTAGATACTTTAATGATGTTTATTAAAGAATATGGGTATTGGGCGCTTTTCTTTTTCTTATGGCTGGGCATTGTAGGCATGCCTATCCCCGATGAAGTTATTGTAATGACCGGCGGTCTGGTTGCCTCCCTCAACCTTTTGAAACCAGTACCGGCCTTTTTCGTAACCTATCTTGGTGTTGTATCCGGGTTAACCATCGGCTACCTGCTAGGGAGAATCATCGGAGCCCCGGTGCTTGATTACCTGGTTGCCAAGAAAAACATGGGTAAATACTTAAAGAAGTCTTATGATCTCATAGACCGTTATGGTTCCTATGCCCTGTGTATAAGTTACGGTTTCCCCATCGTCCGCCATGTGGTTCCTTACATCGTAGGAATCAGTAAAATGCCTTTTCGGAGATATGCTTTAATCTCATATACTACTGGGTTCTTTTGGACCCTCATCTTTTTTGTGATTGGTTACTTCTTCGGGTTGAACATCGAAGAGATTGGCAAGACCGTTTACAGTTACGGCATCTATGCTCTGATTATCTTACTACCCGTAAGTCTGGTGGTCTGGTATATAGTGCAATCCCGCCGTAATCAGCAGCAAAAACAATCAGGTAGCGTTACGGAGTTGGAGGATTCCGTAAGTTAAGCAAATTGCCATCCGAAAGCTCTTTGGAACCATCTGCATAGCAGGTGGCTTTCCTTATAAAAAAAACATCCCAAACCACTAAAAAAGTGGAATGGGATGTTTTTTGCTCTATATATTCTATTACCGAACCGCCTCACTATCTAACCGAGGCCACAGCTTGCCTGCGGGCCTCCCACTTCCGGCGCAGCCATTTCTTCAGGTCATCCATAATAGTGTAAATCACCGGGATTACCACTAGAGTAAAGGCGGTGGAGGTAATCAGACCGCCAATCAATACCACGGCCATCCCGGCCCTGGTTTCAGCCCCTTCGGTCAAACCTGCGGCTACAGGCATCATGCCGAAAACCATGGTAATAGTGGTCATCATGATAGGCCGCAATCTGATTTTGCAGGCCTCAATCAAAGCTTCCCGCAGATTATACCCCCGCTCTAATAAAGTATTGGTATAATCCAGTAATAGTGTACCGTTTTTGGCCACTAGACCATCCATCATAATTACTCCGATCATGGAGAAGACGTTGAGGGAATTACCCGTGACAGCCAGGGCCACCAATGCCCCCACTACCCCCAAAGGAAGGGAGAACATCCGGATAAAGGGAGTTAAGAAGGACTCATAAAGCATAACTAAAACCATGTATACCAGGGTAATTGAAAGAACCAGAGCGGCAATTAAATCCTGGAAAGTATCCTGCATTTCTTGGGTCTGCCCGGCAAGTTTTACCTCAAAACCGGCGGGCAGCTTAAGTTTATCAATTTTTCCTTGGATTTCGGTGGATATATCATTTAGCGCTCTATCCCTAATTCCCGCCGTAACAGTTATGGCACGCAGTCGGTCCAGACGCCGGATTTCAGTAGGACCGCTGCCCACTGTAATTTCAGCCACTTCCTGGAGTTGTACGAGATTACCTGCACCGGTAGGGATAGTAATTCTTTTAATAGCCTCAACATCATCTTTATTTAACTGATCCATACGGACAACCATATCTATTTCTTCATCACCGGTACGGAGATAACCCGCCCTTTCACCGCTGATGCTGGATCGTACAGTACGAGCTACCTGATCTACAGAAAGTCCAAGTTTAACTGTCCGCATCCGGTCAATTTTCACCTGAAGTTCAGGCTGACCCAAACGCCAGTCGGTATCCACATCAATAGCCCCCGGTGTGTTGGCAAGAATTTCTTGTACCTTTTCAGAAACCTGTACAAGTTGTTTGGGTTCAGTACCTTTAACCTGAATCTGGATAGCAGATCCCCCTGGTCCTCCCATGCTGTCCTGTTCACTTACACTGACTTTTCCGTAAGGGAAACTTTTACTCCACTTCCGAATATCATCACCAATCTGCCAAACAGTCCTCTCTCGATCATTTTTTGAAATCAACTGTACCCCAATACGACCGATATGGGAACCGGAAGCCCCTCCCATGCCACCGGAAGAACCCAGAGTGGTATGATAATATTTAATTTCGGGAATAGTTTTGATGTATTTCTCAATCTCTCTTAAACCCTCATCGGTATTTTGAATAGGGGTTCCGGTGGGCATTTCAAGAGTCACATTCAACACATTCTGGTCGGCCCTGGTCATAAATTCTGCTCCTACAGCCCCCATAGGAATCAGGGCCACAGCAGCTACGAAAGCCGCAAAAGCTGCCCCAAGCACCGTTTTCCGATGATCTAAAGCCCAGATGATGGTGTCCTCATACCATTGGGCAATCCTCTTACCCATAGGCTCAAACCTCTTCTTTAACCAACCCGCAATGGATATCCGCCCGGTATCCGGCCTTTGGCCTCCCATCAGCTCTTTCTCCTGTTTATACAACCGGGAAGCCATCATGGGGGTCAAGGTAAATGAAATGAAGAGAGAGAATAAAGTAGCAAAAACTACCGTTAAGCCAAACTGCCGGAAAAACTGCCCAATCATCCCGTCCATAAAAGCGATGGGAGCAAACACCACCACGTCGGAGAGAGTAATGGCGATGGCAGCCATGCCAATTTCCTTTCGTCCGTCCAAAGCGGCCTGAATAGGGCTTTTTCCCATTTTGAGATGACGATGAATGTTCTCCAGCACCACGATGGAATCATCCACCAGAATCCCGATACACATGGCCAAGCCCATCATGGACAGAAAGTTAAAGGTAAACCCGGCGAAATAGATAACCATAATGGTAGCGATCAACGAAGTTGGTATGGCTAAGATAACAATAAGCATGGATCGCCATTCCCGCAGGAACAGGTATAAAGCTATGGCCACCGTGATAATTCCTTCTATAATATTGTTGGTTGTTCCGTTCAAAGCGCTGTTAATAAACTCTGAAGTATCGGTGGAAATAGTCAACTTATAATCACCCGGCATTTGCCGACTGAGACCATCGATTTCCTTGCGAACCTCTTCCGCCACATCCACTACACTGGCGTCACTTTGCTTGAAAACCATAATCCCCACACCGGTTTCACCATTTAACCGGCTGTAGTTACGAATTTCCTCATAACCATCGATAATGGTAGCCACATCCCGTAAGGCTACCGTGCTGCCATCTGCCAAAGGAATATCCAAGTTCCTGATTTCTTCTACGTCGCTAAATTCGCCCAGCACCCGGACATTATACTCTTTTTCGGGACGATCAAGGCGCCCGCTGGGTTGGTTAAGGTTTTCCGCCCGTAATCGGCTAATAATCTGACTGATGGAGATTCCGTAGCCGTCCAGTTTTGCTTTATCCAGGTTAATCTGAATTTCCCTCTTTTGGCCGCCCACTACAGAGACATCAGCCACACCGGGAACCCTTTGCAACCGTTCCTTAATCAGATCCTTGGCCATTTCATAACTTTCATAAAGAGGTTTGGCGCTGGTTAGCTGGAGAAACATCACCGGTTGGGCGTTCATATCCCATTTCATTACTACCGGATTATCTACTTCTTTTGGCAGCATGCCGCGGTAAGCATCAACCTTTTTTTGCACATCCAGTAAGGACATATCCGGGTCTGCGGAAAGGTCGAATTCAATCATGATGGAACCCATACCTTCTCTAGCTGAAGAGACCATGGTATTCACCTTGCTGACGGAAGAAAGGGCCGATTCCAAGGGTTTAATCACCTGGGTCTCAATTTCCTGGGCCCCCGCCCCGGAGTATCCCACCGATACAGTTACCACCGGTATATTGGCATTGGGGAATAATTCCACACCAATCTTTGAATATGTATAAAGTCCCAAAACAATAAAAGTCATGATGACCATACTCATCATAGCAGGTCTTTTGATAGCAAGTTCAGTTAACTGCATATAAACCTCCCCAATAAAATATGACCGACTGGCCAGTCGGTCATTCGTATAATAATTCTATCACCCGGTAATTATAAAAGTCAATGGACTGGCTGGATAGTTAATCTTTTTTTAATATTTACCCTGAGGAGGTCAATAACGTGCGCAAAAACGTGGGAGGTACTGAGTGGTATCTACGGCTCTTTGTGTCTCTAACCCTGCTGCTGGCTGCATACTGGGGCCAAAATGCCGGTTATAACTGGTGGTGGGCGGCCCTTTTCCTCGGCTTGGTGGAAACAGCCACCGTAGCCACCAGATACTGACCCCTTGCCCACCTGGTAGGTTGGTCAACCTATCGTGAATCTAAGGGGTAGTGCTCTAGGGTCAGGGGTTAGGGGTGGGGAGGTTCTTGTGGGTCGGTTCGTAGTTCGGGCGGCTTCCAGGGCCCCCTGCCCGTCCCCGGCAGTAACCACTCGGAACCCTTCCCTCACCAGATAATCTTTTACCAACTCCACAATCTCCTGCTCATCATCAACCATCAGGATAAGATAACCTTTTTCCATTTCCAACCTCCATTTTCCGATTAATTGGTAAACTTCGACAATGGTAATATATTTCCTTTTTATTTGGTATAAAGGATTTGTTTGGGCCATGTCGAAAAAAATATGAAAGAATGGTGGGCTAGGGTCGACTTCGGGAGAGGCAGTAACCCTTCGTTGCTCACGGGTCTTTATTACATATCCCGAATGGAGGAACATATGATTAAAACTCAAAATATTCCTATCGACTTAGGCGGACACACCGTCAACCTGACCATCGTGAAAGATACCGAAGAAATCCTGGTCAACACCCTGGAGGACGGTGAAACCCCTGTCTGGGTGGAACTATGGCCCTCGGCCATAGCCCTGGCCCGCTGGTACTGGCAAGGCCCTGACTTGTCCGGCCTCACCGTCTTGGAATTGGGGGCAGGTCTGGGCCTGCCGGGCCTGGCTGCGGCCTTAAAAGGGGCCCAATTGACCCAGACCGATTATATCCCGGAAGCCGTCGACCTGGCCCAATTGAACGCCAGGCAAAACGGTGTGGCCGATAGAATAAGCCACATGATAGCTGATTGGCGTAATTTTACCATTACTGAAAAATTCGATATCATCACCGGTTCTGATTTTCTTTACCAACCCTTGTTACATCCATACTTGAAGAATATTTTTGAGAACAACTTAAAAACCGGAGGACGGCTGATTATTGGTGAATATGGACGGACAGACGCCCTTCAATTTATACAAAAACTAATATCAGAAGGGTGGAAATGGGAAAAAGAAGTTATCGAAATAGAACAAGGTAGATTTCGATATGCAACTAAACTTTTTGTTTTGCAACGATAAACTGATTTAAGATTTGGTGATGTTGCTGTACAAAACCGTATAAATCCTCCTTCCATGGAAAAACTATCTCCAGTTATTGCACAAAATCCACAAGGAGGAACGATAATGGCAGAAAAAATCAGGCACAAGATGGGAACCAGAATCAGTGTCCATGACTCCGTGCAGGAAATGTACGAAAGGCTCAAAGCCGACGGCATCAGCAACACCTTTGACCGCTTCGATCCCCAGGAGAGCATACGCTGCGGCTTCTGCTCAGCCGGGGTAAGCTGCCAACTCTGCACCAACGGCCCGTGCCGTATCTCGGAAAAAGCAGGAGCCACCTTAGGGGTTTGCGGTATCGACCCCAACGCTATGGCCATGCGGGATATGCTGTTGAGAAATGTAATGGGTATCTCTACATATACCCATCATGCTTATAACGCTTACCGGACACTTAAGTCTACCGTTCAGGGAAAGACACCATTTAAGATTACTGATCAAAATAAACTTATGTGGTTCGCCGGCAAGTGCGGAGTCAATACCTCTGCCTCACCGGAACAGGTGGCCCAATGGCTGGCTGATTTCCTAATCTGGGAACTATACCGTGATTATGACGAACCCAGTAAAATGATTGAAACCTTTGCCCCTGAATCCAGGCGAAAACTATGGAAGGACCTGGCCATCTATCCTGCCGGGGTTATGCACGAAATTAAAGACGCCACCGCCAGCTGCTTAACCAACGTAGACGGCGACCACGTCTCTATGGCTAAGAAAGCCCTGCGGCTAGGCATCTCCTGTATCTACGGAGCCCAGTTAGGCCTGGAAATGGTACAAGATATCCTCTTCGGCACCCCCATGCCCCATGAGGTGGACGTAGACCTTGGTATCCTAGATCCTAATTATGTCAATATCGTGTTCAATGGCCATGAACCCTGGGTGGGCATCGCCACCATCCAGGCCGCCCGCGATCCCCAGGTTCAACAGCGGGCTAAAGACGCCGGAGCCAAAGGTCTTCGGGTCATCGGCTGTATTGAAAGCGGCCAGGAAGTACTGCAACGGTTCCAGATAGATGACGTCTTCCGGGGCCTGCTGGGTAACTGGCTGGCCATCGAGCCGGCTCTGGCCACCGGGGCCATTGATGTTTTCGCCATGGATGAAAACTGTTCACCCCCTAACCTGAAACCTTATGAAGATAAGTACCAAGTTACCCTGGTTTCTGTTAACGACCTGGTGCGCATCCCTGGAGTGGATAAAAACCTGGATTACAAACCTACTGAAGTGGCCCATATGGCCCAGCAGCTCATTAACTGGGGTATCGAGAACTTTAAAAAACGCCACGGCAAAATCATCCCCAAAGTACCCCAGAAGGTTACCAAAGCCATCGCCGGGTTCTCACCCGAAGCCATTCTGCAGGCGCTGGGCGGCGACTTAAAACCCTTGGTCGACGTCATCGGAGCCGGTAAAATTAAGGGTGTGGTGGCCCTGGTCAACTGTACCACCCTGTCCACCGGGCCCCAGGACTATATGACCGTCAACCTGACCAAGGAGTTAATCAAAAGGGATATCCTCATCATTAGCGGCGGCTGTGGCAACCATGCCCTGGAAGTAGCCGGCCTGTGTAACCTGGATGCCCTTCAAATGGCCGGTCCCGGTCTGAAAGAAGTGTGCGGCAGCCTTAAGATTCCACCGGTGTTAAGCTTCGGTACCTGTACCGATACCGGCCGGATTCAGCTGCTGACCACCGATTTAGCCAATTACCTCAAGGTGGATCCCTCGGCCCTGCCCATTGCGGTCACCGCTCCCCAGTACCTGGAGCAAAAGGCCACCATTGACGGCATGTTCGCCCTGGCTTACGGGTTATATACCCACCTATCCCCCACGCCGCCAGTGACCGGCGGTCCCCAGTTAGTGAAACTGCTGACCGAAGACCTCCCCGGCATTACCGGGGGCAAGGTGGCCATCGGGGATGACCCCGTCAAGGCTGCTGACGGCATCGAGCAGCATATCATGGAGAAACGTAAGAAATTAGGCTTGCAATAAAATTAAACCCCGGGAGAAATCCCGGGGCATTTTAAAAACTATAAATAATCTTCCCGGATAGGGACAAAGGTGTTCACATCCACTGTATCTTCCAGGGCCACCGCCTCATGCTCCACCCCGCCGGGGATGATCAGGCTCTCGCCCTTTTCCAGCACCATTTCCTCATCCCCTATCTTGTAAAGCAACTTACCTTGGACAATATAACTGGACTGCTCATGGGGATGGCTGTGGCGCGGCACCAAAGCCCCTTTCTTAAAATGAAACTTAACCAGCATCATTTTTTCGCCTACCGCTAAGGTTTCCCTGGAAATTCCCGGCGCTACCCGCACCCAATTGCGCACCTCGGTTTCCGTCTCCTCCACCCAGGCTGTGGAAAGCTTGTCATCCCTGCGCCCCGTGGTCCCTTTAGTTTCAGGGAAAACATTGGCAAAGAGGCCCTGACCTTCACCATGGGAAACCGGTTGACCGATACCCTTTTTTCCTTTGTTATCAATCCCCTGGTTGGCCAGGGCATCAGCCCGCTTATTCTTCTCCCTGGGCACATGGGTAAAAGTGCAGCTGGCAAACTCCAGGAACAAGGCCCGGGCCTGCTGGTAAAGGGGCTGCAAGCCCTCATTTTTCACCTTATACTGACCCTTCATCTGTTTGATCATCAACTCACTGTCGGCATACACTTCCACCTTGTTAGCCCCCAGCTTTTTGGCTGCTTGGAGGCCCCTAATCAGGGCGGTATATTCAGCCACGTTATTGGTGGCAACCCCTATGTATTCCCCTAACTCTACCAATGTTTCGTTATCCTGGCCGTAGATAGCCACACCGATACCCGCTTCCCCAGGGTTACCCCGGGAGGCTCCATCCGTATAAATCCTCACTACCAACAATTTCATCCTCCCTTTCCAACTAAATCATGAGCCACTGGGGTAAAGAATCCGCCCACAATTATCACAAAAAACCAATTCATTAATCTCTTTAAGCTTCTTAATAGTGTCAAAGGCCAAGGTAAAATGACATCCCGCACAGATATTGTTCACCGCCATGGCCACCATGGAATTGCGATGCCGACTCTTTAACTTATTATAATGGCCTAGGCTGTCCGGGTCAATTTCCGAGGTAATCCTGGTCAAAGCCCCCGGAATATCCTCCAGTTCGTGGTTCATCTCCTCTTGTCTAACTTGGTACTGGATACGCAGGGAACGGAACTCCTCTTTAAGTCTTTCCACCTCTGCCCGAGAATTAAGTAGCGCTCTATAAAGGTTTTCTTTCTCCTCCATTAATTGAAAAACCCGCTCCTCTTTGGCCTCCAATTGTTCTTTATGAAGTACCAGCTGCCCTTCCAGGTTCTCAAGTTCTTTGGGGTTGTTGATCATCCCGCTGTATAACTGTTCCTGAAGTTCCTCGATTTTTTGCCGCAACTGGTAACAAATATTTTCCCCTTTAATGATGGCTTGGCCAAGATTATTATACCGCTCTTTACCGGTGCGCATCTCATCCTGACCACCTTCGATGGCCTCCTTGAGCCTGCGCAGTTCCCTGACCATGGGCATCTGCCGCAGGGCGGTTTTTAATTCCCTTTGCCTTTTTTCCAAAGACTGCAGAGCCAATAGCTTCTTAACTTGTTCCATAGAAAACCCTCCTCCCTATTTGCCACTGGTCTTAAAATAATATCCTGAATATTAAAAATAAAAACAGCAGTAATGGTTACTGCTGCTTAAACCGACACAAAGGGATTTGTATTCACTTCACTAACTACAATATCTACAGAAAACTTGTTAGCCTGGGCCTTTTCCCGGAGAAAATCCGCCAAAACAGAAACCACGGGTCTCTCGGTGGCATGGTGCCCCCCGTCAATAAAATTAAGCCCCTGGGCTAGCATTTCCTGCCCCTCATGGTACTTTACGTCACCTGTTAATAAAACCTGAGCGCCCATAAAAAGGGCTTTATGAAGTAAACTCGCCCCACTTCCACCGCAGACGGCAATTTTTTGTACAGAGCGGTTCAGATCCCCGCCAACAATTAGCTTATCAACCTCTAAGCTGTCCTTAACTTTTTTAACCAATTCACCAAAGGGAATTGCCTCAAGGAATCTGCCAATACGGCCTAGACCCTGGGCCGCCCCTTCGTTGAGCAATGGATAGAGGTCATAGGCCACCTCTTCGTAAGGATGTGCCTTCAACATGGCCTTAACAACCTTACCCGCCGCCCGTTGGGGTACAATGGTCTCCAGGCGGTATTCTGCCACTTTTTCCAAGTCGCCGACCGAACCAATAAAAGGGTTGGCTCCCTCCAAAGGCTTGAAGGTTCCTGTCCCGTGAAGCTGAAAAGTGCAATGAGAGTAATTGCCAATCCAGCCCGCCCCCGCTTCCGCCATGGCGTTGCGCACCGCATCCTCATGGCCCACTGGAACAAAAACCACCATCTTACAATAGGTTTCGTTGTAACTGGAACTGAGGACTTCTATATCCTGTAACCCCAGCTTTTCAGCCAGCACCTGGTTAACCCCACCGGCTGCGCTGTCCAGATTGGTATGGGCAGAGTAAACGCTGATGTCATTTTGAATCAAGGTATAGAGAAGTTCCCCTTGAGGGTTATTCCGGCGCAAGTTTTTCAGAGGCTTGAAAATCAAAGGATGATGGCTTACAATCAAACCCGCACCCACGGCTATGGCCTCGCGGGCCACCTCCTGGTTAACGTCCAGGCAGACCAGCACCTTGTCCACTTCCCCGGCCGGATTCCCCACCTGTAAGCCTACATTATCCCACTCCTCGGCCAGATACCGGGGGGCTAACTGTTCCACTATGTTTATGATAGTTTGACACTTTACCGCCATGCCATCACCTTCTTTATCTTCTCCAGCCGCCAGGAAATCTCCCTGGCCTTGGCCCGGGCCTCGTCGCTGTCACTTTTGGCCAAGCCTTTGAGTACCTGTTCTTCACTCTCAATTAATCTGGCCACATGAGTTTCCAGCAAAGGATGCCTCTTAGCCAGCAATCTGGGCCCCAGTTCGACCTCTACCGGGTCCCATTGGGTCTCCAGGCGGCCTGCCTCGGCTGCGATGACTTCATATATCCGGCCATCTTCCTCAATTAATGTCTCATCCACGATGTTCCAGCCGTGATCAATCAGCCACAATCTAAGCTGGCCGGCGGCCACCATGGGCTGTAAGATCAGCCGCTTTACTTCCGTCAGAACCTGGCGGCCCTGCTCCAAAATCTCCCGGATAGTACCGCCGCCCATCCCGGCGATGATAATAACCTCAGCCTCCCCTGGGCGAAGAACCGCCAGTCCGTCACCCAGCCGCAGGTGTATCTTGTCTTCCATACCGGCTTCGGCCACCGCCTTGCGGGCCGAACCCAAGGGGCCTTCTTTGACATCCCCGGCAATAACCGTAGGGGAGATTCCTTCTTCAATCAAATATATAGGTAAATAACCGTGATCGGTACCGATATCAGCAACCACAACCCCTTGGGGTACATACCCCGCCAGGGCCGCCAGTCTTTTGGAAAGTTTCATCCGCAGCTCCTTGGTTCGTTTTATTATGTATTCTCCATGACTGGAAGAAAATCCTCTATGTAGTGTAGCCTGGTTTGGTGGATAATTATACCCTAAGAATGACCTTACATAAAAACCTCTTGACAGTTTTAAAATAATCAAGGTAGTAAGCTGGGTTACTTCAGCACCTCATTCAATAACGTCGTATAACTGTCCACCACTTCATACACAACCGAATCCGTACTAATAGCCTTAAAATGTTCCCGGGCGCAGTGGATTTTTGCTTCCTCTACCATACGCAGCTGCATGGTGGACATAGAGCCTTTAGTTTCAGCAACAAAGTATATGTGCTTCACCTTGCCCTCGTGAAAAGCTATCGCCCAGTCGGGATTATATTTTCCCACCGGCGTACTGATAAAAAAGCCCTTCGGTAGCTTCACATAAACAGCCACATCATTGCTTGTATCAACACTTTCTGCGAAAGCTCTCTCATTTGAGGAATCGTATAGAATGTGGTCATATAAATGCTTATTCGCCGTCATTGCATTTACACCAAGCTGTCCTTTTAGAGTCGGTTCGGTGAAAATGGCAGTATCATAAACTGCATCCAGCTTATTGTAAGTGATGTGCTGGATGATGGTCGTCGCTTTTTGTTCGTTAATTATCTGTGCCGCCTTAATAATGAATTCCTCCGGATTGTTGGCAAACTGGTCAAAGACAGTCTTTTCAATTCCACGCAGGATGCTCACAACCGCTTTTCTGGCAAGCCCTGTTTCAGCGACTACTTTCCCGACGAGGTCATATTTCACCGCTGAACTGGAAGAAATTTCGGCTTTATAAACCTCGTTTTCCTCTTTCGCAAAAGCGGCTCCCTGCTGCAATTGTTCCCGTGATTGGATATCGGTCATCGCCCCGGTTTCAACCTTAAAAAATATTTTAGATACACGTAGTTCACGGTTTAGTGCCGATATTGCTTTTTGAATCAATTCTTCCTGATGGAATTCCACCACATATACAGACTTGGCGTTTATATTAGCCCAAAGCTTCTGAAATTCCGGCAAGCCCAGCTTGGACTTGTCCAGCTTCAATTCGACATTGTATTTCCGTGCGTTTTCCGGCTGCATGGCACGGCTGTCGTAGATGGAGTCGAGAATCGCTATGACAGACTCAGTGCAATCTGCAACCTCCTCAGCAATCTCGACATTACCGTTTTTCTTGTCCTCATAATATTTGTCGGTGAGAACACCTTTCTTTACATATCCGCTGGTGATAAGCCCCTCATAAATGCTTTGAGCAAGGTCGATATCAACAACCTGTTCAGCGCCACTAGCGTCTTTAATAACTTTATTCTTAAAGAGATCTACCGTTACCAGGCGAGGCCGGTCAGCAACTGCCTCAGCAAGCTCTGCTTGCAGTCCTTTGGCAAAGCTGTCATAGCTTTCGTTGGCAACAACGGTAAGGACATTCACATTATGGACGTCCTCACCCAACAGATTCGCATCCATGCGTTCTCCATTCTGATTTACAGACAATCTTAAGCCCCGTCCTACTTCCTGACGTTTACGGACATCACTGCCGCTCTGCTTGAGGGTACAGATTTGAAACACATTTGGATTGTCCCAGCCTTCTCTGAGAGCAGAGTGAGAGAAAATAAACCTCACCGGCTCACGGCGGTCCAGTAATCGCTCTTTATTTCTCATAATCAGGTCATAAGCATCAGCATCGTCGGAGGTGCGCTCCCGCCTGTCGCCTAATTTGCTATCTATCACACGATGGCTCTTTTTGTCGATGGAAAAATACCCGGCATGGGTTTCTGCGGCGGTTATGCCGTCAAGATATTTCAAATACTCATCGCTATCGCCGATTTCAAGCTGAAGATTATTGACAACCTGTTTGTATTCTTCCTCAAACATATCTGCATATAGACCATTAAAGGCTTGTCCTGCATTGTCATACTGCTTGTACTTTGCAACCTCATCAATAAAGAAAAGTGACAGCACCTTAATGCCTTTATAGAATAACTGCCGTTCCCGCTCGAGGTGAGAGAGGATGGACTCGCGGATTTGGATCCGCCTAAGCTGATCCTCGCTGACCGCTCCCATAACATCTCCGGCAAATAGCTTAATACCGTTTGTAAACTCAATGGAACTGTCTCTGCCGTCAATCCGCAACACGGTATATCCGTTCTTATATTCGGCAAGCTCCCCGGAATTAGGGAACAGGTTATAACCTTCTCCGACAATACGCGTTGCCTTGCGGACACCGCTGGCACCTTTCATATCAAATTCAATGGTAGCGGTGGGGTTGCCCTTAGAATAGATTGATGCTTTCCAGATACACATATCCTTCCGTTGCCGTACTGCCGGTAACGGAAATGCCCTTGACGGCAATTTTTTTGACCAACTTCTTGTTGTAGGCTTCCATGGCATCCAGGCGGTAGATCATATTATAGACGTTGTCCTTCTTGTGGGTTGCTGAATAGCGCAGGGTGACCAGGGGATTGAATTCTTTTAAGCGCTCCTTTGTAGCCGCACCTTCTACCGACTGAGGCTCGTCAATAATCAGAATAGGGTTGGTTTTCGCAAGGATATCAATGGGCTTGCGGCTTCTGAACTCGTCCAATTTCATATAGATGCGCCGGGCATCCTTGCCTCGGGCATTAAAGGCCTGGGAGTTGATGATCATCACATTGATGGCGCTGTCGGAAGCGAAGCGGTCAATCTCGGTAAGCTGGGCGGAATTATAGATGAAATACCGAATTTTCTTTCCGTACTCCTCTGCAAAGTGTTCCTCCGTAATCTGAAACGACTTATATACACCCTCCCGTATGGCAACGCTGCTGGGCACTGCCTTGGCCGCATCTGCTTGGAATTTTTGGTGCTTAAATTGCAGTTTCATTTGTCCTTACTTCCTTCGCCCTTTAAGTATTTTGCCGTATCTCTATCGAATTGCGAAATATAGTCCCTATCCTGCTTTATACGGAACTGCTCGTAGATATCTTCCGCTTTTTTTATAGCTTCATCATGGGAAACCGTGCCTTTACCTGCAAGGACTTTCCGGCGATTATTCTTCAGGAAATTATCCGTCTCACGCAACCAGTCCGCCATGCTCATCGGTATTTCGTCCTCTGCCATTAACTCAGCGTAATCAATAAACATGGTCACGATGCGGTTCAGACGCGATAGCTCCTTTTCGCTCAGGTAGTTTTTCGCTACCCCCACAGTCGTAACTGCACTGCTCAAATACATCAGCAATCTTCTGGTAAGCACGTCGCTCACTGGCGCGTATCTCACGGATGCGCGCCAGCAACTCGTCAAAGTAATCCTTGCCAAAAGGCTTACCGTTTTTCAGCAGTTCGTCATTTAAGACAAAGCCCTTTTGGATGTATTCATGTAGCGTTATGGTCGCCCATTGGCGAAAGCGAGTAGCTTTTTTTGAATTAACGCGGTATCCTATGGCAATTATGGCATCTAGACTGTAGAAATCCACCATCCGAGTAACTTCACGGTTTCCTTCTATTTGAACTATTTCCTTTTTGGAAACAGTTGCTTTACGGGTCAATTCATCCTCGTCGTAGATGTTCTTCAAGTGCTTTGTTATCGCCGGCACTTTTACATCAAACAGTTCCGCAATGGCTTTTTGGGTCATCCAAAAGTTTTCGTCCTCAAATCGTACCGAGACGGTCACATTGCCGCTGTCAGTCGTATATAAAATAATTTTATCTTCCTGCTTCATATCAGATCACCCTCATACCAATACGGTTTAATTGATTCAACTCAAATTCGGACAAATAGTTTTTAGCAATTGACACATCTATTATTTTGATTTTGCCATCGGGGGCATCTTGCCAAGTGGTAAGACCCATATGCTCTTTTTCACTGTTCGCCCTGTCAACGATAAGTTCCGCTGCGGTGTGGCCGTGGACGTCATAGTGCATTTTGTTCTGCACTGTTGCGTAAAACCGCTTTGTTGATTTTGCGTTTTTGTCATAATCAATTGCCGTTGCGTATAAGTCAGTTACTTTTTGATAGAACTTTCGCTCACTCGCACGGATTTCCCTTATCCTTGCAAGCTGTTCCTCGAAATATATATCGGTTAAGTATGAACCTCTTTTTATTCGCTCATCATCCATAACCCAACCTTTAATCGTATAATCTTTGGCGATTTGGTTAACCCATTTGCGGAACTGTACAGCTTTTTCGGAGTTGACCTTAAAGCCTACGGCAATAACCATCTGCAAGGCATAATGCTTGGTATTATAGGTTTTTCCATCGGATTCAGTTATTAAGTATTTCTTAATAACTGAATCCGCTTCCAATTCACCGTCATCAAAAACTTTTTTGATATGCTGGTTGACAGCGGAAACCGACACATCATACAGCGTCGCCATCATTTTTTATGTCAGCCAGATATTTTCGTCCTCATACCGCATTTCAAAGCTATGGTCAAATTGCTTCTTCAAAATCTGGTATGCGTATAAAACAAGCAGCAGCAATGGAAAGGCGGCTACCCTTTTCGATGGTGACCGCTAAGTCATCTTTCACAGTTTTTGTTATATTGTCGAATATCTCCATACTACGCTCCTTTAATGGTTGTAATATTTCGCTACCTATTTTATAAGTTTCAACTTATTATACCAAAATCCGCATCAGTTTTACCAGATATTTTACGCTTTTGAAAAATTCGGTTTATATTTATTCGATAATTAGCGTCGGTGCCTTTGCCGAAGAAGCCGAGAAATTTGCGGAACAACAGCAAAGGCAGACAGCTTAATCTGCTGTCTGCCTCATCCTATATCCACGGTTTATAAAATGCCCTTATGTAAATCGCCTAAATTGTAGTTTTAAATGCTTTTTGGTGGGCGATGACAGGATCGAACTGCCGACATCCTGCTTGTAAGGCAGGCGCTCTCCCAGCTGAGCTAATCGCCCGAAAAATATGGTGACCCCTACGGGATTCGAACCCGTGTTACCGCCGTGAAAGGGCGGTGTCTTAGGCCGCTTGACCAAGGGGCCATCTTGCATGGATTCCTTTATTGTCAGTCATCAGTCGTCAGCTATTTAGCTGAACCCTAACCCCTTAAACCTGACCTGTTAGGCCTTGCTCTTAAGCAATGGTGGGCCCACCTGGGATCGAACCAGGGACCGACCGGTTATGAGCCGGTTGCTCTACCGCTGAGCTATAGGCCCTCAAGACATAAAATGGCTCCCCGGGCAGGACTCGAACCTGCAACCTACCGGTTAACAGCCGGGTGCTCCACCATTGAGCTACCGAGGAACGTTTGGTGACAAAACTCATTATACGATAAAATAATGAGTTGGTCAAGAGTATAATTTTGCTAAAAAAATAGAACTATTGGCTTTTGCATAAATTATTATAGCGATTTTAACATAGTTAGTCAAGTTTTTTACAACATTCTAATACACCATATTGATTTTATTATCAAAAGCCCTATATATGTGATATACCTCACTGTTTTTTTATTAACTTTGGTTTATAATGTGAATATACTAATCACATAAAGTGAGGTTGAAGAAAATGCTTAGAAAAATTGTAGAAATAAATGAAGAAAAATGCAATGGGTGTGGCTTATGCATCACTGCCTGCCATGAAGGAGCTCTGGAGTTGGTTAACGGCAAAGCCCGGCTTGTATCAGAAGCCTACTGTGCTCCCCGAGTGCCCTGCCGATGCAATCACCATTATCGAAAGAGAAGCTGCAGCCTTTGATGAGGAAGCCATGAAAAAACACGTGGAGGCGAAAGAACTCCAAACCAAAACCTTACCCTGCGGCTGCCCAGGCAGTTCAGTCAGGGTTCTGGAAAAATCCCGGAACTGTTCGTGCCACTCCGGGACTACGGCAGAATCACAGCTTCGCCAGTGGCCTTGTCAGATCAAGCTAATCCCCGTAAACGCCTCTTTTCTTAATAATGCTGACCTCTTAATCGCTGCTGACTGTTCCGCTTATGCCTATGCCAATTTCCATCAGGATTTCATAAAAGGCCGTATTACCCTTATTGGCTGCCCCAAACTAGATAATGTGAACTATGGGGAAAAACTCACGGAAATGTTTAGGCTTAATGAAATCAAAAGTGTAACACTGGTCAGAATGTCCGTCCCCTGCTGTGGCGCTTTGGTAACTATGGTCAAGGAGGCTGTGGCGAAAAGTGGTAAAAGCATGATGGTTAACGTAGTTACCATAGACACCGGCGGTCAAGTGTTAACCGACTAAAAACACAACAGTTTGATATAAGTAAAAAAACCCTGCTCTCTCTAGTTAAACAAGGGGGCAGGTTTTCTTCATGTTCCTACAAAAAATTAATCCAAATAATCCTTCAATTTCTTACTTCTACTGGGGTGCCTTAACTTTCGTAAGGCCTTGGCTTCGATCTGACGAATCCGTTCCCGGGTAACTCCGAACTCCTGACCTACTTCCTCCAGGGTTCTGGAACGGCCGTCATCCAAACCGAAACGCAGGCGTAATACTTTTTCTTCCCTTGGGGTCAATGTTTCCAAAACTTCCTCCAGTTGTTCCTTTAACAACATAAAAGAAGCCGCTTCAGCGGGAGCAGGGGCATCCTGGTCCTCTATGAAATCCCCTAGATGGGAATCTTCTTCTTCACCGATGGGGGTCTCCAGGGAAACAGGTTCCTGGGCAATTTTCTGAATCTCCCGCACCCTTTCCACGGGAATATCCATCTCCCTGGCAATCTCTTCTGGCAGAGGCTCACGGCCTAATTCCTGCAAAAGCTGACGAGAAACCCGAATCAATTTATTGATAGTTTCCACCATATGGACTGGAATCCTGATGGTTCTAGCCTGATCGGCGATGGCCCTGGTAATGGCCTGGCGAATCCACCAGGTAGCATAGGTACTGAATTTAAATCCTTTACGGAAATCAAATTTCTCCACCGCTTTAATCAAACCAAGATTCCCTTCCTGAATTAAATCCAGGAACAACATCCCCCGGCCCACATAACGCTTGGCAATACTAACTACTAACCGTAGGTTAGCCTCGGCTAAACGGCGCTTGGCTTCTTCGTCTCCTTCTTCCATACCCTTGGCCAATTGAATTTCCTCGTCTGCACTTAGCAAGGGAACTCTTCCGATTTCCTTTAGATACATACGAACTGGGTCATCTATGCCAATTCCTTCAGGAACGGATAAATCTAACTCTACTTCTTCATCTACATCAACATCAGCAGGCTCAATTTCTTCGGTTTCCAGAGGTTCCAGATCCCCGGTCTCGGGAATCACATCAATGCCCATTCCACTTAACTGTTCGTAGATGTCATCTATCTGCTCGGGACTCAATTCTACACCCTGTAACACGTCCATGACTTCACTATAAGTTAAAAGGCCCCGTTTTTTCCCTTTTTCAATAAGTTCTTTAAATTTTAATTCGTTCTTTTCCTTGGCTTTTTCCTGTTCTTGCTCTTGCTCTTGCTCTTTGGACATTGTTTTCCCCCCCTTCAACGGGTAGACATTTTATAACAGATTTTTATACTCTGTAGTTAATTCGATAACCCGTTGAAAATCTCCTGCTTTTTCTGCTTCAGCAATCTCTTTTAATAGGATGGTTTTCCGGTCTGTGACGCCAGCCTTTTCGATCATGGCCAAGCAATCATTAAATTGCTGTTCCCAATGGTCGGTAGGCATTTCCCTGGTTAAGAGCCGACCAAGAACTGCCGTTAATACCGAGTCATCAATATAATTATATAATTGATCAGGTTTACAAGAACCTTTTTCCAGATAGACCTGATCTATTAACTGTACCAACCGGTTTAACTGGATATCACGAAAAAAATCTAACCCTAACCTTTGTTTCACTTGGGATACCAGGCCAGGGTTTTCCACCATCAGCCGTACCAAGGTTAACTCCGCCCGTTCCAGAGCAGTTTCGGTTAACCCTAAATTCCTATGTTCGCCAGGAGAGGCCGATATATAAGTATTATGCCTATTTTTGTCAAATTTATCCCCAGCGAAAGGCTTTTTTCCTGTTTCGGCACGGTATTTATTAAGTTCACCCTTTATAGTTTCCCAGCTAAGATTGAGCTCTCGTCCGATGACAGACAGGTATTCTTCCTGTTCTACTTGATTACGCACCCGGGCCAGATTAGGCAAAACTTCCTCGAAAACTGCCAGTTTCCCTTTAACAGTTGAGGTATCCCGACTGGCCATGGCTTGATTCATTTTAAAGATTATCAAGGATTTGGAATGGGTTTGCAGCAATTGCTTAAAAGCCTCCGCCCCGTATTTGGCGATAAATTCATCGGGATCTTTGCCATCAGGTATGGCCAAAACCTTAACCCGGCAGCCCACTTCCTGTAGAATCTCCAGCCCTCGGACAGCGGCCCGGATTCCAGCCGCATCGGCATCGAAGGCAATAACAACATCCCTGGTATAACGCATCAATAACTTACCATGTTCAGGGGTCATGGCGGTGCCCAAAGAGGCAACCACATTAGTAAACCCATATTGGTGGGCCCTGATTACATCCAAGTAACCTTCCACCACGATAGCCTGTTCCTGCTCCCTGATGCTCTTGGCTGCAAAATTAAGTCCATATAAAGTGTTGCCCTTGCTAAAGAGTTCGGTTTCTGGGGAATTAAGGTACTTGGGTACCGAACCATCCATGACCCGACCGCCGAAACCAACAACTTTGCCGTGATGGTTCCAGATAGGAAACATCACCCTATTGCGGAAACGGTCATAGTATCCATTGCCCTTCTCCTTAGCTAAAGCCAACCCCATTTTTTCCGCCTCGGAGTGGGATACCCCTTGCTTGCCCAGGTAGTTAAGCAATCCATCCCATTGAGGGGCGGAAAAACCTAGTTGAAACTTTTCGATTACGGTTTCATCCAGGCTTCTCTCATTTAAGTAATCCCTGGCTTCAGCCCCCGCTGAACCTTTTAATAGAAGTTTGTGCCAGTAATCGGTGGCCAATTTATTCACAACATAAGCTTTATCCCTGGCTTGCTGGGCCCGTGAGGGAGTCTTCTCTTCCGGACTGGGAAGAGCAATCCCGATTCGTTCGGCCAGAAAACGTACAGCTTCAGGAAAAGTAAGGTTTTCTTTAAGCATAATAAACTTAAAAACATTACCCCCGACGTTACATCCAAAACAATAAAATATCTGTTTATCGGGTGTAACGGTAAAAGAAGGAGTATCTTCGTGATGAAAAGGACATAATCCGGTATAATACCTACCTTTTTTCTTTAGGGCTACATAATCTGAGATAATCTGAACTATATCAGCAGCGGTGCGTACATCTTCCACCACATGATCGGGAATCCTGCTCACCTTACTCACCTTCCAACTACCATGTATAACAATGTTTCGCCGTAAATTAATATTTTCCTGCTGAAAAGAGTTCTAAGATGGGAGCTCTTGGTTTATGGCCGTAATTATCTTTATTAAATTGTCCGCAAACCGTTGTCTGTCTCCCTTAGTCAGGGCTTTTGGGCCTTTGGTACGGCCTCCGCCTTTTCTAATCCGTGCTTCCAGGTTCCGTTGTTCTAAAAGCAGGTCTATATTCTCGCAGGTAAATACTTTACCCCTAGGGGAGACGACCTTACCCCCTTTACCCAGAATAATTGCAGCTAAACCATAATCCTGAGTAACAACCACATTCCCCGGTTGAACTAAATTGCTGATTGCCATATCCACCGCCTGGGGCAAAGAATCAACATAAATCCATTGAAACCCCTGACTGTGCTGACTATAATGGCTCATACTGGCGATAAAAATAACCTCGATTCCATAATTGGCGGCAAGGTCAATAATGATGTCCTTTACAGGACAGGAGTCAGCATCTACCAGTATTCTGCATATTGCTTTATTAGTATTCTCTATAAGTAACATTTTTCCTTCTTAGCTCGACAAAATTTTGTTATGACTTATATATTATAGACCAATTAAAACCAATTTATTCCTTTGTAACCCGATTACGGTATCCAGGGTATAGGCAAAAAAAGCTGCTGAAATACCTTCAAGGCATACCTGTCGGTCATTCCCGCAATATAGTCCACTACCGTACGGTTAACATCAAGTTGGTCATGGCGACAAATAACTTCAGCAGGCAATTCTTCGGGGTGCTGAGCATAGTATTCGTAGAGCATTTGGACCACTCTCTTGGCTTTAAC
>JAJZSN010000098.1 GCA_021849745.1 Bacillota bacterium | reverse complement strand
AAAGGAATTTATCAGATTTAACGCCCCAAAAAGGGTGGTGGCTTCAACGGAAATAATGGTACTTGGTTTTTGACCGCCCCCACCGCCTCCTCCTCCGGTCTGGCCGCCGGCCAGTTGGCGGGGGATGGCAATCTGGAAAGTCCAGAGAAAACTGCTGGGAATAGTTCCTTTATCAACCCCAAGGGTCAGGACAAAGGCCTGCTCCTCCAGTTCCCGTCTGTCCCAGCAGCCTGAGAGAAAGGAGGTTAAGAGCAACAGAATCAGTATACTAGTTAGAGTTCTGAGGTTGGCCATGACTGTCTCCTCCTTTGCCCTTCAACTTATATAGAAGCCAGACCAAAGCAGGGATAGTAATAGCTAAGATCCACCCGAAGGAGCGATAAATATTCTTATCCAACCAGACCGCTGTCGGGAAGTTGGGAATCATGAAATTCAGGCCGTAGACCAGAATTACCAGGGGAAAAAGCAGGGGGCGGTATTCGGGCAGTTTCAGGCCCCGGGCCAGGCTTATGGCGGCCAGGTAAAAAAGAGCGGAAGCCTTGACCAGCATCCCAAAGATCCAGATAAAAATAAAGATTGATTCCACCCGCTGGATAAACCGTCCGTAATAGATAAGCCTAGCTAAGTTTTCCAGGGGATAAGGCCCGGAGTTAATGGAACTGGGTACAGGAAAGACCATGATGTAGACCAGTACCGTCAGGGCAATTAAAACTGCGGAAATAGTCAGACTGCCCACAGCCACTGTGGTTAATCTGGTTTTATCACGGAGATATGGAATTAGCATCGAAATGAGAATAATTTGCATAGGGAGAAAACTTTTAATAACACCAAATTTAAGAATTTCGGGAATTCCACTGCCCCAAAAAGGGAATATAGTGACCGGGTTAGCCCTGGGTAAAATAAGGGCCAATACTCCTAACAGGCCAATAATGATAAAAGGCATAAGCAGCCAGGCGCCCCTGGACAGGGATTCGATACCCTGATATGCCGAATAAATCATGGCCACCAGAAAGAGGATAGAAATGACACTTATGGGAGTGGTGGGGAGCAAGGCAACGATGACTGTTTCGGTAAACTGACGCATGATGATAACGGTTAGAAAGACAAAATAGATAAAAATTAATACGCCAACAAGGGTACCAGTTATCGGGCCGCCGGATTCTTCGGCAACTTCGACAATGGTCTTATGGGGATTGGCTTTAACTAAGGGCAACCAGAGGAAGAGGACGCCCAGGGTGAAGAGAAAATCTACCATGGGCAGCATCCACCCGGCGGTTTTTCCTTCGATGATGTAGTGTTGGGGCAAGGTGAGAAAGACATGCATGGTCAGGGTTGTGGCCAGCAAGGCCATAGCCTCACGGTAACCAATCTGGCCGTCTCTAAGGGTTGCCATTGGGTTTACCTCCATTGGGTTCCTGGTTTTGGTTGTCTTGATTTTGTTTGTATTGGTCACTGGCCGGATCCCAGGGCCTGGTTATCTTAGGCTGGCGACGGAGAAGCAAGGAGCGCATGAACATAGGCCGCTGTTCCTGCTGCCAGACAGGGCGGCGCAAGATAATATCCCCACTTGGGGGCCTGAAGGGGGACACCGGTGATAAGATGGGCACCCCGAAGGATTTCTGGCTGCAGATATGAATGATAGTAACAAAAACCCCGATAGCTAGGCCGTAAAAGCCAAAGGCAGAAGAGAGGAATAAAAAGACAAACCTTAACGTCCGCATGGCCAAAGACATACTATAGTTAGGGATGGCAAAGGAACCTAAACCCGTCAGGGCCACGATGATGACCAGCAGGGGGCTGATGATATTGGCCTGGACAGCCGCCTGGCCCAGAATAATGGCGCCCACGATACCCAAGGTGGGACCGATCAGGCTGGGTATCCTGACACTGGCCTCCCGTATCAGTTCAAAGGATATCTCCATAAAAATGATTTCCCAAACGGCGGGAAAAGGAATGGTTTCCCGGGAAGCCGCCACCGCCAGCAAGAGGTCGGTGGGAATCATCTCCGGGTGATAGTTGACGATGGATATATAAAAGGACGGTAGCAACAGGGTCATAAACACAGCCAAGGTTCTGACCATGCGTAATAAGGACGCATAAGGCCAACGGATATAGGCGTCCTCGGCGGCATGGAGTAAAGACCAAAGGGTAATGGGTACAATCAGGACGAAGGGGTCGCCGTCCACCATGATCGCCACATGACCTTCGGTCAGGTGGGCCGCCACCCGGTCAGGCCGTTCGGTATAAAGCTGGCCGGGAATCAAGGAAGCCGGATTATCTTCAATAAATTGTTCCAGGGTGCCGGTATCGGTTATGTAGTCGGTGTCGATAGCCTTAATCCGGCGGCGAATCTCTTCGATCAGTTTAGGGTTGGTGAGGCCTTCCAGGTACAAAACGGCACAGTCTACATTGGATAAGCGCCCCACTTTAAACATTTCGGTGACCAGGGTGTCACAGCGGAGACGCTTGCGAACCAGGGCGGTATTGACTCTGATATGTTCCACAAAGGCTTCCTGGGGGCCCCGCACCACATTTTCCACATTGGGGCGGCCTACAGTCCGGTGTTCCCAGCCCTTGGTTTCTACCAGCATTCCTTTGTTATAGCCGTCCAGGAGAATCATGGTGGTCCCGGCCATAATCCCCTGTACCAGGTCGTCAAAAGCATCCTTTTCCTCAACCTGGTTGCCGGGGAGCAGTCTTTCCATGACAATGGTTATGGTGTTTAGATTGCGGCCCTGTTCATCCAGGTTGGTCAGGAGCATCAGGGGCAGCAGGACATGACTGTTGATGGTGTCCCTGGAGGCCAGGCCTTCCATGAAGACTAATGCCCCTTTGATGGGCGGATTCAGGGGAATGGTAAATTCCCTGATGATGATATCGGTATTGGGTGGAATATGAAACCGGGCCTTGAGTTTAGTAAGGTTCAACCCCAGGTCGGTATAGATTTCCGGGCTGTGGATATCCACTACAGGTTGGCCGTCCTGTTCGGGCAGTTGATTCACCTTTAAGGGTTTTTTGGGTTTGACGAAGCCCCCCTGCTGCTTTGCTTGAGGTTCCGCAGGTTGGAGTTGTTTCTTTGGGTTATCCTGACCTTCCCCTTTTGGTTGAGAGTCAGCTTGATTTTCTTCTTTGGCCGGCTGTGAATTCTCTTTATCCTGCTTTCCTCCTGTGCCTTTCGCCGGTCTGTCTCCAAGGGAAAAGGTCTCCTTCATGTAATAATCATCTATGGTAAAAAGGCTTTTGATCTTGGACCAAAGGCTCATGAGCTTTCCCCCTTGGAGCTTATTGGTATTTCCCACGGTCAGGGGTCAGGGTAAATAACAATACCATACCTATAAGAGTAACCCCAGCACCTAACCCCTAACCCCTAGCCCCTAACCCCTCAAAAAGCCCGACCAGGGCTTTTTGTTATTATGCCCTCGCTAAAGGCTGTTATTCTGTGGTTCTAGATATAAAGCCTAATATTATCATGGTTTCATGGATAAAATAACCGCAGCAATCTTGAGATGGTGTGGGGTGAAGGGCTTTGCTTAACTGGTTATTCAAAAAGTTCAACCGCCGGAACCGACAGACGAAAATAAGTGAGTCGGGAGAAAGCCGCCTTGGGGTGGAGAAGCATGCCATCAGCCTTGACCTGCAAGAAAACCGCTGGGAAATCCAGGCTATTTTCGAAAACTGCAGTGATTTGGTGATCCGGGAATTTTCCATTGGTGCCGAGACGGCTGTCAAGGCCATGGTGGTCTACATAGATGGCTTGGTGGATATTAAAATTGCCAACCAGCACCTATTCAAGTCCTTAATGGTGGATATCTGGGAAACGCCGGTTGCAGAAAATATTAATCAGAAAAACGTGGCGGCCCTAGTTAAAGACCGCTTGATATCGGTAGGCGAACTTAAGGAAAGCCGGCAACTGGTAGAACTGGCGGATAATGTTCTAACCGGGGAAATGGCTCTTTTTATCGACGGCCAGGATAAGGCTTTTCTGTTGGGGATAAAGAAATGGGATCAACGGGCGGTGGAGGAACCGGCCACTGAAACGGTGGTTCAGGGGCCCAGGGATGGGTTTACCGAAAGCTTACGAACTAATACTTCTTTAATCAGGAGGAGAATTAAGACCACAAGGCTGAAGTTTGAGGCTAAAAAGGTGGGTCTGCTGACCAAAACTGATATCTGCATCGCCTATATCCAGGGTCTAGTTCCAGATGAACTTGTGGAAGAAGTACGTCAAAGGATTAGCCGTATTAATGTGGATAGTATCCTGGAAAGTGGTTATATTGAAGAGCTTATTGAAGATGAAGCCTTTACCCCTTTTTCCTTAATTAATAAAACCGAGAGGCCGGATAAGGTGGCTGCCGATCTGCTGGAGGGCCGGGTGGCCATTATAGTGGACACAACCCCATTTGTGCTTATTGTACCGGCAACTTATCCCCAAATGCTGCAATCACCGGAAGATTATTATATCAGGTCTATTTTTTCTTCTTTTATCCGTATTTTGCGGTTTGTTAATCTTAACGTTGCTTTATTATTGCCTTCCCTATATGTAGCTGTAGTAACCTTCCATCAGGAAATGCTGCCAACCCCCTTGTTGTTATCCATAGCAGCGGCCAGGGAGTTTGTGCCTTTTCCCGCTTTCGTGGAAGCCCTGGTGATGGAATTAACCTTCGAAACCCTCAGGGAGGCGGGGGTGCGCCTACCCAGACCCTTTGGCCAAGCGGTGAGTATCGTGGGGGCGCTGGTTATTGGCCAGGCGGCGGTGATGGCAGGTTTGGTTTCGCCGGCCATGGTGATTATCGTGTCTCTGACGGCCATAGCCAATTTTACCATTCCAACGGTAGCTGGGTATCTACCTATCCGGCTGTTAAGGTTCCCGCTAATGTTTCTGGCAGCTACTTTAGGCCTTTTCGGGATAATGGCGGGGGTGATGGCGATATTGATTCATTTGTGTTCCCTGCGGTCTTTCGGAGTACCTTATCTCTCCCCCGTTGCTCCCTTTAGTTTCCGGGACTTTAAGGATATGATTTTCAGGTTTCCCTGGTGGGCCATGTTTACCAGGCCCCGGCTGGTGGGCTATAAGGAACCGGCCAGGCAGGACTTTCACCAGCGGCCCCGTAAGCCGGAACCGAGAACGAGAGAATCCAGCGGGGATAAGCATTCTTAATTAGCAGAGGGTGAGTATATGGTTGAAAAGGCCAAGATTTCCAGCAGCCAATTATGGTTATTGTTGTTTACCAATGTGGTGGCTACCGGGGTTTTATTTGTTCCTGCCGTGACCACCCTCAAGGGCAAACAGGATGCCTGGCTGTCTATAGCGGTGGTAGCAACTATTTTTGGCCTATTAACGGCTATAGTCATTTCCTCCCTGGCTAAACGTTTTCCACGGGAGACGATCATGGATTTCAGTATCTCCTTATGGGGACGGGTTCTCGGGAAAATAGTAGGTCTGCTCTATATGTTCTACTTTATCCATAGCACCGGAATTATTGTGCGACAATTCGGGGAGTTCCTGGTAACGGCCTTTATGCCCGAAACCCCTCTAGAGGTATTTAACCTGGTGCTGGTAATCTTGGCCGCTTCGGCGGTACGAAACGGTATTGAAGTTATCGTTAGGATGAATCAGTTTGTCATCCCCCTGATACTCATAATTTTTCTGGGCTTGATTGTTTTGGGAATCCCAGATTGGCAGCCGGAAGAATTACTGCCGATGCTGGAAAAAGGCTGGGGAAGGGTTATGGAGGCTTCCCTTACGCCGGTATTTTGGCGATCGCAGATTGCATTAACCCTAATGTTAATTCCTTTTCTTAATAACCATCAGGAAACCCGAATTTCTCTTATTAAAGCGGTGCTTGTAATAGGTTTTATTCTTACCGTGGAAACCATGGCCGCCATCATGATATTCGGTAACGAATTAATCGTTAATTATGTATTCCCAACATTTTATTTGGCCCGCTATATTTCCATTTTTGAATTTGTGGAGCGATTGGAGTCTTTAATCATAGTGGTTTGGGTAGCGGGGGTTACGGTTAAAGTGGCTCTTTGGTATTACTGTGCGGTCCTTGCGGCAGCCCAGTGGTTTCAATTAAAGAACCATAAGCCGGTGGTACTGCCTATCGGGGTTTTGGTGCTTTATTTTTCGGTTTTTCTTTTTGCCAATACCAGGGAAATAGTTGAGCACCTTAGCACTCAAGCCCCCTTTCTCGGGTTGTTCTTTACTTTCGTGGTACCGGCGTTGCTGTGGTTGACAGCCATTATTCGCCGTCAAGGAGGTGGGAAGGTTGGGTAAAAGGTTGGTGGTTTTGCTGGTTCTCTTAAGTTTCGTCCTAGGCCTGAGTGGTTGTTGGAGTATACGGGAGACGGAGGAATTGGCCATTATCGGGGCTATTGGGATAGATAAAGTAAAGGTTGATGGTAAAGAGAAATACCGCTTTGTGGCCCAGGTGATCAGGCCTGATGGCATGGGCTTAAATCAGGGGTCAGGTGGCGGCGGAGGGGGTAGCGGAAACTCAAAACCGGTTTGGGTGATTGCTACTTTGGGTGATAACCTGGATGATGCCCACCGTAATTTCAATACCCGTTCGGAACGGAAGATGTTTCTGGCCCATAATAAGGTGATTATTCTCAGTGAACAAGTGGCCAAGGAAAGTTTGCAGGAGATTATCGACCTGCTGCAGCGCGAGAGGGAGTTAAGATTACGCAGCTGGGTAATGGTGACTAAAGGTGAGGCTATGTCTGCTTTAACAGCCCAGCCTCAGTTGGAGACCCTTCTTCACGAGGAGTATGAGAGCCTGGTTGATGATACAAGGTCCCTGGTTTCCAAGGCTTACGTCATGGATTTAAAGGACTTTTTTGTAGCTCTGGCTGACCCCGGCCGGGATCCTATCACCGGTAAAATAGAAATTATTCCTTCAAAGGAAATGCAGTCAGGCGGTCATGGAGGCGGAGGAGAAGGGATGTCGCCTAAGACATCGATCCGGTTGACCGGGGCCGCCGTCTTTCGCAAGGACAAGTTGGCCGGCTGGCTGGGGGATAAGGAAACCAAAGGTTACTTGTACCTTTCTGGAAAGGCCCAACAAGGGGTAATTCCCTTAAGAATGCCTACCCATGGAGGCGAGTGGGGGGATTTGGATGTTTCTTTTGAGATGACCCGGTCTAGCAGTAAGATTGTTCCGGTGATTGAAGGGGGCAAGCTCAAGGTAAAGATTGAGATCGAGGCCGAAGGGGATTTAGGTGAACATGAAGGTAAGTTGCCTATCGCCAGGCCACAGGATCTGGAGGTAATCAATAAAGAGGCGGCCCGTGAGATTAAGCGGATGGCTCGGCAGACTTTGACCAAGGTTCAAAAGGAGTACAAGGCGGATATCCTGGGGATTGGGGACAAGATTCATAAAAAATACCCCAAAACCTGGGCCGCCATTGAGGATCGGTGGCTGGAGCTTTATCCTGATGTTGAGGTGGAGATAAAGGTCAAGGCCCATGTGCGTAGGACGGGGATGATTGGGGAGTCGCTGAAGATAAGGTAGAGGGTACGTAGAAAAGATGAACCCGGAAATGTCATACCACTATGTGACCCTATACACGGAAAAAACATTAAAAATGATTAACCACGGAGAACACAGAGTTG
Organism: Bacillota bacterium; assembly: GCA_021849745.1. Taxonomy (GTDB): domain Bacteria; phylum Bacillota; order Carboxydocellales; family JAJZSN01; genus JAJZSN01. The sequence continues at coordinate 3,701 of JAJZSN010000098.1, read as the reverse complement.
TACAGAGAAAAAAACTAAGAACTTTAAAAAATCTCCTTGTCCTCTGTGCGCTCCGTGGTGAATTTTTATAAATGTCTATTTTAACCGGGTTCCCACTGAGGGGAAAAGAAAACTTCTCACATACTTATGATAAATCCATTCACCTACGGCAATTACCACAGCGCCAATGGCATCATCGGCCAGAGTAGCCACAGTGTTATTTTCACCTCCTTCCGTGGTTTATTTTGCTCCGCGGGAGGGTTTTTTATTATTAACCAAATTACCGTTTTGTAGGGTTTTGCAAGGAAATAGAAAAAGCAACCACAGAGGGCTTTTGTGAATATTTTGGGGACTGAGGTCAGGATGTGTACTTTTTGGTCAGAGTTCACAGAGAAGTAATCTAATCTTTTATTTTTCCTCAAAATAAATTCAAACAAAAACCTTGTTTATGATACCATTAAATGGTATCATAACGGTGAGAGGGTAACTTCTTAAGTCACCGGATTGGTCATGTAAACACTTTCCTGTTAGTAGTTTAAACATAAGAAAGGAACATATAATTTATGGAGGAAATCCTTAAGCAAATCTTAGCAGGTCAAGAAAAGATTAATAACAGGCTCGATAAACTAGAAAACTTAGTACCTTTAGTTGAGGAAAGCCATCAATGGATTCGTACCCTAGTAGAAAACAAGGAATTCTAAAAAGCCGAAATGGACAATCTACAGCATAAGGTTGTAACTATAGAAGGCACATTAAGCGGCGTAGCCGAAAGCCTGGAACCCTTTAAAAAAGCTCAATAGCAAATGTTATCCTTCTCCCGGATTCTTTCCATCCGGGAGATTTTTTTTTGAGCTTGTTATTGGTAGCAATAGAACGGTAGATAAGGTAAACCATGAAACCTAAAGGAAATACAAAGAAGGAGATGCCGGCCCAAATCCAGGGTGCCAGATTTCGCCTAGCCGCATCCTGCCAAGCCCACCATGCCGCCAGAATAGCCAATTATTAGTTTATCCCACCAGCTACCACGGCTAGAATACAGAATAATTCATCCAAAAAGCTGATAGCTGACAGCTGACAGCTGACAGCTGATTCCTTGCATATTTCCCCCTCTAGCGGTGCAACATAACAGAGAAAAAAATATGAACGAGGTGAAAAGGGATGCCAATCGGAACTATTGCTCTAATCATTGTTTCTGTACTGGTTTTCTTCGGTTTGGGTCACCGTATCCTTGACCGGATGCGGCTCTCGGATAAGGGGGCGCTAATCGTAATCGCTCTTATGGTGGTGGGGAGTTTTATCACCATCCCCTTAATAAGAGGCCGTATCGGGGTGGATGTCAACATCGGAGGGGCGTTAGTGCCCTTGGGTTTGGCGGTTTATGTATTGAGTAAGGCTGGTACTGCCAAAGAATGGGTGAGGGCGCTGGGGGCGGCTTTGGCCGTAGGTATTCTGTTATCCTTTACCGATTTATTCATCGGAGGTTCGGAACCGGAGTCTATGTTCATAGATCCTCTATATTTCTACCCCCTTGCCGCAGGGATTGTGGCTTATGTAATCAGCCGTTCCAGGCGTTCGGCCTTCATTGCCGGGGCTTTGGGCATCTTGCTCTTTGACTTAGGTACGCTGATTTCGGCAGTATACCGTGGGGTTCCGGCCTTTGTCAGCTTTGGCGGAGGCGGGGCCTTCGACAGTGTAGTTATCGCCGGGTTAGTAGCGGCTTTATTGGCGGAGATTGTGGGCGAGACCAGGGAGCGCCTCCAGGGCGGCCCGGCCCATCGAGGGCGGCCTGAGGAACTGAAAAAGGGTTTAAGCGATGTCCAGTTTGCTAATGCCCTTGGGGCCCATAAGAACTCCGTAGCCGGTACGGACCGGGAACCTGAAAGGGGAGGCGCTGATCATGAGGAAAAGTAGAATAATGGCCATCCTAGCCGGATGCATAATGTTGGCGGGGATTATCGGGGTGGTTCTGCAGCCCCAGGCTATCCTTACAACTACCCCCTTTAATCCTTTGGATATTTTCAAGACTTCCTATGAAACCGAACGGGATAAAGGTTATTATACCCTTAAGGATGAGGATGGAAGGGTTGTTCACCAAACCGCTTTACCGGTCTATGTTGGTGACGAATATATAGCCGGGGACAACAAGCGTTATCGGGTTTCTAGGATTGAGGGTGATGATGCCTTTATGAAGTTCCTCGGATTGGAGCAAATGGCATATAACCCGGCCTGGGACGAGCCAGCGTCTGTAAATACAGCCACAGGAAAAAAAGAAGGTAAACTTTTTGGGGTTTATCATACTCATAGCGATGAGGCTTATGTCCCTACCGACGGTAAATCCAGTATTTATGGTAAAGGTACCATTATGAAGGTGGGTTCTGCTTATACACAAGCTCTTAAAGATGACGGACAGAATGTCATCCATAGCACCAGGCCCCATGATCCCCATGATGCCAATGCTTACCACCGGTCGCGGCGGACAGCTATGGAATTGATGCGCCAGGGGTCGGATGTGTTGGTGGATGTCCATAGAGATGCGGTGCCGCCTAATGTATACGCAAAAACTGTAGAAGGTAAAAAAATCACCCAGGTTAAACTGGTGGTGGGTCGCCGCAATCCCAAAATGGGCAGTAATATGCAGTTTGCCCGGCAAATTAAAGCTTATGCCGATAAGCACAGACCAGGGTTAATTGAAGGGATTTTTATTGCCAAGGGTAATTATAACCAAGATATATCTCCCAGGGCCATCCTCATTGAAGTGGGTTCCCATACTAACTCCCGAGAGCAGGCCCAAACGGGGGCAGCGTTATTCTCTGACGTTATTCCTAAGGTAATTGGGGCTCCTGTTACTCAAAAAGGGGAAGCGGCCGGTGGAACCCAAAAGCGGCCCGGTCAAGAAGGAACCTTCGGAGTAGTCCCCGGTGTTGACAAAGGCTCCTGGACTTCAGTGGGTTGGATACTAGGAATTCTGGTGGTAGGCGGGATTCTCTTCCTACTGGTCAGTACGGGAAGTTTCAAAGGGTCTATTGATAAAGTAAAGCACTTCTCTTCTAAGGAATTTGCCAACGCATTAGGGGCTAAGAGGAGGAAGAAGAAAGAATAGCTGATAGCTGGTAGCTGATAGCTTGTAGCTTGCATGTATGTTTAAGGGGTCTTATTAGAATCTCTTTCAGGCTACCAGCTACAAGCTACCAGCTATCAGCTAATGTAGCCACAAGCTAATGAGGTGACATCCATGCTGCTCGGTTCCACCGTCCTGCTTATCGTAGGGGTAATCATATATTTTGGGTTGGCGCAGCGGGTCTTAGATCGGCTGCGCTTGACTGATAAGGGAGCCATGTTAATAATTGTCCTAATGATTATTGGCTCTTATATTGATATACCCTTAACTACCGGTAGGATTAAAGGGTCAATTAACGTGGGCGGGGGACTGGTACCATTGGGCCTAGCCGTTTATCTTTTGGCTAAAGCAGGGACAAATTGGGAGAAATTCAGGACGTTGCTGGCTTCCGCTATTACCGGTGGTGTCATTTATTACCTGGGTTCACGGGTGATGCATGGTGACCCGGGGGAAATGGTACTGGATCCTTTATACCTGTTCCCCCTGGTAGCCGGTACCGTCGCTTATCTGGTAGGCAGAACTCGCCGAGGTTCTTTTGTAGCAGCGGTTTTAGGGATATTGATGCTGGATTTATATTATTTTATTTGGTTAGTGGCTACAAGAT
>JAJZSN010000009.1 GCA_021849745.1 Bacillota bacterium | reverse complement strand
GAGGATGGATTTTCAGGTAGAACTTAACAAAAAAATAAAACTGGTTGATGAAGCCCTTGATCAATTAATGCCAACTGTGGACGCTAATCCTGTAACCATCCACAAAGCTATGCGGTACAGCATTTTTGCCGGGGGAAAAAGGCTCCGACCGGTTTTGGTGATGGCAGCGGCTGAAGCCCTTGGGGTTGACGGACGACAGTTATTGCCAGTGGCCTGTGCTATGGAACTAATCCATACATATTCGTTAATCCATGATGATTTACCATCCATGGATAATGACGATTATCGCCGGGGTAAGCTAACCAACCATAAAATTTATGGAGAAGGCGTGGCTATTCTAGCTGGAGATGGTCTATTAACCCTTGCTTTTCAGCTGATGGCTCAAAAGACTGAAAGCGGTTATACTAATGAAAAAGCTATTTTGCGGGCTATTACAGAAGTTGCGGTAGCTGCCTGCACTCTTGGGATGATTGGTGGCCAGGTGGCTGATATTGAAGCTGAAAACAAGGTCATCGATGGTGAAGCCTTAAGAAGCATCCACGCCAGGAAAACGGGAGCTTTATACAGGGCCTCATTGCGGTCCGGTGCCATTCTAGCCGGGGCCACGGAGGGGCAGTTGGGAGCTCTGACTAAATACGCTGAAGCTTTAGGTTTGGCCTTCCAAATCACCGATGATGTATTGGATATAGAAGGTGATGAAAGCAAGCTGGGCAAGAAAGTTGGCAGTGACATCAAAAACAATAAAGCCACTTATCCAGCCTTATACGGCTTAGAGACGTCAAAACAGATGGCGGCCCAAGCGGTAGAAGAAGCTTTGGGTGCTTTAGCTATTTTCGGCCCTGAAGCCGACCTCCTGCGTGAGATTGTAAAGTATATTATTAAAAGAGAAATATAAAGTTTGTTTAGTTAAAATAATGAAATAAATCATAACCATATAAACATCGCAATAAGTAAATCTCAAATAAATTAGATTATTAACTATGTTTTGACTAAAAGTTGGTTTATTTATCAATAATTGAACCTTTATTTATGCTTAATTATGTGATATACTTTTAATTCAATTCATAGTTTATTAGTTAATTCAGATATTATCAGCAGTTATTTATTTTTTGCTGATGGCTGACAACTGATAGCGACAATATGTCATACTCCTAAGAACTAGGTGGTGCAGTATCCTAGTCGGTATTTCCATCTTTGAAGGCGGGCCTAAAAATCCGTCAAAGGGCACATCGATGAAGTTCCTGGTGCTGGCTTGCGACGCCCAGTCGGGGGTTGGTGCTGGGAGTTAAGGTGGTAGGGCGATCTTCAATGGCATGAAGGCGTGGACCCTGCCTCCGCGGAGGCCCAAGTGCGTGGAGACTATCTGAGAAGGTGTGATCTACGGCTTGGTGTTAAACCTGTATGTGGTTCGCTGTTACGGCAGTGGGCTGGGTGCAGTGTAGCCTGCCTTGAGTGGTGCTGGCGGATAGCAGGAAATCGGCCCGGGAAGTTATGGCGCCATAAATTTCCGGTTCTGCTGCTTGAAACTTTCACTGCAAAAGAGGCTAGAAGATGAGGAAGCTGTTGAAGAAAATTCCTAGGCTGTTTAGGGCAACCTGAGGCATACGGGGGATTAAAGTGTGGACTAAGTGGTAATCTAGTCCTGCATTCGGTGACGATGCAGAGAGGAAGTTAAAGGGAAACCGCCAGGACGGCGACGTCCGGTCATCCTCTGGGAAAACCAGCTGGACCTAAGCCACAACATTTACTCCGTATGCTGCCATCTTCTTATAAGTATACTTATAAGAAGCTGTCAGCTGTCAGCTCTCAGCTTTTCAGGGCCGGCTTTATCAGCCGGGATTTTAACAAACTAAAGTTTGTTTTGACCCAATAAGACGGCAGAATATTTTTTTTGCTGATAGCTGACAGCTAAAAGACAGCTGCCTTTCCGTATGAGGTGAATAATTTTGGGTAATAATAAAAACCCCTGGAAGCGGGCGTTTTTTGTTGGTTTGGGTACTTTTTTTGTAGCTATTTCCATTAGTGCTGCTTCGGAGTTGGTGGTTTCTAAGTTTCAGAGTATAATCCTAGCTGTTATTTTATTATTGTTTATTATTTTTATTGGCATTATTTTTGATATGATTGGGACAGCCGCTACTGCTGCGGAGCATCATCCCTTTCACGCCAAGGGGGCCAAAAGGGTTAAGGGGTCACAACAAGCAGTGATGTTAGTGGCCAATGCCGATAAAGTTTCTAACTTTTCCAACGACCTGGTGGGCGATATCGCTAGTACGGTCAGCGGAGCTTTAGGGGCAGCTATTATATTTGAAATTGCCACCGGTAACTTATCAGCTTATGAGAGCATCTTTAGCCTGGTTATGACCGGTTTAGTTTCCGCCCTCACCGTTGGAGGCAAAGCTGCCGGGAAGAAGCTGGCCATAGATCATTCTGAAGACATAATCTTCAAGGTTGGTCAGATTTTGGCTAAATTCGAAGAGATCACAGGGCTTAAGGTTTTCAGTAGACAAAAGAATCGACGGAGAAGAGAGAAGGGAGAAAGATGAGAACCAGATTGCTGGACAAGCTCAACTCCCCCCGGGACATTAGGAAGTTTGAACACCGCGAATTACAGCAATTGGCGGAAGAAATCCGACAAGAAATTATTGAGACGGTGGCAAGTAACGGTGGGCATCTGGCACCTAACTTGGGTGTAGTGGAATTAACCCTTGCTTTGCATTTGGTTTTTGAGACACCCAGAGATAAAATTGTTTGGGATGTGGGACATCAATCTTATGTACATAAGTTGTTAACCGGTAGACGGAATGAGTTCCATACCTTACGTCAACTAGACGGGATTTCCGGTTTCCCCAAGAGGACTGAAAGTGACCATGATGCTTTTGATACGGGTCACAGCAGTACCTCTATTTCTGCTGCTGTGGGTATGGCAGCGGCCCGGGACTTGAAACAAGATGAATCATCGGTGGTGGCTGTTATCGGTGACGGGGCTTTGACCGGGGGTATGGCCTTTGAGGCCCTGAACCATGCAGGGCATCTAGGAACTAACTTGATAGTGGTCTTAAACGATAACGAGATGTCCATTGCCGAAAATGTTGGAGCCTTGTCCGGCTACTTATCCCGGATGCGTTCAGACCCTAAATATTTTAAGGGCAAAGAGGATATTGAACATATAATCAGCCGGATTCCCCGCATAGGTCCTAACGTGGTGCGGGTGTTGGAGCGGATTAAAGATAGTTTTAAATATCTGGTAGTACCGGGGATGCTTTTCGAAGAACTGGGTTTTACTTATTTTGGACCCATTGACGGTCATAATACAGCGGCAATCCGCCAAGTTCTCCAGGATGCCAAAAATCATGGCGGACCGGTGTTGGTACATGTACTTACCCGTAAGGGGAAGGGTTATCAACCGGCAGAAACCAATCCGGATAAGTTTCATGGCATCAGTCCTTTTGAGGTCAAGACCGGTGAGGTACATAAAGAGGATGGGCCACCTTCATATACAGAAATTTTTGGAGGAGCCTTGACTGATTTGGCTAAAGATAACCTTGAGATTCTGGCTATTACGGCAGCCATGCCTAGTGGTACGGGATTAAATCGGTTTGCCAAGGAGTTTCCTCAGAGGTTTTTTGACGTGGGTATTGCCGAGCAACATGCGGTAACTATGGCCGCCGGTATGGCCACTCAAGGTTTTAAGCCTGTGGTGGCGGTTTATTCCACCTTCCTTCAACGGGCTTATGACCAGGTGCTCCATGATGTCTGCCTCCAGAAACTGCCGGTGATACTGGCCCTGGACAGGGCGGGCTTCGTGGGGGAGGATGGGCCTACCCATCATGGGGTATTTGACCTAGCCTATCTGCGCCATATCCCTAACATGATAATTATGGCTCCTAAGGATGAGAATGAGCTGCGGCATATGCTGAAGACTGCGGTGGATTATGCCGGCCCGGTTACTTTACGTTATCCCCGGGGAGCGGGTGTAGGGGTTCCTTTGGATGCCAAGTTGGATTCCCTGCCCATTGGCCGGGCGGAAATACTGCGCCCAGGTCAAACCTTGACTTTGCTGGCTCTGGGGACCATGGTTTATCCCGCTTTGGAAGCGGCGGAAATCTTGGCTGAGCAAGGTATTGATCTTCGTGTAATTAACGCCAGGTTTGCTAAGCCCCTTGATGAGGAGGCTATCTTGGAGGCTGCTCGTAATACAGGGGGTATCCTTACTATTGAGGAACACGCTCTCCATGGCGGTTTCGGCAGCGGAGTAATGGAACTTCTTGAGGCTCATAATCTTAAGGCAATACCCTTTAAACGGCTGGGGATTCCTGATGAGTTCGTGGAGCATGGCCCCATAAAGGTGCTGCGGGAGAAATTTGGCTTGTCGGCGGAAGGCATAGTGGCTGCGGTTTTAGAGAATTTCAAGTTGAGTCGGCGGACTCCAGGTAAGGCGAAAATATTAATAGGAAATAATTAAGATGGTTGATAAATATGACGAAGAAAAAACGGATTGACGTATTGCTGGTGGAAAAGGGATTTTTCCCAAGCCGGGAAAGGGCTAGGAGTTCCATTATGGCCGGCCGGGTGCTGGTAAATAACCGGAAGGTGGATAAAAGCGGGGCCGAGGTTCCTGAAGATGCGGAAATTAGAATCAGTGGTGAAGACATGCCCTATGTGAGCAGGGGCGGTCTAAAGCTGGCTAAGGCTATTAAGGTGTTTGGCCTAGAACTTGCAGGCAAGGTGGTTCTGGATATTGGAGCTTCTACCGGAGGATTCACCGATTGTGCCTTGCAGAACGGGGCCAAGCTGGTTTATGCGGTAGATGTGGGTTATGGTCAACTGGCCTGGTCTTTACGGCAGGATGCCAGGGTAGTGAATCTGGAGCGGACTAATATTAGGTATCTTGAACCGGGGGCCTTGGAAGTTACCCCGGAAGTAGCCACTATTGATGTGGCTTTTATTTCCTTGGAATTGGTACTGCCTAAGGCTTTTGAACTGACGGGGGAAGGGGCGCAGGTGGTGGCCCTGGTTAAACCCCAGTTCGAGGCCGGACGGGAAAAGGTGGGTAAAAAAGGGGTGGTCAAAGACCCCCAGGTACATCAAGAAGTATTGGCTAAGGTTGTGACTGCTGCATGGGAAATTGGTTTTGGGGTAATGGAACTGACTTTTTCGCCTATTAAAGGCCCGGAAGGGAACACGGAGTATTTGCTTTTGCTGGATAAAGGCCAACCGGGGGAAAAACGGGTTGACGACGGGATTATTGCCAAAGTTGTAGGAGAGGCTTTAGGAGTTAGTTAAAATAAATTACCTGGTATATAGTCAAAAATATGTCAAAATAAAAGAGGATTTTTAAATTTCGTAACGAAGATTATATAAGAAAATCTTGGATTTAAAGGTGGAATAATTTCAATGTTTTTAAAGGTTATATTGGTGCAAAAATGCACATAGTCATTGAGTGGAGAGGATTGTGAAAAAAGTTGCATTTAGTGTGGGGAAAGGGGGATATCTGTTTTGGCTGAGAGGATGGATAAGACTGATTGGGTACATCGGTCTAAAGCCGTCCCCGGTAGGGTAAGAGGGGACTCCGTTGAATATTTGAAAGATAAGTGGAAACCTGCGCTTTATTCTGTAATTATCGCCGTAATATTGATTACCATGGCCGTGGTCGTAAATGAACCTTTAATAGCCGGTGGTTTAGGATTTGGTCTGGTGCTGGGGTTGTTGAACTATTTTGCCATGGCGGTCATAATAGACCGGGGGATTCAGGCTAACCATCAGGGGTTTAGTATCGCCGCTGTGTTGATGATGGTCATGTATCATGTAAGGTTTTGGGCGCTGGCTTTTGTTATCTACCTGGTATTCACGTATTGGGGACAGAGGTTTGGTTTATCAATGATTTTCGGCATGTCTTTATTGAAGTGGACCGCTTTAGTGGAAATACTGGAGAGTTGTTTTGATCCGATGAAAAAAGACGGATGAGGAAAAGTCAGGTTTGTCGAGAATCAGAATTAAAGATTAATGGGGTGTCCCAAAATTATGGGGCACCCCATTTTTAAGTGCGCATAGATTTCCGGGCCGTGAGTACGGTAGTATGAAAATAAAAAATGGACATGGAGGGTACAGCGGTTACTTAACCCCGCCACAAGGGCCGGTGGCACATTTGCCGCAGACCTGGCAGGAGCCAAGGTCGCTGAAATGAAGGTCAACTTCCTGCACGTAGGCATAGCACTTTTGCTTATTAAGGCCTTCCTCAGTCAAGGCGCCGGAGGGACAATGGCGAACGCAGTACAGACATGCCCCCTTGGCCCGGTACAGGCAAAACTCTTCTTGGGGCCTGGGGGTTGGGGGTATTTCCCGATCCAGGACCAGGCTGCCGAAACGTCCTGCACATCCGGCGGGGGTAATCAACAGGGAATGGAGGCCGAAGGTGCCAAGTCCGGCGATGTAGGCCGCACTTTTATGGGACCATCTGGAGCGGAGTTTAACCGTATCAAAATTATGGGTTGGTTGTTCAAAGGCCGCCATCACCCCATGGGTGGACAGGGCCGCCTGGAGGTTACAGGCAATGGTAGAGAGAAGACCATTGGTTTCGATATAAGCATCGGCCCATTGTCTTGCCACGTAAGGGTCTTGGCGGTTGGTTTCGGCTAATTCCCCTTGGAAGGGCAGGAAGTATACCACAATTGTCTTGGCGTTAGGTAGAAGGTCTGTGGGTAGAATATGTTCGGAGTGGATTTGGTCAAAGAGGGAGTCATCTGCGGCGGCGAAACCTACTAAAGGCTGGTGGTACTTGGTTTTCACCTTAGCCTGGTTTATCGTTTCACTAATGGTTTCGTGAATTAAATGAATCAGATCTAGGGACAAAGTCAACACTCCCTTCGAGGTATTAAACGATTAATTTCTACGTTTAAGGAGGAAAACCCTTTTTAAGTGATATTTTGAAAAAGGGTTTTAGCTTGAAATGTAGAAACTTTTGTATAAGAAAGGTTAGTTGAGAGCTTTCTTGTACTACAGGAACTTATATTTTCCACCCTTGTGGAAAATTCAGCGGAATGTAGTATAAAAAGGCGCGCGCAGCGGAACAAACGATGCGCACCTTTTTAAATCGAGGTGGTTTGATGAAGGATACCGACCTCCTGATTCTGGGGTTGATTTTGGGCCTGGTTGCTTTCCATTATGTGCGTAAAACCTGGTTCAGGCTGCGTCTGAATCGTCAAATGGGGCGGGCCCGGCGGGCGGAGGCCTCAGCGGTTAAGGTTTTGCAGCAGCAGGGTTATCAAATCATAGATCTCCAAAAAAGGGTACCCATCGTTACCCTGGTGGATGGCAGCCCTCATAACAACTGGGTTCAGGCTGATTTTATCGTAGAGAAGAAGGGACGCCGCTATGTGGTGGATGTCAAGACCGGGGAACAGGCCCCTAAGGTAACTAACTCTGCTACCAGGCGGCAACTGCTGGAATATTACCTGATTTACCGACCGGACGGTATTTTGCTATTGGACATGGAATATGGTAAATTGAGGGAAGTGAACTTCCAAGTAAAATTACCTATACTGGAAAAAATATCACTGCCTCTAAGTCATTATCTCATCAGTTTTTGTTTAGGGGTAATAGTTGTCTTGGTACTGATGCGAGGGGGTTGGTTGGGGTGAAGTTTATCGGTTTAGTGGTTAACCTGGATAAGCCCAAGGGGCTGGAGATCGCCCAGACCATGGTAAATTGGCTGGAGGAACAGGGAATGGAGGTCATCTTGGCTCAGAAGGATCCCTGTGATTATACCAAGGGGGATGTTCAGTGCTTTGATGAGGAGGCCATGTCCAGGGTGGATTGTGTTATCGTCCTGGGCGGGGATGGCACCCTGCTGCAGACGGCCAGGTTTGTGGCGCCCGATGGCGTGCCTATCTTCGGGATTAACTTTGGCCAACTGGGGTTTTTGACGGAAATAGAGGTGCCGGATATTTTTCCGGCATTGGAGAAATTGCTTCAAGGTGTTTACCAAGTGGAAGAACGGATGATGCTGGAAGCTGTCGTATGGCGCAATGGCCAGGAAGTGGAACGCTCCAATGCTTTGAACGATGTGGTCATCACTAAGGGAGCCTTTGCCCGGTTAATTAAGTTGGAGGCTTATGTTAACGGGGAACATGCCACTACTTTTCCTGCCGATGGGGTGGTTATCGCCACTCCCACGGGGTCTACTGCTTATTCTCTTTCGGCCGGAGGGCCGCTGGTGCCGCCGTCTCTGGAATTGATGCTGTTGACTCCCATCTGTCCCCATGCCCTGACTTCCCGTCCTCTGGTGATTAGTCCTGCCAGTGAGGTGAAGATTGTACTGGTTTCTAACCAGGGCCCAGTGATGCTGACCATGGACGGACAGCACGGTTTTCAACTGGAACAGTTTGATGAGGTTGTTATCAAACGAGCTTTTTACCGGGCCAAGTTTGTGAAGCTTAAAGGACGCAGTTTTTTTCAGGTGCTGCGGGAGAAATTCAAAGAAGGCGGGAGAAGCGATGTATAGCTTGCTGCCCAATGCTGTTATCCTGGCCAAAGAATATGTGGCTAAAGCCCTGGGGCCTGGCGGGCGGGCGGTGGATGCCACTGCCGGTAACGGTCATGATACACTGTTTCTGGCCCGGTTAGCGGGGGAGGAAGGCCGGGTTTATGCCTTTGACATCCAGCAGGCGGCCCTGGATAATACACTGGAACGGTTGCGGGCGGCCGGAGTGGACAAACAGGTGAAGTTAACCCTGGCCGGTCATGAGGAAATGGCCGGTTATGTAACCGAACCGGTGGATGTGGTGATGTTTAATCTGGGTTATCTTCCTGGTGGGGATCATGGTATTATCACAAGACCGGAAACAACCCTGGTTGCTGTGAAAGAGGGCTTAACCCTCCTTAAACCGGGGGGCTTAATGACCCTGGTGGTTTACCACGGCCATGCCGGAGGGGCGGAGGAGGCCCGAGAGGTGGATGAATTTGCGGCCGGTCTGACCCAGGAAGAGTTTGCTGTGGCCAGGTTGAGTTTTCTCAACAGGCGACAGGCTCCCCATTATGTTATCATCATCGAGAAAAGCAGGTGAGATCCTTGAAAGCTAAACGACATCGGTTAATATTAGAACTAATTGAATATAAAAGTATTGAAACTCAGGAGGAACTGGCGGAGGAACTGGCCCGGCAGGGTATGGAAGTTACCCAGGCCACCGTTTCCCGTGACATCAAGGAATTGGGGCTGGTTAAGATTCCGGCAGGTGGCGATGTTTATCGTTATGCGGCGGCCCCTGAACCCAAGGTGACGGTAACCAGAGACAGGATACGCAGGTTTTTCCGGGATGCGGTGGTGAATATCGACCACAGTGAAAACCTGATTGTTATTAAGACCCTGCCGGGCAGCGCCCAGGGGGTGGCTTCCACCATCGATACATCTGGTTGGCCGGAAGTGCTGGGGACGGTTGCCGGGGATGATACCATTTTAGTGGTGATCAAGCCTAAGGAAATGGTGGAGACCACCATAGCCAAATTCAGAGACCTGACCAGGTAAGGAGTGCTATTATGCTGAAGGGTTTGTACATAACTAACTTAGCTTTGGTGGAAAAGGCTAACCTGGAGTTTCTACCGGGTTTGAATATCCTTACCGGTGAGACCGGGGCCGGTAAGTCCATGATTATTGATGCCGTTAATCTAGTCTTAGGCGGCCGGGGTTCTACCGAATTGATCCGAGCCGGGGCGGATAAGGCCCTGGTGGAAGGGATATTTGACCTGCTTGAGGTGGAACTATTAGGTGATAAACTGGCAGAAGCCGGTCTGGAACCCGAAGAGGACGGCACCTTAATCTTAAGCCGGGAGATCTCGGCAGCAGGGAAAAGTATCTGCCGGATTAATGGGCGGGTGGCGCCCTTATCAGTGTTAAAGGAACTGGGCCAGTACCTCATTGACATCCATGGACAGCATGACCACCAATCTTTGTTAAAGCCGGAAAAACACCTGGTGCTGCTGGATAATTTCGGCGACGAGAGATTCCGGGAAATTAGGAATGACTATCGGGAATTGCTCAAGGAACTTAAGGGGGTCCAAGGGCAATTAGGGGTTTTGCGGCAAAATGAGCAGGAGAAGGCCCGGCTTCAGGACCTATTGGCTTTCCAACGGGACGAATTAGACGGAGCAAAGCTGCGGCCAGGGGAGGATTCAGGCCTGGAAGAGGAAAAGAATATTCTGGCCAGCGGTGAAAAACTGGCTAATCTGGCCAATGAAGCTTATGATATATTGTATTCCGGTTCGGTTAAGGCCAATCCTGTATTGGAAGGGTTGGGCCGGGTGAGAAACCTCTTGCGGGAGATTGCTGCCATTGATAAAAAGGTTCTGGAACAAGCGGAGATTATAGAGAACGCCTATTATCAACTGGAGGATGCTGCCTCCCAGTTGCTGACTTATAAGGAACAGGTGGAATTTAACCCTGAACGTCTGGAAGAAGTGGAAGACCGATTAAGTTTGCTGGGGCGGTTGAAGAAAAAATACGGCGCCACCCTGGAGGAGGTACTGGCTTACCGGGAACAGATTGCGTCCCAACTGGAGGATTTGCGTAACAGTGAGGTTAATGCTGAGCGGTTGGAAAAAGAGATTAGCCGCTTGATTCCCCTAGTCCGGGAAACGGGGGCGGAATTGGGTAAAGTGCGGCGTTCTATGGCCGCCAAACTGGAAGAGGCGGTGAGCCGGGAACTGGCTGATTTAGGCATGCCCAAGGTCTGTTTTCAGGTGGCTTTCCGGCCCTTGGCCGAACCAGGGGAAGATGGGCTGGATGAAGTGGAATTTCTTATCTCCCCGAACCCTGGTGAACCTTTGAAGCCTCTGGCCAAGATTGCTTCGGGGGGCGAGATGGCCAGAATTATGCTGGCTATGAAAACTATCCTGGCTGCGGTGGACGGGATTCCCACCCTCATCTTCGACGAGGTGGATACCGGGGTAGGGGGCCGGGCGGCCCAGGCAGTGGGAGAAAAGCTGGCGGTGGTGGGCAGTCACCGGCAGGTGATCTGTGTCACCCATTCACCCCAGGTAGCCAGTTTCGCCGATGCCCATTACTGCATCATTAAAGAGGTGCAGGGTGAGAGAACCCGGACGAGGGTGGATTTACTGGATGATCAACAGCGGGTGGAAGAACTGGCCCGGATGCTGGGAGGGTCCGAGATTACCGGCCTGACCAGGGGCCATGCCGGGGAGATGCTGGCCCTGGCTGGGAAACAGAAAGGGGAGATTAAGTCGTCAGTCGTCAGTTAACTGAGGAAAGAAGAGTCGGGAAGTCAGAGAGGTTGTTAGGTTACTTAAGTTATCTACTGAGTGTTGAACTCATTAGGGTAAAGTAACTTAACAACTTTTCTTGTATAAAAAATGCCAACTTTTCTTAAACTAACCTTACTACAACCTGATGAACAGGGGGACAAAAAGTGAAGAAAAGAATTGGCATCATCATCACGGGTTTGGCCTTGGGGTTATTAATATCATTTGGTGTCTGGCAGAATCAAGAGGTAACTGCAATCAGTCAAAGCCTTTACTGGGGAAGTAAAGGGCCAAATGTGGTGCAATTGCAGCAAAAGCTTAAAGACTGGGGGTTTTATCGGGGCAAGGCGGACGGCGTTTATGGAGCCGATACCTTTGCGGCGGTGAAAAAATTTCAGCAGCGCAAGGGAATAAAGGCTGACGGGGTAGCGGGTCCTGGGACTTTGAAAGCCCTTGGTCTCTGGACAGCGGAAACCAGAACTACCGCCAGGAAGCCGGGAACTTCCCGGGGGGTTTCCAACCGGGGGGATATCACCCTCCTGGCCAGGGTGATTCAGGGAGAGGCGGGAGCTGAACCCTATATTGGCAAAGTGGCGGTAGGGGCGGTGATTTTAAACCGGACGGAAAGCGGGAAGTTTCCCGATTCCTTGAATGGGGTGATATTTCAACCACTGGCCTTTGAATCGGTATCCAATGGTCTGGTCTGGCGGCATACTCCCAGCGCTGATTCCCTCAAGGCGGCCCAGGACGCCATCAACGGCTATGACCCTACCCAGGGCGCCCTTTTTTTCTGGAACCCTGCTAAACCGGTTAGTCGTTGGATTTGGTCCAGGACAATTAGCACCAGGATTGGTAAACATGTTTTCGGTAATTAAAGGTACCTGATAGGAGATGATAATGTGACCAAGCGCAGCTATATGGCAGTACCCTTTGTCCTGGGCGCTTTGCTGTTAATCCTCACCGGTTACTGGGGCTATACTCAAAATGAATCCAGGAAAAACCTGCAAACTAATCTGGGCAACCGGTACCAAATGGCTTTTTTGGATCTTTCCACCCACGTAGAGAAACTACAGGTACTCCTGGCCAAGGGTTTGGTATCTTCCAGCCCTGAACAGGATCTGGTAATCTTTTCAGATATCCGCAATGAAGCCACCTCGGCCCAAGGGGACTTGGGGCAGTTGCCCTTAGCCAACCCCGCCTTAACCAGGACAAACCAGTATTTGAGTCAGGTAGGGGATTTTGCCTATACCCTAAACAAGCAACGGGCCAGAGGCAAGGCGCCCACAGATGAGGACTGGGATAAATTGGCCCAACTACAGGAGCAGGCGGGGGCGCTTAACCAGGAACTGAAGAAAATGGAGGTCACCGTTGCCGATGGAGCTTTTAATTGGGGGGAATTTCGCCGGGAAGCCAACGAGGAGTTGGCTGTAAAGGGCAGGAAGAGGGGGCAAATCAATTTGGTTAAATTGGAAAGGAATATGGAACAATTTCCTGTTCTAATTTACGACGGTCCTTTTTCTGATCACCTGGAACGGGTGAAGCCCCGGGGAATTAAGGGAAAAGTTGTTTCCCGGGAAAAAGCCCGTAATATTGCCCTACAGTTTGTGGACAAAGGGGAAGAAAAATGGCAGGCAGTCTACCGGGGCAAGGTCAATGGTAAAATTCCGGCACACCGGATAGAGGTCAAACCGACTGGGGCCGCAGGAGTTTTTGCCGATATATCAATTCAGGGCGGCAAAATCATCTGGTTCCTTAATCCCCGGACGGTGGACAAAGAAAATCTGACCATGGAGCAGGCTCGTCAAAAGGCGGCCAACTTTCTGACCAGCCGGGGATATGGGAAGATGGCTCCCACTTATTCGGTGAAGCAGCAAAATATTGCTTATTTTTCCTTTGCCTATCTCCAGGATAACGTGCTGGTCTATCCTGACCTGATAAAGGTGAGGGTGGCCCTGGATAACGGTCAGATTCTGGGTATAGAAGCCATGGGCTACCTAATGTCCCATGCCCCCAGGAAAATTCCTGAAGCCAAAGTGAGCCGGGAACAGGCCCGGACCATGATACACCCCAGACTGGATGTGCAAGCGGCTCGGATGGTAATCATACCAACCGAAACTTTAAAAGAAATTTTCTGTTACGAATTCAAAGTTATGCTTAACGGGCAGCAGTTTTTAATCTATATCAATGCCCTTACCGGCCAGCAGGAGAAGATTCTTGAAGTAATTGACACTCCCAATGGGACTTTGACGATGTAGATAAATAAGGCAGAAAAACTCTAACACAGAGGCTTTTGTGGAGTATTTTGGGGACCGAGGTCAGGATGTCTTCTTTGAGGTCAGAGTACACAGAGAGTTGATTTAATCTTTTATTCAATAGATTTTATCACCTCTGTGTCCTCTGACCCAAATTTCGTCCTATAAGTTCTCTCTGACCGTAAAGAAATATTTCTTATATTATCTCTGTGTTATTATTTTAGTTAATTATTATGCCTTAATTTCCCAATAATAAAAAACAACTATTAAATATGAGTTTGGAAATTCACACTTTAATGTCCAGACATAAAAGCAAATTCAAAAGGTTATCTTAACATTACAGAAGGTTCTTCGCAAAAAGAGCGAAGATTTCTTCATGTTTTGGCTTAATTCTCTAAATTCAACCATTTCTGGAGAATGGGATTATGGAAAACGGAATTATTGGCAACAATTTGGAGGTGGGTCTATCAAGGACTAAATACTAGGAGAGTGATATCGGTGCAGAGCAAACAAAGGAGTAAGATCCTCGGGCTGTTGATGGTAATATTGATTATTACCGGCTGTGTATCTTTGCAGGTTCAGGATTTTATCAGGTTGCCCCACCAGCAGAAATTATCTGTGGGAGATCAGTTGAGCTTAGGACTTAATTTTCCACGGCAAGCTCTGAACCGATTAAGTGTCCATGTGGAAGCCAAAAAATTAGGAGTGTTTCAGCTAAATGGGAGTCGTCTTAGTAAAGGTGTTTTTCAATATAATGACGGGATACCGGTAGCGGTAGAACCCGGCCAGGCTAACATTCAATTAAAGATTTTTGGGTTCATTCCCTTGAAAAGCATGATGATTGATGTAGTTCCCAGGATGGACGTAATTCCGGGTGGTCATTCCATCGGAGTAATGCTTAATTCCCAAGGTGTGATGGTGGTGGGTTTTTCCCCGGTGGTGGACAATGAAGGAAACAAACACTATCCAGCTAAAGATGCAGGGATTAAGACCGGAGATATAGTCCTGAAGATTAACGGTAAATCTGTTAACAGTGACCGCGACATGGCTAATATCATCAGGACGGAAGGCAATGAAGGTAAGGTCTTAACCATGTTAATCAAGCGGGATGATGAAACTGAAGAGAAAACTGTTAAGCCGGTCTTGTGCAGGGAAATGGGAACCTACCGAATTGGATTGTATATCAGGGACAGCGCCGCAGGGGTTGGAACCTTAACCTTTTTAGAACCCGGCAATTTACGGTATGGGGCGCTGGGACATGTGATTACCGATGCCGATACCGGGAAAAAAATTGATTTAAGAGAAGGTAAAATAGTTAAGGCCTCAGTGCAAGGAATTAAAAAAGGCACAAAAGGAACTCCGGGGGAAAAAATAGGTATGTTTCAACCTGATAATGAAATTACAGGAAACATTCTTAAAAATACCCGGGTGGGGATTTTTGGAGTCTTGGATAAACCTATAGTTAATCCCTATTTTAAAGAAAGTATTCCCATTGCTTTAAATAGCCAGGTTCAAACGGGTCCTGCTGAAATCTTTACAGTAATTGAAGGGACTAAAATTGAGAAATACTCTATTGAGATTAAAAAGGTATTACCCTTTGATCGCCCTGATGGTAAAGGAATGATTATCAAAGTGACAGATCCCAGGTTATTGGCCAAAACAGGGGGCATTATCCAAGGAATGAGCGGCAGCCCGATTGTTCAAAACAATAAATTAATTGGTGCTGTTACCCATGTTTTCGTCAATGACCCCACCCAAGGCTATGGAGTGTATATAGAGAAAATGCTTAATGAAAGCCAAACCCTTACTAATCCTTTGGCTAAAGCTGGTTGAGAGAGCGCTGCTCTCTTTTTTTTAATTTTAAGTAAATTTTTTCTAATTGAAAAGGAGGACTTCATATCCAAAATGTCGAATGCTTATTTCCAGAGAAGTACAAATTTAGGAGGCGGAGAAAAATCATGGGAAGAGAAATCAAAATGTTAATTGCTGATGACAATCGAGAATTTTGTGAACTATTGAAGGAGTTTATTTCACAGGAAGATGATTTGCAGTTGGTGGGAGTTGCCAATAATGGGGTTGAGGCCCTGGATATCATAAAAGCAGAACAACCTGATGTGGTAGTGCTGGATATCATTATGCCTCATCTCGATGGGATTGGTGTGTTAGAAAAACTCCATTCCGTGGATATTTCCAAAAAGCCGAAGGTTATCATGTTAACTGCCTTTGGCCAAGAGAGTATTACCCAACGGGCTGTTGAATTGGGGGCTGATTATTATATTTTAAAGCCTTTTGATTTCACAGTCCTGGCCACCCGAATTCGTCAACTGGCTGACGGGGCCGCCAGTATCATACCTCAATACACCCCGGTCATTAAGACAAAGAATCTCGATGTAGCCGTTACCAATGTAATTCACGAAATGGGTGTACCGGCACATATTAAAGGATACCAGTATTTGAGGGATGCCATTTTAGCAGTGATTGACGAGGTGGCTTTATTAGGGGCTGTTACAAAAGAGTTATATCCCATGATTGCCGAGAAATATTCCACTACGCCCAGCCGGGTAGAACGGGCCATTCGCCATGCCATTGAATTGGCCTGGGATCGCGGGAATATCGAAATGATGAACCGGTTCTTTGGTTACACCATTAATCTGGAGAGAGGTAAACCGACTAATTCGGAGTTCATTGCCATGGTGGCTGATAGGCTCAGAATCGGGGCCAAGGTGGGATGAAATAGGTTATTTTAGATAATTGGAAATTAGTTGCACCTCTAATTTTTATCCGGTAAATAAAAATTAGAGGTTTATTTTTGTTAGTGTTATTTTAGCTTTACTCTACGTTGCTTGCTAATAACCTATAAATGATGTAAAATATGAAATATTAGGAAAGGGAAATGGAGTGGAGGGTTAATGTATTTTAAAGGCATTGCCCGTGTTGATAAAAGGACCAAAGACCTGGTTAAGCGTCTGCAGTCAAATGAAATAGCAATCATAGATCATCTGGATCTGGATGAAGTGGCGGCTGAATCTTTGGTGAAATGCCGGTGTAAAGCAGTGATTAACGCATCCCCTTCGATTAGCGGCAAATACCCCAACCTGGGCCCTATTGCATTGGCACGGGGGGGTATCTTTCTGTTGGATCATGTGGGCCGTGATATCATGGAGAAAGTGGTTGAGGGACAGGAGATTGAGATTAGGAAAAACCAGGTTTTTATTGAGGGTGAATCGGTAGCTGCCGGTGAAGTGTTAACCGTTGAAGATATTAAGAACAAAATGGAAGAAACCAAGAAGAATATTGGCATAGTCCTGGAAAATTTTGTACAAAATACTATAACCTATGTTCAACAGGAGCAGGGTATGATTCTGGGAGGGTTGGAGATTCCCCACACCAGGACCATGTTCAAAGACAAGCATACCCTCATTGTGGTAAGGGGTCAGGATTATAAGGAAGATTTACTTGCTATCAAGCCTTACATCCAGGAAATGCGCCCGGTTTTGATCGGGGTGGACGGCGGGGCTGATGCTCTGCGTGAGTTCGGCTACAAACCTGATATGATAATCGGTGATATGGATAGCATTAGTGATGCGACTTTAAAGTGCGGGGCAGAGATTGTGGTCCACGCATATCCGGATGGTAGGGCTCCGGGGTTGGCCAGGGTGAAGAACCTAGGCTTACCGGCGTTGACTTTTCCGGCTCCTGGAACCAGTGAAGATATTGCTATGCTCCTGGCCTATGAAAAAGGTACGGAATTAATTGTGGCGGTGGGGACCCATTCCAATATGATTGATTTTCTGGAGAAGGGCCGCAAGGGGATGGCCAGCACTTTCTTGGTAAGAACCAAGGTGGGTTCTATCTTAGTGGATGCCAAAGGGGTAAACAAATTATATAATCGTAAAGTTAAGGTTCGACATCTGGCGGAGATTATTATTGCCGCCATGATACCTATTTTTTTGGTGATGCTTATTGAGCCTTCTACCCGCCAGTTGTTAAGGCTGGTTTATATGCAGCTTAAGCTTATTCTGGGTATATAGCAGACTAGGAGGTTGGCGCTAAATTGATTATTGACATGAAGTACCATATTGCTTCTCTGGTGGCGGTATTTTTGGCCCTGGCCATGGGCATACTGATTGGTACTACTTTTCTGGGCAATGATGCCATTATCCGTCAGTTGGAGATTCGGGCTGACAGCCTGGCCAAAGACCTGGGGGCCTTAGGTCAGGAGAACAAGGAACTAAAGGTAAAAGCAGCCGGGATTGAGAAATCAACCAGGGATTATCAGGAGTTTGGCCGGAGTGTGCTGCCCCAGTTGGTTTACAACCGCCTGGTTGGTAAGCAGGTGGCTTTGGTAGAGACGGGTAATTATGGGTTTAATCAGGATGTAATCAAATCTCTGCAATTAGCTGGGGGTAAAATTCAGTCCACCACTACAATTTTGGATGGATTTGATCTTAGCGACCAGGCTAGGAAGCAGCAAGTTATAAACTATTTAAACCTTAAGGAAAGCAAGACGGAAGATGTGATGGCAGCTTTGGCCCGCCTGGTGGCCCAGGGAGTAGTGGTGGGTGATAACCTGGCTACTCTTAATTATTTGGAACAGCAGAAAATTATCAAAAAATCGGGGGAATACGGAGTCCCCATCAATACGATAATTATCATCGGGGGCAGCAAGGATGATAGTTCTGCCATGGTTCAGGTTGTGGATATACCTATGATTAAGTATTTTCTTGATAAAGGAATGGGTGTCTACGGGGTTGAACACCGGGATGTACCCAGATCTTACACCAAGGAATACCAGCAGTTTAAGGTTACCACTGTGGATAACATTGAAACCGTCCCAGGCCAGGTGGCTCTAATCTGGGCCATGCAAGGCAAACCGGGGAACTACGGAGTCAAGGAGACGGCTAAGGAATTGCTGCCGAGGTGAGAGAGGTTCATAGTTCGTAGTTCGTAGTTCATAGTTA
This sequence comes from Bacillota bacterium, assembly GCA_021849745.1. Classification (GTDB taxonomy): domain Bacteria; phylum Bacillota; order Carboxydocellales; family JAJZSN01; genus JAJZSN01. The sequence continues at coordinate 31,995 of JAJZSN010000009.1, read as the reverse complement.
AAACACTATGGACTAACTTCCGGGTTAAAGAATCCTTAAAGTAATGCCTAAATCAACTACGAACTATGAACTACGAACCCACTAACCATCCATACCTGGAGGAATACCCATGAAAGTATCTGTTCTAATTCCCGCCTATAATGAAGGCGACTACATCTACCAGACCGTCCAGGCTCTAGTGAGCCTGCCCCAGGTGGACGAGGTGGTGGTGGTTGATGACGCCTCCCGAGATGATACCGCACTGTTGGCCCAACAAGCAGGGGCCAGGGTGATTTCCCTGGCCGCTAACCTTGGCAAGGGCGGCGCTCTTAACCGGGGGTTGGGAGAGGTGGACGGGGATATTGTTGTCTTGTTGGACGGGGATCTGGGTTATTCAGCCGGAGAGGCCGGGAAACTAATTGACCCTGTACTCAAAGGGGAGGCGGATATGACCATCGCCAGGTTTCCCCGGGCCCGGAAGAAGGGCGGTTTTGGTTTGGTTAAGGGGTTGGCCCGGTGGGGTATTAAGTTTTTCACTGGGTTGGAGATGTTTTCGCCCTTGTCCGGTCAGCGGGTGATGACCCGACCAGTGATAGAAAGCATTGGTACTTTCGCTTCGGGATACGGGGTGGAGGTGGGTTTAACCATCGATGTGGCCCGTCGAGGATTTAGGGTACGGGAAGTGGAAGTGCAGATGACCCATGCCGAGACCGGTCGGGATATCTCAGGTTTTAAGCATCGGGGCAAACAATTTATCCATGTGGCCAGGGTGTTGGCCTGGAAGTTGGTTACGAGGTGATTTTTTTGCCATTGAATTTAAACTCAGTAGCGCTCTATTTTATTTTACTGGGCTTAGGCTATGGGGTTACATATGTTTTGTTCCCCCTGATTGCCCGGATGATTAGCAAGGCAGGGTTTTTGCGACCCAATTATCGAAAAGAGGAAATTCCCGTGGCGGTGGGGATGGTTTTTGGGGTGGCGGCCCTGATGGTAATACCGGTGGTTTGGTTGACCGGGTTTTTACCTCCGGGTGCCCTTTACTTATTTTTACTGGGGATTGTGGCCATGACTCTCTTCGGCTTTTTGGACGATGTGCTGGGTTCCCGCGAGGCTAGCGGGTTAAAGGGCCACTTCAAAAAGCTGCTTTTGGAAAGGGAATTAACCACCGGGGCTTTGAAGGCTCTCATGGGTGGTTTGGTGGCGCTGATTATCGCATTGGGAGCAAGGTCGGTGGCTGCTAGCTGGGAATTGGTTATGGGTGTGGTGGTTCATACTTTAATTGTGGCCTTATCCATCAATTCCGTAAATTTATTAGACCTGCGGCCGGGAAGGGCGGCCAAGGGGTTTCTAGTCGGAGCTTTAATCATTACCTTTGTCGGTTGGGGCAATCCGGCTCTGGGTTTGCTATGGTTGATGGTTGGTTGCGTTATGGCTTATCTACCCCATGATTTGGGGGCCCGGGCTATGATGGGGGATACCGGATCCAATGCCCTAGGGGTAACCCTGGGAATCATCAGCGTGTGGGTTGTGCCTTGGGAGGGGAAATTGGTTTATTTGGTATTTTTAATTGGTTTTCATATTTTTACGGAAAAGTATTCTTTAACTCAGGTGATAGAAAAAAATAAGTTTTTAAAATATATTGATATGATAGGACGAAATTAATTTTGTGAAATTAGTTGCCTGCAAAGTTTTGCAGGATTTTTCTTTTTTATGGCGAAGTTTGACCAAGGCTTACAAAACTTTAAAGAAAAATGGTGATGCCGGGTGTATGAAGTTTCTAAACAGGAATTAAGTGTGATATTGAATTCTACCCATGACGGCATGTTGGCCGTCAATGCTCAGGGGATTGTTACCATTTTTAATGCAGCGGCAGAAGAAATTACGGGACTAAAAGCTGAAGACCTTATCGGGAAGGCAGTTCAGGAGGTTATACCCAATACCAGGCTTCACATTATTCTTCATACCAATCAGATGGAAGTGAACCAGCAGCAGAAGCTGGGTTCCACCACCATCGTCACCAACCGGGTTCCGGTGCGGGATGAACAGGGTAAGGTGATAGGGGCAGTGGCCATCTTCCGGGATATCGGTGAAATCTTGACCCTGGCTGAAGAGATAACCAACCTGAAACAGATGAAGACCTTACTTTCGGCTATCATTAATTCCACTCAGGATGCTATTTCGGTGGTGGATGAAAACGGTATGGGGATTATGATTAACCCTGCTTATACCAGGCTGACCGGTCTCACCGAGGGGGAAGTGATTAACAGGCCCGCCACGGTAGATATTGTAGAAGGGGAGAGTACTCACTACCAAGTTCTGCGGACGCAAAAGCCGGTGCGGGGAGTTAGGCTTAAGGTGGGTCCCTATAAGAAAGAGGTTATGGTTAACGTGGCCCCTATTGTTGTAGACGGTAAGTTAAAAGGTAGTGTAGGGGTCATCCATGATCTTTCGGAGATTCGGAAGCTTACTGAGGAATTGGAAACGGCCAGGCGGATTATTCGCCAGTTGGAGGCCAAATATAGTTTTGATGATATTGTGGGTTCTTCCGATGAGATTATGGCGGCTACCCAACAGGCTTTGCGGACAGCGGCTATCTCGGCTACCGTATTGCTGCGGGGCGAGAGTGGGACCGGGAAAGAATTGTTTGCCCATGCCATTCACAATGCCAGCCAGAGGTACCGGGGCAAGTTTATCAGAGTTAACTGTGCCGCCCTCTCAGAGAGTCTGCTGGAAAGTGAGCTTTTTGGTTATGAGCAAGGCGCCTTTAGCGGAGCTTCTAAAGGGGGCAAGGTGGGGTTGTTTGAGGAGGCCAACGGGGGAACTATTTTTCTTGATGAAATCGGGGAGGTGAATCCTAGTATCCAGGCCAAACTCCTAAGGGTTATACAGGAAAAAGAGATTATCCGGGTGGGAGGCACCAAGGCCCTTCCGGTGGATGTCCGGGTGATTGCGGCCACCAACGCCAATCTGGAGCAGAAGATTAAAGAGGGGACTTTTCGGGAGGACCTTTATTACCGTTTGAATGTGGTGCCCATCTTCATTCCTCCTTTGCGGAGGCGTAAGTCTGATATTCCCGGCCTGGCATACTTCCTTATCAGCAAATTCAATCAGGAGTATGGTCGGAAGGTCGAAGGAGTTCAGCCCCAGGCGCTGGAGATTCTGGCTCAGTATGATTGGCCGGGGAACATTAGGGAACTGGAGAATATCCTGGGCCGGGCCATTATTAATATGCGATATAACGAGGATATCATTATGGTTTACCATCTGCCTGCCTTGGGTAACCACCCTGTGCTGCCTAAACAGGAACTGCAGGCCGGGGCGGTGAGCATTACTGCCGGGGAGGTGTACGGGGGACAGACCTTGGAAGAAATGCTGGATCAGGTAGAAAAGCAGATTCTTCTTAATGTTTTGGACCAATGTGGGGGGAATAAGACCCTAGCCGCTAGGAAGCTGAACATTGCTATCAGGAGTTTGTATTATAAGTTGGAGAAGCATGGAATAAAATGAGTCGTCAGTAAGGGAATTCGGGCTGGAGGGTGGGGATAATGTTTAGGACGGGTTGCGCCCCCTTTGGCAGAGTTTTGCAAGTTTTTGCCTGCAAGGTGATGCGGGGTTGCAAGGAATTGCTTGGTATTGGGGTGGTTTTCCTGGGAAAAGGGGTATGGTTTTTGGTATGAATTTTGCATACTATGCGAAGGGAGAGAGTTTTTTAGACAAATTGGGAGATAGACGACAGCGGGGGAATCCGTGGGTAGAAGAGGTGGATGATGAAAAGTTTTCAGGACATATTAGGCGCAGCCATTAAGTACCCCACCAAGAAGTTGGTGGTGGCTGCGGCCCATGAACATGAACTGTTGGAAGGTGTCAAGGAGGCCCAGGCCCTGGGTTTGGTTGAAGCCATTTTAATCGGTAATTTGAAGAAAATTAAAGAAATTGCCGGGGAAATTAAGATGGATCTGAGTAAATTTCAACTAGTGGAAGAAAAGGATCCTGTTGAGGCGGCAAGAAAGGCCGTTATGTTTGTGCGGGCAGAGCAGGCAGAAATGATTATGAAGGGTAGGTTAAGCACTGCTGAAATTTTGCGGGCGGTTTTGGACAAGGAGATTGGGCTGCGCACGGGCCGGATTATCAGCCATGTGACTATCTTTGAGGCTCCTGGTTATGATCGGCTGATGTTTTTGACCGATGCCGCCATGATTATTACTCCGACTTTTGCAGAAAAGATTGAGTTAATTAAAAATGCTGTGTGTGTGGCCAATTCTTTAGGCATAACCATGCCTAAGGTGGCGGCCCTGGCCGGAATTGAAGTTGTTAACCCCGATATGCCTGCCACTATGGAGGCGGCTGTGCTGGCTAAGATGAATGAACGGGGACAGATTAAAGGCTGTATCATCGATGGCCCCTTGTCCCTGGATACCGCTGTGTCTCGGGAAGCGGCCGGTATAAAAGGGATGAAAGGGCCGGTAGCCGGTGAGGCCGATATCTTGTTGGCTCCTAATCTAGAAACGGGTAATGTGATTTATAAGGCTGTGGTGTTTTTTGGGAAGGCCAAGATTGCTGGGGTAATCTCTGGGGCTGGGGTACCGGTAATCCTGACCTCCAGGGCTGATACCCATGAGGCTAAATTGACTTCCATTGCGCTGGGGGTGATGATGGCTCATAAAGTCATGGAACTGAAAAAGCTGGAGGATTAGTCGGCGGCTGATACGAAGGAGGGGTGACCCATGAACCTCAAAGTCCTAGAATACATGGAAAAGTATGGATTCGAGCAGTTGGTGCTTTGTCATGACAAGGTTTCGGGTCTTTTATGGGGTTGATGGAGATATTTTCGCTCCTTGTGCTTTGGGAGCGGTAATCAATGATGAAACTTTACCTGTTTTGAAGTTCAAGATTGTTGCCGGGGCCGCCAATAATGTTCTCAAAGAGGATAAACACGGTGATTTGCTGGAACAAAAAGGTATACTCTATGCCCCCGATTATGTAATTAATGCCGGGGGATTAATCAATGTGGCTGATGAACTTGGCGGGTATAACCGGGAACGGGCTTTCCAGCGCATCGGGGGGATTTATGATAATGTACGAAAGGTTCTTGATATTGCCAAGCGTGACAGGATTCCCACTTACCGGGCAGCGGATATCATGGCCCAAGAGCGGATTGACAAGATTGGTCGGGTAAGAAGGAATTGGCTTTAGGGTATTCCTGGATGATTAGCTATCAGCTTACAGGAGGGAAATGCATGAAAGTCCTAGTTATAAATCCTGGGTCTACATCCACTAAGGTGGCTGTTTATGATGGGGATTGGGAGGAATTTACCGAGAGTGTTGGTCACCGGACCGAAGAATTGGCGGGTTTTACGGGGATTATGGAGCAGTTTGAGTTTCGCAAGGGGGTAGTTTTAGGGGTTCTGGGGAAACGGGGGGTGGCTCTGGAGGCTTTGGCTGCTGTGGTGGGCCGAGGGGGCTTGTTAAAACCTGTCTCCGGAGGGGTTTATCAGGTTAATGAGCAAATGCTGCAGGACTTGAAAGAGGAGCAACGGGGCAGTCATGTCTCTAACTTGGGTGCTTTGCTGGCTTGGGAAATAGCCCGGCCCCTGGGGATTCCCTCTTATATTGTTGACCCGGTGGTGGTTGACGAGTTACAGCCGGCAGCCAGGATAACTGGGCTGCCCCACATTAGTCGCCAGAGCCTTTTTCATGCCCTGAATCACAAGGCTATGGCCCGGCGGGCTGCGGCTGATTTGGGCCGGGAATATCAGGAAGTGAATCTGGTGGTAGCCCATCTGGGGGGCGGGATATCGGTGGCGGCCCACCGGCTGGGGCAAGTGATAGATGTTAACAATGCCTTGGACGGTGAGGGACCTATGTCTCCCGAACGGGCTGGAAGTTTACCTGCCGGTGACCTGGTGAGATTATGTTTCAGTGGGCAATATAACCAAGCCCAGGTTATGAAAATGCTGGTGGGCCAGGGGGGGCTGGTTGCCCACCTGGGTACCACTGATGCCAGAGAGATTGAAGACCGGATAGCCAAAGGGGATGAACAAGCCAGGTTGGTCTATGAAGCTATGGCTTACCAGGTGGCCAAGGCCATAGGCGCCTGTGCCGCTGTCCTCAACGGCCGGGTGGATGCCGTGGTGCTCACCGGAGGATTGGCCAATAGTCAAATGCTGATGGACTGGATTATTACCAAGATTAAATTTATCGGGGAAATCAAAATTTATCCTGGCGAGAATGAGATGCTGGCCCTGGCTCAGGGAGCTTTGCGGGTATTGGAAGGTTTGACGGAAGGGAAGGCTTATTGAGTAGCCAGTGGCTAGTGGTAAGTTTTTTTAGGCGGCTTATTAATTTTATATCAATTGGCAAAAGGAGGGATTAAAAGAATGACTAAAGTTACTTTTCGGGAAGAGCGGTGTATGGGATGTGAGTTATGTGTTCACGCATGTCCGCAGCGAATTGTGACCATGGCCAAGCATATTAACGCTGGGGGTTTTCATCCGGCTACTGTTGTTCAACAGGATAAATGTACCGGTTGTGCCATGTGTGCGCTAATGTGCCCCGATGTGGTAATTGAAGTCGAAAGGGAGGAGAAACAGTGAGCAAGATTTTGATGAAAGGAAATGAAGCCTTTGGGGAAGCCGCTGTTTTGGCCGGTTGTAAATATTTTTTTGGCTATCCCATAACTCCCCAAAGTGAGCTGCCTCATTATATGGCTAAACGGTTGCCTGAAGTGGGTGGAGTATTCTTACAAGCAGAAAGTGAAATTGCTGCCATTAATATGGTTTATGGCGCTGCCGGTGCCGGTGCTAGGGTGATGACTTCGTCTTCCGGTCCTGGGATAAGTCTGAAGATGGAGGGAGTTTCCTACCTGGCCGGGGCTGAATTGCCTGCGGTGCTGGTGAATGTGGTTCGGGGCGGCCCTGGTTTGGGGAATATCGCACCGGCTCAATCCGATTACTTTCAGGCTACCAAAGGCGGAGGTCACGGAGATTACCGTTTGATTGTCCTCGCTCCTTCTTCCGTCCAGGAGATTGTAGATTTGACAGCAAAGGCCTTTGACTTGGCCGATCAATATATGAACCCGGTGATGCTTCTGGCCGACGGGATATTGGGCCAGATGATGGAACCCGTTGAACTAAAGGACATCAAACCAAATATTCCCGCTAAACCCTGGGCCGTCAACGGAATGAAGGGCCGGGCTTATCGTAACTTAATTGTCAGCGTACACATTGTTGCAGAGGATAACGAAAAGTTTAACCTTACTTTACAGGCGAAATACGATAAAATCTTCCAAAATGAAGTTTTATATGAAAATTATAAAATGGATGACGCCGAATTCGTGATGGTAGCTTACGGTTCTTCAGCCCGGCTTGCCAAAGGGGCGGTAGATAAGGCCCGGGAAAAAGGGCTAAAAGTGGGTTTAATACGGCCCATCACCTTATGGCCTTTTCCCTCCGAGCGCTTGGCTGAAGCGGCCACTACCGCTAAAGCCTTCCTAACTGTTGAAATGAGCCTTGGTCAGATGGTGGAGGATGTACGGCTGGCTGTTAATGGTGTCAAGCCCGTTTACCTGTATACAAGAACCGGAGGAATGGTTCCGGTGGTTAAAGATATAGTGGTTGAATTAGAGAAAATAGTACAGGGAGGGGGAAAATAAATGAGAAAGGTTTTTAGCAAACCTGCTTCATTGTCGGATAAACCTTTCCATTACTGCCCCGGATGTACCCATGGGATTATTCACCGGCTGATTGCTGAAGTTATTGATGAATTGAACATTAAAGAAGAAGTTATCGGGATTGCTCCCATAGGTTGTGCTGTTTTCATGTATGACTATTTCGATTTCGATTTTCTGGGCGGTGCTCATGGCAGGGCCCCTGCTGTTGCCACCGGAGTAAAAAGGGTTCACCCGGACAAAATGGTTTTTACCTACCAGGGTGACGGTGATGCCGCTGCCATTGGTACTGCAGAGATTGTCCACGCGGCGGCCCGGAGTGAGAAGATTACGTCCCTTTTTATTAATAATGCTATATATGGCATGACCGGCGGTCAAATGGCTCCCACCACCCTGTTGGGTCAAGAAAGCACTACCTCCCCTGAAGGTCGGAGCAAAGAGATGGCAGGATACCCTATCCGCTTAACTGAGATGCTGGCCACTCTAGAGGGTACTGTTTATGCGGCCCGGGTTTCAGTTCATGATGTCAAACACATTATTCAGGCCAAAAAAGTCATTAAGCGGGCCTTTGAGATACAGCAGAAAAAAGTCGGTTTTGCCCTGGTAGAAGTTTTGTCTACCTGCCCAACCAACTGGGGCCTGACGCCAATTGAAGCCACCAAGTGGCTGGAGCAGAACATGATTCCTTATTACCCCTTAGGAGAAATTAAAGTTCCCAAGGAGGTGTAGTAACATGCTTCATGAGATAATCATAGCCGGTTTCGGCGGTCAAGGGATTTTGTCCATGGGACAGCTGCTCACCTATGCCGGCATGATTGAGAACAAGGAAGTGGCCTGGCTCCCTTCCTACGGTCCGGAAATGCGGGGCGGTACAGCTAACTGTGCGGTAACCGTTTCCGATATTCCCATCAGTTCACCTGTTGTTTCAGAGCCTACAGCGGTAATTATCATGAACAAACCTTCCTTGATTAAATTTGAGCCTATGGTGAAACCGGATGGATTTATCCTGGTAAACAGTTCGCTGGTAGATCAAAAGGTTAAGCGGCCTGATATCAAGGTTTATGAGATTCCGGCTAATGAAATTGCCGAAGAAATGGGAAACAGCCGGGTAGCCGGTAATATTATGCTAGGAGCTCTCCAGGAATTGACCGGAGTAGTAAGTATTGATTCCATGGAGGAGACCCTTAAAAAAGTTTTACCTCCCCATAAACACAATTTGATTCCCGTGAACCGCCAGGCTCTTGAAAAAGGCGCTGAATTTGTTAGGAGTAAGTAATATCAAACCCCCGGTCTCCGGGGGTTTCTTTTGACGAAAAAATTTTGTTGTCTGGGACAAGAAGTGGTTTTATACTTGAATTGCTTCGTAAAAGAATATCAAGGCAAATATAGTGAAACCCCTGATTCCATGGCCGTTCTGGGTTATGATGCTGCCTTATTGTACATTGAAGCCCTGGAAAAGGCCGGTTCCGAAGATCCCGAGAAGGTTAAGGCCGCTTTAGACGGCATTAAAGATGTTCAGTTGGTAACCGGTAAGATTTCCCTTGACGATAAGCATAACCCTGTTAAGGGGGCTGCTATTCTGGAAATGAAGGATGGCAAGCAGGTATACAAAGATTACATTCAACCTTAAGCTTTAGGTGAACCTTGTGGCGACAAATGAGGGGGAATACTCCCCCTCATTCCCCTGTTTATTTTGCGAAAAATTTTTTTGAGGTGATAGGGTTGGAAGTCTTTTTGCAACAGTTAATTAACGGGCTATCCTTGGGAAGTATTTACGCCCTTATAGCTCTGGGTTATACCATGGTTTATGGAATTATACGTTTAATTAATTTTGCCCATGGCGACATTTACATGGTGGGCGCTTATGTTGGATATTTTGCAGCTACCCAAGGTTTTGGATTTATACCTTCCCTATTGATTGCCATGGTTACCTGCGCTGTATTAGGTGTGGTTATCGAACGCTTGGCTTACAAACCATTACGGAACGCTGCCCGGCTAGCAGCCTTGATTACGGCCATTGGTGTTTCCCTGTTCCTAGAGTATGGTGGTATGATGATTGTAACTCCTCAGGTCAGAACTTTTCCTGATATCCTAAGCAACAAAATTTACCCATTAATGGGCGGTGTCCAGATTTCTTTTCGTGAGATTATCATCTTCGTGGTTACCATTACCTTAATGTTATTGCTTCAATTTATTGTCCATAAAACCAAAACAGGAAAAGCTATGCGGGCTGTATCTCATGATAATGAAGCCGCTATGCTCATGGGGATTAATGTTGATAATACTATTTCTGCTACCTTTGCTATCGGTTCTGCTTTAGCCGCAGCAGCAGGGGTTTTGGTAGGGGTTTATTATAACCAGATTGAGCCGTTGATGGGGATTATGCCCGGTCTAAAAGCATTTGTAGCCGCAGTGTTGGGTGGTATAGGGATTATTCCCGGAGCGGTTACCGGGGCTATGCTGTTAGGTATTACCGAAACTATGGTCAGCGGTTATATAGACTCAATGTATAAAGACCCCGTGGCCTTCATTATTTTGATTTTAATTCTCATCGTAAAGCCCACCGGCCTGTTCGGCAAAAATGTGCGGGAGAAAGTGTAGGTGATTTGGATGCAGCAGAAAAAAAACTATCTCTCAATGATTCTCACCATTGCGGCCCTGGTATCAATTTGGGCTCTGGTGGATTATCTTACCAGCGGCAGGCCGCCCATTTTAAGCGGTTACTACAAACTTAACATAATCTTGCTTTGTATCAACATTATTTTGGCGGTTAGCTTAAATCTTATCAATGGTTTTACCGGACAATTCTCTATCGGACATGCAGGCTTCATGGCGGTTGGGGCTTACCTCTCGGCGGTCTTTACCCAAAAAATAATGATAGTAGAAACCATTGCTGCGGTTACCGGTTTGGATCCTACCGGGGATGTGGCACGAACAGCCGGTTTACTAATAGCAGTCTTCATTGGCGCTATGGCAGCGGCGGTGGTGGGAGTGGTTATCGGTATGCCTACCTTGAGGTTAAGGGGTGACTATCTGGCCATCGCTACTCTGGGTATGGGGGAAATCATCAGAGGTCTGGTGTTAAATATAGAATATGTAGGCGGCGCAGCCGGGATGAGCGGAATAACCCAGTTGTCTAGCTGGACAACGGTTTTTATATTGACTATTATCTCAGTGGTAGTAATCAAGAACTTTATTAATTCCACCCACGGCAGAGCGTGTATTTCCATCAGGGAGAATGAGATTGCGGCTGAAACCATGGGTATCAACACCACCAAATATAAGGTATTGGCTTTCTCCATCGGAGCTTTCTTTGCCGGTCTGGCAGGCGCTCTCCATGCCCATTATTTCTATACCATCCAACCGGGTACTTTTAACTTCCTCAAATCCTTCGACATCCTGGTAATGGTGGTTTTGGGCGGGATGGGAAGTTTAACCGGTTCCATTATTGCCGCTATCTTATTAACCTTCCTTTCTGCGGCCTTGCAGGATCTAGCCGCTTTACGGATGGTTATCTATGCTTTACTGTTAATTTTAATCATGATTTTCCGGCCCCAGGGCTTGATGGGTAATAAAGAACTTTCTTTTGCTACCTTTGGCAGCTTATTCGGGAAAAAATCTTCGACGGGTGGAGGTGAACAGCGTGACGGTTCTCAAAGTAACTAATCTGACCAAAACCTTTGGTGGCCTGAAGGCTGTTTCCGATGTCAACATCGAGATTAACCAAGGGGAATTGGTTGGTTTGATTGGCCCCAATGGTGCGGGAAAAACTACTATCTTCAACCTGTTGACCGGGGTATATGAACCTACGGTAGGGGAAGTGGTTTTCTTAGGCAAAAACACGCGGAACCTGAAACCTTATGAGGTTAATCACTTGGGGATGGCCCGGACTTTCCAGAATATCAGGTTGTTTAATGATTTAACGGTATTGGATAACGTTAAGATAGCTTATCACTCCCATGCCAAGCACGGGGTTGTTAGCTCAATCCTCCGCCTGCCTTCCTTTGTCAAGGGGGAAGAGGAAATGATCCATAAAGCCATTGATTTCTTAAAAATCTTTAAATTGGAAAATAAAAAAGATGAAATTGCCAAAAACTTACCTTACGGCGAGCAGCGCCGTCTGGAGATTGCCCGGGCCTTAGCCGCTCAGCCAAAGCTTCTTTTATTGGACGAACCTGCCGCAGGGATGAACCCCAATGAGACCAAGGAGCTCATGGAAATGATTCGATGGGTTAGGGAAAAGTTCAATCTGACCATTTTGCTGATTGAGCATGATATGTCCCTGGTAATGGGAGTTTGTGAACGTATTTATGTTCTCGATTATGGTCAATTGATTGCCCATGGTAAACCTGAGGAAATCAAGAACAACCCCAAGGTAATCGAAGCCTACTTAGGGGAGGAGGTAGCCCATGCTTAAAGTTGAAAACATTGACGTTTATTATGGAGCCATTCATGCTTTAAAGGGTATCTCCCTGGATGTGGAAGAAGGGCAAATCATTACCCTCATTGGCGCTAATGGAGCAGGGAAAAGCACAACCCTGAAGACCATTTCCGGTTTATTGAAACCTAAGAGTGGTAAGATTACCTTTGAGGGCCAGGATATCACCGGTAAAAAGGCCCAGGATATTGTTAAGCTGGGTGTGGTTCAAGTTCCCGAAGGACGCAGGGTTTTTGCCAACATGTCGGTGTTGGAAAACCTGGAGTTAGGCGCTTTTTTGCGTACCGATAAAGCGGGAATTAAGGAAGACATGGAGAAGGTTTTCAGTCGTTTTCCCAGGCTGCTGGAGCGGAAAAGTCAGTCCGCCGGAACCTTATCCGGTGGTGAACAGCAGATGCTGGCTATGGGCAGGGCGCTAATGGCGCGGCCCAGGGTAATGCTTTTGGATGAGCCGTCCATGGGTCTGGCGCCCCTTTTGGTACAAGACATCTTCTCCATCATTAAAGAAATCAATGCTTCCGGCACAACCATCTTACTGGTCGAGCAGAATGCCCATATGGCTTTGTCCATCGCTCATAAGGCCTACGTCCTGGAAACCGGTAAGATTGTCCTTTCCGGTAGTGCTAAAGAACTGGCCGAATCTGATGAAATTCGCAAAGCATATCTGGGTCATTAATACTTTATCTAAATCAACCCCACGTCGGTGGGGTTTTTCTATTTCATGGCATACTTCTTCAGGACAACCAATATATTGTTTAGTAGACCGTTTTGGGGGTAGGCCGGATGAAAAAGAGTGGAGTTCGCTATATCGACGCCAGAATCATATTGCTCCAGGTGGTTTGTTTAATTGTATTGGTTGTCCTTACCTATAAATATCTTGACTGGGTGGAAGTGACCAAGGTAGAAATTAGTTCCCCTGAATTAAAGTCATCTCTGACCATTTCCGCTGAGGAAAAGGTGGAGAAAATTGTTGACGGTGTGGAGAAGGCACGGATTTTACCGGGGAAAAAACCGCCGGGTAAATATGTAATTAAATTGTTTAGCCGCAAAGAGATCAGGGTGTTTCATTTTGGGGAAGGAAATTATCTCTATGATTTACAAGGGGGAAGGTTGCTTGGGCCGCCACCCCAATTGAAAAAATACTTACAGGAAATCCGGGAAGAGTTGCGCAGGCGGAGTCCTTACGGAGAACTGCTGGATTGGGATGAGGTAAAGTACCTCTTTCCTTACGGGGTTAAGGCCAAGGTAACAGACTTGGATACCGGGAAGTCCTTTCTGGCCCAGCGTTTGGCAGGATATTCCCACGCTGATGTGAAATCATTGACTCCGCAAGATAAGAAGGTTATCAAGGAAATCTACGGCGGCAACTGGAGTTGGAAAAGGCGGGCGGTGTTGGTTCACGTTGGCGGACGCAAGGTTGCGGCTTCCTTAAGTGGGATGCCCCATGGCCAGGACGGGAAAGGGGGCTTTTTCGACTTGCGTTTTCCTTTGCAGGGGGATAAGCGGAGCGGTGACAGTCTGTCTTATCGCTTTATGTATTACAAGGCCGCCGGCAAAATGGGGGAACTGTACCGTAAGGCCACTCCGGGGGAAACAATTTTGCTGTTATTTACCGCTATTGATCAGGGGGACTGGGAGAATATGAAGGCCCTGCTGACTTCTTCCGGGAGGGTAGAGGGAAAGGGGCTTAATGAGATAATCGGGGTTACCGTTCATAAAATCAAGGAAAAAGATGAACTTGGGTTTGAACTGGGGGTAACGGTGACTTTCCGACAGGGTCCTTATAATGACCGGCGGAATGTGTTGGTTAAGTTAAGGTGGAATGCAAAAGCAGGATATTATCAGGCAGAACCTGAATTTTTGCCTGGGCTACTGGGGAAGTTTGAGAAAAGTTTTTAGAAAGGTATTGACAGAAATCACCTATTAGGCTAAAATGAAATTGAAAATCATTATCAATAAAATAGGTGATGGCTTATGACAGCGGCAAAAAGTTTATTATTGTATGATGAATTATTCAGAAAGCAGAAAATTTCTAAGGTGCTGGACTATGGGGCAGGTACATTACGCAACACTGCTTATCTCTTGGAAGCGGGTTATGAGGTGGTTATAGTTGACCTACCCCAGCAGTTGGCAAAGGTGATGAACCGGCCGGAGATTGGCAAAGCGGTTGGGGTTTATGATATTAACCAGGTTGGAAATTGTTCTTTGGGAGTGGATCTGGTAACTTGTAATTTTGTGTTTAATATTATTGATGATCCTGGGGAACGGGAAGAATTATTGAATAATGTTTATAATAATTTACGATACGGCGGGTATTTTCTGCTGGATGTGGTTCGGAAAAAAGAATGTGAAGATGGGTTTGGCGGTTGTGTTAATAAAGAATTTTGTCATGCTTATACTTTAGAAGAAATGGATCAGATGATCCTTCCGGTAGGGTTCCGTAGAGTAAATTTTTTAATCAGGGATAACTTTTTATCTGTTTTATACCAGCGCTGCTTTAAGTCAGCGCTTTTAGTAAGCTAGATAATGATAATGAATATCTTTTGCAACACATTATCTATAAAAGGGGAGGAAGTTAGCGTGAAAGTAGCGGTAATTTATTGGAGTGGCACAGGGAATACCGAGGCCATGGCTAAGGCCATCGGCGAGGGTATTACTGAAGCGGGGGGCGAAGCGATAGTCAAGACGGTGAGTAAGGCAACTTTGGAGGATGTCCTCCAGGCCGATGCTGTGGCTTTGGGCAGTCCATCCATGGGGTCAGAGGTGTTGGAAGAGGACGAATTCGAGCCATTTATCGCTAATCTGAAGGGTCAACCGGTGGTGGGCAAAGTGGCCGGCGCTTTTGGCTCTTACGACTGGGGCGATGGCCAATGGATGAGGGACTTCGTGGCCCGTTTGGGCGATTATGGTTTTAAGGTGGTAGGAGATGGGTTAATTATTCAGTTAACACCCGATGGGGAAGGTTTGGAAAAATGCCGCGATTATGGTAAGGCTATTGTGGCAGCTGGGAAGTAGATTTTAGTTCATAGTTTAAGTAAGAATGAGATCATCCCTGGAGTTCGAAGCCGGGGGTGATTTTTTGTCCGTCTCCCCCGGAGTCGACCTGGAGGTTTTGCTTTCTCTTAAGATTATGCTAAAATAAACTTAATCTGGAAAGAGGTGAAGTTAATGGTCAACGAAAAAAGATTGACTAACGAATTTATAGAGCTGGTGAAAATTGATTCCTTATCCAGGCAGGAGCGGAAGGTGGCCGATGTCCTAAAGGCCAAATTATCAGCTCTTGGTTTGGAAGTGGTTGAAGATGAGGCGGGCAGCAAGACCGGGGGCACCGCAGGAAATATTATTGGGCGGCTGCCTGGGAAGGCGGAGGGGCCTGCTATTATGTTCAGCGCCCATATGGATACGGTGGAACCGGGGATTGGGATTCAACCTGTGCTAAAGGACGGGGTATTTTATTCTGCCGGGGACACCATCTTGGGCAGTGATAATAAGGCCGGGATTTGTTCTATTCTTGAGGCTCTTAGAGTGATTGCGGAAGAGGGCTTGCCTCATCCGGAGATTGAGGTGGTTTTTACTATTATTGAGGAACAGGGCCTGTTGGGGGCCAAGAATCTGGACTACGGGATGCTGAAGGCAGCTCATGGCTATGTGCTGGATAGTCATGGTTCCGCAGGAACCATCATCGTCCGGGGGCCGGCCCAGCAGAAGGTGGAGGTCCATATCCGGGGCCGGGCCGCCCATGCGGGGCTGTGTCCGGAGGAGGGTATTAGCGCCATTCAGGTGGCGGCCCTGGCTATTAACAGGATGAAGCTTGGGCGGATTGATGAGGAGACTACCGCCAATATCGGGGTGATTACCGGGGGTAAGGCCATCAACATTGTGCCGGATATGGTGCATCTCAAGGGGGAAGCCAGGAGTCTTCAGCCCGGTAAGATGAGGGAGCAGACCGAGCATATGAAAAGGGTGCTGGAAGAGGCGGCCCGGGAGTTTGAGGCCATGGTCAGTGTGGAGATTGAAGACCTTTACCCGGAGATTGATTTGGGGGAAGACCAGGCTGTGGTGGCTGCGGCGGTGAGGGCGGCCCGGAATCTTGGGTTGGAGCCTAAGTTGGAGGCCACCGGGGGCGGTAGTGATGCCAATATTTTCAATGGGCAGGGGATTCCCGTGGCCAATCTGGGGATAGGGATGAATAAGGTGCATACCACCGAGGAAAATATTGCGGTGGCTGATTTGGTTTTGAATGTGCGGTATGTGGTGGAGATAATTAAGGAAAGTGTGAAAATGCTTAGGGTTATACCGAGTAGCACCTGAGGTTTCAATTTAGTAAGGAGCAAGAATTACGTAAAAATGAGTAATTCTTGCTCTTTTTTTGATATAATTGAAGTAATAACTTAAGCAGGTGATTAGATGATAAAAAAGCAAGGTGCCTGGGCTTTAGCCCATATATGGACATATACGAGTTAATCATACCAAAAGATAATTTATTACGATAGATAAATTAATTAGTAGATTTTAGTTTTATCTACGACGAGTTGGTCAATGTCTATTGCGGGGCGAGAGCCCTTTTTGCTTTTTAAAACTAGAAGGTGGTAGTTCACTTACTGTAAATGAAAATGGTGAGCTTGATGTCGGAACAGACCTTGGTATTATTAAGTTTACAAAACCAATAGCTTATCAGGAAAATAATGGTATTAAGGAATTTGTTGAAGTTAAATATATCTTAGAGAATAATACATATGGTTTTGCTGTAGGAAATTATGACCGGTCTCGTCCTTTAATCATAGATCCGCTATTGGCTTCTACATTTGTAGGCGGAAGTGGTTCCGAGACGACTTATTCTATAGCATTCGATCGCGATGGGAATGTTTACGTTTCAGGAACATCAATGTCTTCAGACTACCCTACTACAGTTGGTGCTTATGATAGAACTTATGCCTATCAGAACGCAGTTGTTTCAAAGTTCGATGCAAATTTAGGACAGATTCTTTCATCTACCTTTGTTTCAGACGGCGGATATGCTAATGCCTATGCTGTCGTGGTAGACAAAGAGGGAAGTGTTTATATAACTGGCGAAACGAATTCCTCAAGCTACCCCACTACTGCAGGTGCTTATAGCCGGATATATACATCTGGTTCAGCTAATGTTTTTGTTTCAAAGTTTAATGCTGATTTAAGCAGTCTTCAAGCTTCAACTTTCATATCCAGAGGCACAGTTAGTTCCTTGGCTGTTGATTCTTTGGGGAATGTTTTAATAGCTGGTCGTACTGCTTATACTAGCTACCCAACAACTGCTTCAGCATACGACCAATCATATAACGGTGGAACTTCTGATGGCTTTATAACACAGCTTGATACAAACTTAAGCAGCCTTATTTCGTCTACTTTTTTAGGCGGTAGTGATGAAGATAGAATTAATTCGTTAGTAATTGATTCGGAGGGAAAAATATACGTTGCTGGCTTGACAATATCCAACAACTTTCCTGCTGCAGGACTTACTTTTGACCAAACAATTAACGGCGGAAGTGATGCATTTATCAGTAAGTTTGATTCCGGTTTAACAAATCTTGAGCGTTCTACCTTTTTAGGAGGAACGAGTACTGATGAAGCTTATTCTTTAGCTATTGGTAATTTAGAGGAAATTTATGTGGCTGGCACGACATCTTCAAGAGACTTTCCAGCTACAAGTGGAGCTTATAAAAAAGACAAATGGTACGACGGTGATGTTTTCGTTTCTAAATTGGATAAAAATTTAAAATCATTAATTGCCTCCACGTTCATTGGTGGTAGCCCGAGTAATGAAATTGGACCAATAAAAATTGGCATCAATAGTATGGGGAATGTGTTTATTTCTGGTACAACACATGCACCTAATTACCCAGTAACAAGTGGAGCTTTTGATACGACTTATAATGGACCTACAACCGCATTTGATATGTTTGTATCGAAGTTTAATTCAAGTTTAAGTGAATTGTTAGCTTCCACATATTTTGGAGGGGATGCCACCGATTTTCTTTATTCGCAGGCGATAAACCGTGATGGTTATATCTTTCTCGTAGGAGAAACTAGGTCAACGAATTTACCAACGACGGCAGGTGCATATGATACGATTGCAAATCCTTATGATGGGTTTATAGCTAAATTCTCCCCTGACTTATCAGCAGGTGGTGAATTAAGTGGAGTTAATGCGGCTGAACAGATTGTAAAACACGATCCTGAAGTCGAAGAGGATATTGAACCTGCTACTGGTGCTCATGTTATTGAAAAAGAACTACTGACCGTTGGTGGAGCCCGTCCTCTCTCATTTCAAATAAACTATAATTCCCTTCTGCTTAATAAAGGTGTTATGGGTAGGGGTTGGTCGCATAACTATGATACCCGGTTAGTGGAATTATCAAATGGGGATATTGACATTTATTTGAATGCAAACAGAGTAAATCGATTCTTCAATAATGGAAATAACCAATTTAGTTCACCAGATTTAACTGTTCGCTTCGTAACTTTAGTAAAAAATATTGACGGTACATATAGTCTAACACTTCAAGACCAAAGCGTTTTTCGTTTTAACTCTAGTGGAAAACTGATTGAGCGGAAAACTAAAAATGGCCAATCATTAAATTTAGCTTATAACGCAGAAGGGAAATTGGAGAAAATAATTGAACCAATCTCCGGGCGTTCGCTATCATTGGCTTATACCGCTGATGGGCTAGTTTATTCAGTTTCTGACCCGTTAAGCCGCATAGTAAGATTTGAATACGATGCAAATAAAGATTTAAGAACTATTGTGGACGCTAAAGGTCAAAATATAAGATATACATATAATGGACGGGGACAAATTCTTACTCAAACTGATGCAGATGGCATACAAGTATTAGCTATTACCTATGACGATAAAGGCCGAGTTAGTTCAAAGGACGACGCAGTAGCAGGAAACCAGCTAGTTAGGTATTATTATGATGAAACCATTGCACCTAGTACGGTGATTAATACTGTTTATGACAGAAACGGAGAGCGGCGAGTTTCCTATCATAACAGTAAATATCAACTTACCAAGCTTCAAGATGAACTTGGTATAATAACTAACACCTACACTTATGACAGTGACGGAAACCTTATAAGCGATGCAAATGCTAAAGGAAATACCACTAGGTTTTCCTACGATAATCGCGGGAATATACTAAGCCAAACAGATGCAGCCGGACTTACAACAAAGTTTATCTATGACTTAAAAGATAACTTATTAACAGTAGAAAATGCCGCATACAAAAAGATAATAAACACTTATGATAATAATAACAATTTGATAAGCTCTACTGACCAGTTGGGGAATAAAACAGAATTCAGTTATGATAACAACGGGCTGCTTTTAGAAAAGATTTCTCCGCGCTTAGGGAAAACAACTTATACCTATGTCTACGGCCAAGTTTATTCAGTAAAAGATTCAGCCGGAAATATTATGACTTATGGCTATGACACTGCTGGCCGTCAGATAAATATCACAGATGGTATCGGCAAAACAACTAATAAGACCTATGATGCCCTTGATAATTTAATCAGCATTACAGGGCCGTTAGGGCACACCACTACCTTTTCTTACGATGTTAGGAACAATAAAATATCTGAGACTGATGCTAACGGAAACCTCACGCGGTATAACTATAACGGTAATAACGAGCTCACTAGCCTTATAGATGCCGTATCTAATCAAGTATATTATGAATACGATGGTGAGGATCGTCTGAAGAGAACTGTCGATGCCCGTGGGAATACAACTATTAACACTTATGATGCTAAAGGCCAGCTAATAGGCACCACTGATCAAATGGGTAATACCTTTACCTTTGAATATGATTCAATTGGAAACCAGATATACAAATATGACGCCATGGGCCGGCGTATCTTGAGTATTACTTATGATGCCTTAAATAATCCTATAGCTTTAACAGACGGTTTAAACCGGATAACTTATAAAGAATATGATAATCTAAATCGTCTGATTAGTGTTACCGATCCTAAAGGGCAGATAACAAGATATCATTATGATGATCTTAACAGGATTATATCAGTGGTGGATCCGCTAAATGGACAAAGCAGCCAAAGTTTTAATCAGGATGGCAATCGTATTTCCTTAACGGATCAGAACCTGAATCAAAGTGGTTTTAACTATGATCTTGCTGGAAGGTTAATGGATGAAGTTAGCCCTTCAAGAAATACCGTATCATATAATTATGACGCTAGAAATTTAGTATCCAGGAAAATAAACGGACGCGGTCAGGCTAGGGAATATTTCTATGATGACGAAGGTCGGCTTATTAGGAGTATCGATCCGGCAGGTACTGTGAACTATTCCCTGGATGCCAATGGAAATGTTCTGACGGCAAGGGACAGTATTGGAACCATCAGTCGCCAATACGACAGCCTAAATCGTTTAGTCCAATATACTGATGCGTTAGGTAACACTATTAGCTACCAATATGATACAGTTGGAAATATCGTCTACCTAACGTATCCCGGTGGTAAAAAGGTACATTATGAATATGATTTAGCCAATAAACTTATAGGAGTAACCGACTGGTCTGGTAGAACAACAAGATACGAATATGATCCTAACGGACGCTTAACAAAAACTCTTCGTCCTAACGGTACCGCTATGACAATAAGTTATGACATAGCCGGTCAGATACTTCAGCAGAAAGACGTAGATGGGAATAATAACGTTATCAGCCAGTTTGACTTTGAATATGATGCCGCAGGAAACGTGACTACCGAGAAAAGTGGATACAGCCAATCACCCTTTACGTTGGTTAATAGTTATGATGAGAACCACCAATTGAAACAGCAGAGGATTCTTGATAATACCGGTAATGTTATCGAACAATTTGACTATTCATATGATGCTGGATCAAATTTAACCACGGAACAAAAGGTTTATGGCCAGTCTACGGTGGTGACTTATACTTACGGCAATAGAATTGCTACCTTTAATGGGCAACCCGTTTTATATGATGCTGATGGCAACATGATAATTGGGCCGCTGGCAGGGGCAATGGCTAATTATAGCTACGATGCCCGGAATAGGCTAACAGCAGTAGGTGACACCAGCTACCTTTATGATGCCGACAATAATCGGATTAGTATTATTGAAACAGTTTACGGAAATAGTTACCGCAGTAATTTCGTAATCAATCCAAACGCTGCCTTAAGCCAGCTTTTAATCAAAACCGATGCCCAGGGAAATCAAACTTTTTATGTCTATGGTTTAGGTTTAATAGGGGAGGAAAACGGAGGTGTTTATAGAACCTATCATTATGACCGAAGAGGGAGTACGGTTGCATTAACAGATGAAAACGGTACTGTAACAGATCATTTCGAATATGGCCCTTACGGTGAATTACTAAAGCGCAGCGGAGAAACGGCAACCCCCTTCCTGTACAATGGACGGGATGGAGTAATGACTGACCCTAACGGGCTTTACTACATGAGGGCCAGGTATTATAACCCTGAGACCAAGAGGTTTATTTCTGAGGATACCTTCCAAGGAAGATATGATGATTTACTAAATATTAACCTTTACGAATACGGTAACAGCAACCCGATAATTAATATTGATCCAAACGGCCAGTTCGTACCACTTCTGGTTGGGGCTGCAGTATTGGCCTACCGGGTATGGAGTGCATATGATACCTATCAGGACGTAAGGGGAGCATTTGAAGATTATCGTACTGGAAATATTGAAAGCTTAATAGTCTCGTGGTGCGATAATAGTAGCCGGTGTTGTAGCTGGGAAAGCCGGAAAAAGCGTAATAAAATTGACCAGAAAGACAAAAATGGCCGGTAAGGTTTTCAAAGTTAAGCCTAAGGGGACGGGTAAAGCTGTTAGTAAGGGCTGGAAACTAGGAGATGATATTTATAAACCAACCGCTAAAGGGACTGAACCAAGTTGGAGTACTGTTAGACAGAGGTTTTGGAAAAATGAACCCGCTAGTGAAGGAGCGGCAGAAAAGTATGGAGCTGAAAATGTTGATAGAATGAGGAAAGGTCTTGCGCCGCAAAGATATAATCCTGACAAGGGTGGAATGGAATCGATGGAGCTAAGTCACGAACCTGTCCCGGCCAGGGATGGCGGAAGAGACTTTGTGCCGCGATGGCCGCAAGACCACGCCAAAGTTGACCCGTTCAGACATCCGGGATACTAAAAGAGGAGTGGTAGTATTGACATTGGCTCAGATGCTTGCGAACGCTAAGGGAGAACCGATTGACTACGAAGGTAAATCTGTAATGATGTCTTACAAAATTCCTGTTCTAAAAGGTCAAGAGGTAGAAGTTGAGTTTTTAGACTACAACGATACCTACCAACAAGGTTTTGAGGTATCTATAGACCAAAGAAAAGGAACTGTTGAAATTAATGGTCAAAAATTGAGTGCGCCAGTATTTTGGACACACACGGCACCAAAAATCTTTAGTTTTAAGTGCTACACCAAAAAAACGGAAGGATTTTTGAACATTTGGAACGTGTGGCAAAACATTGAATACAAAGATAATGTTGATGCGTGGATAGGAAATTCCGGAATGTTCGTAGAAAAGCTTGAAGATGGTGCGTTAATTTTTCATTGTAGTAACGGTGTGGGCGAAGTAAACTTTGATGATTTGGTTTTCAAAGTCAAGGTAAAGTGATTTCACTAAACTAGCCACAAAAAACCTGCTGAACTGACCACATAATTGTAAAGACAAGCTTTACAAGTTGAAGTAGTGAGTGGTAGCAAGGCTACTTGCTTAAACTAGATTCACTATCTCACTGCAGAATTGAAATTCTGCAGTGAGTGTGACATCCATACTCCCTCAGTCTGCCTAAAGTGTCAGTACCGTCGGTAGCGTCCGGACGCAACTGCCACAACTGACGCTACGCGAGGATTCAGATGTTGACCCATTTAGATACTACAACGGTTTACGACCTTAAAAAGGAGTTTTCGATGAATAAATCAATTGGTAAAGAACGTATCTACAACAAAGCTTTTGCTAGTCGGGGTAGGGAAGATGTTATCCTGTGGGATGTACAAAAAGTCGAAAACGGTCAACTAATAAAGGTTACCTTTGTTAGTAAAAACTCCCCATATCACCAAGGAATTAGATTAGCAACTGATAAAGGTATTGAAGTCAATGGGCAAATATACCCTAGTATTATGTTATAGGAGCATAGTGCACCTAAAGAGGTAATCTGTAAATATTTTACTAATGATGGCTTATTGATTATCTATAATATCTGGGATGATGTGATGGAAGGGAGTCTCAAGCACATTCTTTGGGAATGCTACTTGAGGAAAAGGATAATCTTCTCCTATTATGCAAATGATTACGGTTTTGAGACAAACTTTGACAAAATCGTGTTTTCAATCGAGAAGATGTAATAATCATGTGGAGCAGCAATTTTATAAAATTGCTGCTCTAATCTCGTCAACAAGTTGAACGTCTAAGTAAATAAAACCTAGCCGGTGTTGTAGCTGGGAAAGCCGGAAAAAGCGTAATAAAATTGACCAGAAAGACAAAAATGGCCGGTAAGGTTTTCAAAGTTAAGCCTAAGGGGATGGGTAAAGCTGCTAAAGCACCCCACGGAAATATCGCAGATGACCGCCCAGCCACATTATACAAAAAAGTGGATGGAGAAGGGAATTTGAGAAAGTGGGGTATTACTCAGAACGAAAACCCAGCGAAACGTTATACTAAGAAACAAATTGGTGATGGAGACGTAATACCAATTGAACGTGGCCCAAGGCGCGAAATGTTAAAGAAAGAACGTGATTTGGTTGAAACTGAACCTGGCCCAGACAATCATGAACCATGGGCTGGTAAGAGGAGGTAGCAAGTTGACACAGGAGAACAAGGCGTTCATCACTTTTGGTTCACAAATGGGTGACACAAAGGCAGCTGAGGTAGTGCAACCTCATCTTATAGAACTACGCCGAATTTTAAAAACATATGCAAACGTACCATATTCCTCTGAAATCGACGAATTTGCACCGATTGCTAGAGTTGACGGTGATATTTGGCATTGGAATTTTGAGGGTTGTCGAAAGCTTCGCTTAAATAGGAAGGAACGATATATAACTGTTGACATTGGAATGCCACGTAATAGATGGGAAGGTGCGTCAGCTAAAGAAATTAGGTGTTATCTTGCCGAAAATCTAAAACAAGCTCTTGAACTCTTCGTCAAGAGACTGAAAAAAGAAAAAATATCGGTGAATGAAGAACGTCTTTTTCAGGACTATGCTAAGGTTGAAGATGAATACCTTAGATTTGGTTGATAGTCTCACCTGCAAAACAGCTTAAAAACTAGCTGCAGAACATAGCACCCAAACTGCCTAATGCCAAGATTATTGTAACGAATCATTATTGTGTCGTAGGGAGATGAAAACTGGCCGCATAATAACAATTCTGCAGCCAGTACGTCACCCCCCTTAAGTGCTCAGACTGAAGACAAACGCCGCTTGTATGCATTCCAGCATAAAGCGGCGTTTGTCTTCAGTCTGAACCACCCGCTAAGCGGGTGGTTATGATTTTTAGGTAAAAATTGAGATTTTTCGGTGGTGTTTTTTGGCTATACTATATCGGGGTGAAAATATGGTTACTCAAGAAAGATTATTATCTGAGTTTCTTAATTTATTGCAGATTAACAGCCCGTCCAAAGGGGAAAGGGAATTGGCGGATTTTCTTATCAACCGGTTGTCCGGCCTGGGGATGGAAGTGGAGGAAGACGGGGCGGGAGCGGAAATTGGCGGTTCTGCCGGAAATGTGATAGGCCGTTGGGCGGCCCGGGTTAAAGGGGCGCCGTCTCTCCTCCTGGCGGCCCATATGGATACTGTTGAATCCACTGCAGGCATTAACCTTATGGAAAAGGATGATAAAATATTTACCAATGGTACCACCATTCTCGGTGCTGATGATAAAGCAGGCATAGCGGCAATATTGGAAGCTTTACGGGTTGTCAGGGAAAAGGGTTTGCCCCATGGAGAAATTACTGTGGTTTTTACCGTTGCCGAAGAGGTTGGCCTGCTGGGGGCCAAATCTTTGCAGGGCCAAGGGTTAAGGGCCGACTTAGGTTATGTTCTGGATAGTGGCGGCCCGGTGGGTACGGTCATTAACCACGCCCCGGCAGAGGAAGATATCCGCATCGAGGTCTTTGGTCGTTCGGCCCATGCCGGAGTAAATCCTGAAGAAGGGATAAATGCCATCCAAGTGGCCGGCGCCATTTTGACCCAACTACCTATGGGCCGACTGGATGAGGAATCCACCGCTAATATAGGAGTTATCAGAGGAGGTAAAGCCACTAACATCGTGCCGGACTATGTTGAAATGCAAGGAGAAATCCGTTCCAGAGATGAGGTAAAACTGAACAAACTGGTGGAAGAGTGGCGGGAAATTGTGGCAGATACCGCCTCGAAATTGGGATCAAGAGCGAATTATAACCATGAGCGGGTTTATCAATCATTTAAAGTGGAGCCTAATCACCCTGTGATTAAGGTGGTGGAGACGGCCCTTAAGGAAATGGATTTACCAATGAATATAAAACCAAGAGGGGGTGGCAGCGATACCAACATATTCAACGCTATGGGCATTCCCAGCATCAACCTAGGTATAGGCATGGAAAAAAATCATTCTCCCGAAGAGTACATCAATAAGTCAGATTTATTTAACGCAGCCTGTTTAGTCCTATCTATTATCAACACTGCTGCGAAGCAGCAGGACTTTTGACACAAATGTGGAAATTTATTATAAGTTGGGATGACCCCAAGAACATCGGAGGAGCCAATGATACGTATACGCCAAGGAAATGTAATAGAAATTACCGGGGCCGCCCCCGGGATTACCAATATCATCGTAGAAATTGATGGCAAGCAGGAAAGGGCCGTCAACCTGAACGACCTGACCGGTCCGGTCAAGGTGGGGGATAGGGTTATCCTTAATACCACTGCCCTTTATAAGGGACTGGGCACCGGGGGCAACCATTTTGTCATGGCTAATACAGCCAATGAAGAGGTTGACCCGCCGGAGGCGGGTCATATCATGAAGATGCGCTATACCCCTCACCAGGTCAAATGCCTGACGGTGGATGAACCTGACAGTCCATACCATGATGCTATGGCTGGGTTCACTGGTTTAAAGAAAATGCCGGTAGTGGTGGGTACTCTACATAGTCAATTACCCTTGATTGCTGCAGGGATTAAAAAGGCCAGCCAGGGCCGCCTCCGGGTGGTCTATGTAATGACCGACGGGGCGGCCCTGCCCATGGTTTTCAGTAATCTGGTACGGGAGTTGAAGGCCAAAGGGCTGGTTGATGCCACGGTTACGGTGGGACATGCCTTTGGCGGGGATTATGAAGCGATTAATGTTTATACCGGCCTGATAGCGGCCCGGGAAGTAGCCCAGGCCGACGTAACGGTGGTGACCATGGGGCCGGGGATTGTGGGTACGGGCACCCGGTATGGTTTCACCGGCATAGAACAGGGCGAGATTATCAACGCAGTCAACAATCTGGAGGGCAAAGCCATAGCCGTGCCCAGGATCAGCTTCGCTGACCCGCGGCCCAGGCACCAGGGTGTTAGTCATCATACCCTGACGGTTTTGGACAAGATTGCCTTGACTAGATGTATCGTTCCTATGCCTAAAATGGATAAAGTTAAGGCTTACCATGTACATAAGCAGTTATTTGACCTGGGGCTGACCACAAAACACCACGTGATGGAGGATGTGGATGGCTGGCCTGCAGTGGAGGCCGTCAGGGATGAATATCAGGTCAAGGTTACCACCATGGGCCGGAGAATCGAAGAAGACCAGGAATTCTTCCTGGCCGCCGGGGCCGCCGGTTTGGTAGCGGCTCAAATGGTGGTATATTAGAGGAGGTTTTTTTCAAGAAGTTCCTTAAGGGTACCGTGTTTCATAGCATAGCGGGTCAGGTAATGACGCAGTTGGCTTACTTTACCTACCATAAAAAGGCTGTTTGCACTGAGAAAAACCTTCATATATCAGGACTCCTTTCGGGGGACTGTTTGTCTTATTATATGCAAGTTATTCCAGGCAAATACCAGGCATTATTACAGGAGGAATTATGCAGAACTTTTTCGTCGACTTGCACATCCATATTGGCCGGAGCAGTGAAGGCCGCCCGGTGAAAATCACGGCGGCCCGGGATCTGACTTTTGCCAATATCGTCAAAGAGTGTGTAGAACGCAAAGGCATCCAGGTCATCGGTATCGTGGACTGTGCATCCCCGGCGGTAATTGAGGATATAGACCGTTTGGTGCAAGCAGGGCAGATGGTGGAACTGGCCGATGGCGGGTTGAGTTACCGGGACAAAGTGACGGTAATCCTGGGCTCAGAGGTGGAAACCCCCGCCGGACAGGGAACGGCCCATAGCCTGTGTTACTTTCCAAGGCTGGAGCAGTTAAAGGCCTTCAGTGGGATTATGACCAGGTACATCAAAAACCTCAATCTTAGCAGTCAGCGGGCGGGTTTGGATTTGCAAGGATTGTGGGAGATAGTGGACAGCTTACAGGGAATTCTGATTCCGGCCCATGCTTTCACACCCCATAAAGGGGTTTACGGCAACTGTGTGGCCAGTCTGTCGGAAGTGTTGAAACACCGGGCCGTTGATGCCATCCCCGCAATAGAACTTGGATTAAGTGCCGACACTGATTTTGCGGACATGTTTTCCGAACTGACCGGGAAGAGTTTTGTTACTAATTCCGATGCCCACTCTTTACCTAAAATCGGTCGGGAGTACAATATTCTCAGCATGTCTGAGGCATCTTTTGCTGAGTTGCTTAAGGCTCTGCGGAGGGAAGAGGGACGCAAGGTGGTGGGGAATTACGGTTTACATCCCCGGTTGGGGAAATATCACCGGACTCATTGCCTGGATTGTGATGCTATTGTTCAGGTTCCCCCTCCTGCTTTGGCCTGTCCGATCTGTGGCAGCACGAAGGTGGTATTGGGGGTGCTGGACCGGATTTTTCAGGTGAGGGACCGGGAACAGCCGGTTCATCCGGACCACCGGCCACCTTATTATTATCAGGTGCCTCTGCAGTTTTTACCCAAGGTTGGGGCAAAGACCATTGATAAACTTATTGAACGCTTCGGCTCGGAGATGGAAGTGCTGCATTTTGCCCCAGCGGAGGAACTGGCTGGGATAGCCGGAAAGGCTGTTAGCGGGGTCATCGTGGCGGCCCGGGAGGGGCGGTTGAACTTGGTTGACGGCGGCGGGGGGACTTATGGGCGGGTGATAGAGGGGCAGTAGGGGCAGCTATCAGTCGTCAGCTATCAGCTGTCAGCTTTGGGTATTTCTTTGGGGTGAGATTCAGATTAAATTTGGGGTGATAGATGTGTCTACGCAAGGGGTTTTTGTGACTGTTAATGCCAGTGGGGCGGTGACGGGGGCTAGTTTGGGGCAGGTGGTGATGGTGGTGGATGTGATTGATATGTCCACCACTGCTGAGGCTGCTTGGGATGCGGGGGCGGTGGCGGTTTTGGGGGCCAGTCCTGATAGTTGTCGGGCTCCGGTGGAATTGGATCCGGGCCGCATGGGCAGGGAGGCCGGGGAGATGGCGGTGGCTAAGGGCACCGATGTGGTGTTGGTTTCCGAACCTAGGGTCGGTTCAGATGAGGAGAGAAGGGCCAGGGCTAAAAAGGTTTTGGCCGGCATAGAGGCAGCAGGGGCAAGGATTGGTGCGGTTTTACCCAACATTGGGGCGGAGACGCCTAAGCTGGCTGACTTAAAGGGCCGGGTGGTGGTTATCGTCAGTGATACCGGCGGGGTGGCCTATGATGCGGCGGTTAATGCAGGGGCGCCGGGGGTGGTAACCGGGACGGTGGCCCGAACTATGGCCAAGCGAGGCCAGGAACCGGCCAAGGCGGCGGCCCGGCGGGGAGTTGAATTGGCCAACCGGTTGGGGACGGGGATTACGGTGGTGGCGGCCAGCGCCAATTCCCTGGAGGATATCCTGGCTGCCGAATACATAGCCAGGGAAATTCTTGCCTTAGGGTTCAACAGCTTAAAGTAATAAATCTTGTCCTTTGACCATACAATGGTACAAGACTATGGTCAGAGGGAGAGATGTTCTGTGCTGGCAGGGACACAACGGTGGTATGTTCAGTACTTGAAGAAAAATGCCCTCCTTTACCTTGTGGTGGTGGGTATTTTTGTGGCAGGGATTCTTCTGGGTTCTCTCGGAGTCAGGGTTCTCCATGAAGATCAAGCCAATCAATTAACTTTATACCTTAACAATTTTATAAACCAATTACAAACCTTTCCGGTGGAAGTTAACAGTTATGCACAAGAAGTGGTTTGGAGTAATTTGAGGTTTTTGGGGGTTATTTACTTTCTGGGTTTAACCGTGATAGGGATTCCGGTAATTCTGTTGTTATTGTTGACCAGGGGGTTCCTGATGGGGTTTGCAGTGGGGTTTCTTGCCAGGGATAAGGCCTGGCAGGGAATTATTTTTGCCTTGTCTTCCGTTTTGCCCCAGAATCTGATAAATATTCCTGTTCTATTTGTTGCCGGGGTTTCGGCGGTTCATTTCTCCCTGGCCTTGGTAAGAGGTGGGTTTTCTAACCGAGGGGAAAGGATGCTGCCTTATTTTATCCGCTATACTGCCCTGATGGCCATTCTGGCTTTGCTGACGGTGGGCTCCGGTTTGATCCAGGCTTATATATCTCCTGTTTTAATGAAGACGGTGGTAACTTATATGAAGATTTAAACCTTGCTGTGGCAAGGTTTTTTCATTTTTCAAAATGTTATGCAGGGTTATGGATAAGGGCAGGAAATAGAAAAGGCAATTATTTTCTATAATTTTTGGTAATTTTCAAAAGGTAATTTGAGAAATTTGTCGAATTTATACCCCTATAAATATAAAGATTTATAAAGGTATGCTAGTGAAAGGGGAGGGAAATTTATGAACAAGGAAAAAGGATTAAAATTATTAATTATCATTACCGGAGTTTTGTTATTCGGGTTAGTAGGTACTGCAGCAGGGATGAAGTATAGTTCCCAACCGGATTTCTGTACCAAGTGTCATATTATGGAGCCGGCGGTAGAAGTTTGGGCTACTAACCCTCATAAGTCTGTAACATGTCTTGACTGTCACGCCGATCCGGGAACCGTAGGGTATGTTAAACAGAAAATAAGAGGTTTGGGCGAACTTTATGAATACCTCAACGGTAATTACGACGGCAAGTTTACAGCCAGAATCAATGAAGTCAATTGTATCAACTGTCACAGTAAAGACTCCAAGATTGAAAAAGCAAAAGATATTACTGCAACAGAAGGTCCCAAGGCACCAGGTTTCCCACATATGGCTATTGTTGAGGCCAATCTTTCCTGTTTGGAATGTCATAAAAACTTCGTTCATGGTAAAGGTCAGAAGGATAACGAAAAAGAGAAGGTATGTCTGGTTTGTCACAGTAAAGATTCTAAGATTGAAAAAGCAAAAGATATTACCGCAACAGAAGGCCCCAGAGCAGTGCCATTCCCGTCGCACCAGGACCTACTGAAATCTAATATGCCCTGTGCTGGGTGTCATAAGGATGTTCAACACGGAAAGAAAAAATAAATTTTAAGTAAAAGGGACCCTATTGGAGAAAACAACCAATGGGCCTCTTTGTTTATGTTCATATTTTCCAGGGAATTGTGATAAGATTAATTTGAAGGGAAATATATTGTGAGGTAACCACCATGAGAATGGAATCAGCAGGTCCAATCATTGAATTCCAAGGGGTCTGGAAATATTATCCTCGTGAACAGGGTGAAAATCCGGTCCGAGGGATTCTCCAAGATATCAAGGGAAGTATTCAGGTCGGAAAGATTATTAGCATTGTTGGGCCCTCAGGTTCGGGAAAAAGCACCTTGCTCTCTATGGCTAACCGGATGCAGACCCCGGATGAGGGTGAAATTTATTTTTATGGCCAAGATTATCGGCAGTACCAAGTAACTGAACTGCGGCGCAGGATTGGGCTGGCTCACCAAACTCCTACCATGCTACCCGGTACGGTGAAGGACAATATTAATTACGGACCCTTATTGCGTAAAATGCCCCTGTCATCCCACGATATGGGAGCTCTGTTGGACCTGTTGGGTCTTGACCGGCAGTTTCTGGAGCGGTCGGCAACCGAACTTTCCGGCGGAGAAAAACAGCGGGTTTCCCTTCTGCGCACCCTGGCCAATAATCCCGAAGTACTGTGGGCCTCCACAAAGATATCATTATCGGCTCCCTGCGGGCCACTGTTCAGCTCATTGCCGTGGGGTATGTGCTGCAAATGGTTTTTGCTCTTCATTCTTGGCCATATATGGTCTTAATGGTGGGGTTGATGATTCTGATGGCGGCCCTCAACATCCGCAAGAGAGGTGAGGGTTTGCCGGGGGTTTTGGGAGCGGTTATTATTTCCCTGGTTTTGACGGAAGGGCTATCTATGTTAATTCTTCTCGGTTTGGATATTATTAAATCTACTCCCCAGTATGTTATTCCTATTAGTGGGATGATCGTGGGTAATGCTATGGTGGTTTGCGGTTTACTGCTAAACAGTATGAAGGCCGAAGTGGCGGCTAGAAGGCCGGAGATTGAAGTGGCCTTAAGTCTTGGGGCTACTCCCAGGGAAGCTGTGCTGGGGGTGCTTAAAAGCGCCGTCAAAGCGGCCATGATTCCTTCTATAGACAGCATGAAGACCTTGGGGTTGGTGCAGTTGCCAGGAATGATGACCGGCCAGATTATTGGTGGGGTCAGTCCTATCCAGGCGGTTAAATTCCAGCCTAAGTTCCCGATATTTTATATCTAGGAAAATGATAAAAATCGTATAAACAGTAGACTTAAAAACATTGACAAATCGTTTCCATAGATATAAATTATATCTATGGAGGTGGTTTTAAGTGCCAAGA
>JAJZSN010000008.1:12900-50938 GCA_021849745.1 Bacillota bacterium | reverse complement strand
TTCCGATCTAAGGTATCGGTAATTATTTTACTGGTTTTGCGGAAATCTTTTTCCCAACACAAACGGTTTCTTGCACAACCATCACAGGCTTGATAAGTAATCTCTTGTAACATATTTTGCCAACTGCTTAAGTCCCGCTGTTGAGTCTCTGTGCTAATCTGTTCAAAGGTTCTGGACAACTCGTTAAACACCCGTGCGAACTCCTTAATTCTGCGAGAAGTCATTTCCATCACCTTGTGTTCCGTAACCCTAACTTCAACCCCTTCATTACCGGAACGAGCTTTCCCCTTGGGAAATCGCCATAACTTTGTCGGCAAAATCAGAAAGACGCCGATGGCCAGGGCCGCTTCCCCCAAAACCCCTTTCAGGCTATCCCCCGGCCCTAGATAAACCGATAAAAGGATATTAGCTAATACAAAACCCATGGCCACCCCCAACCGGCCAAAACCCCTGAAAACTCCGGCCAGCAAACCGCCACAAGCGTAGGCGGCCACCGCTAAAGGAGCTGCCAGGTTGCCTAGACTGGGGATTAATCCAACCAAAGTTCCTAAAGCAGTGCCTGCTCCCACCCCTCCCATGTAACCCGCCAGCAAAACAATAAACTTCCCGGCCACTCCCTGTAAAGATATACCCCCCCAGGAAAAGCCATGCAAACCGATAATGACGCCGCTTAACATCACCGCTAAAGCCATTAGCTCTTCCAGGGCCGGGGCTTGGCCCTGAAGCCTTTTCACCACAGCGGGCAAGGCCAAAAGAGCCACATAAGTCAAGCCACCACTGGCCAAAGCCTCAAATAAAATCACCATGTATCGATAGAATCCCGGTTCGCTAATTATAACCGCTGCGGTTTTGGCAATGACCAGGTTGGCAAAAACAAGGGCCGGCACGTAAATATTGCGTTTGTCCTCCACAACCCTAGCCGCAAAATAAACGGGCACTAAAGTTACCAGGGCCAACAAGTTAGCCCATAAAGCCGTGCCTTCCAAAACATAAACGCTACCCGCAAGAATCGCCGGCAATACATAAAGCCATGCACCCCGAATTACAGCCAGTACGGCAGCCAGGTAAGCCATGCCAAAAGGCATCAATTCATTAAAAAGTATCCCCCGCCCTAGAAAAAAACCCACTACCGCCCACGGCAGATGATTGATTACGCTTTTTCCTAGTTGCGGGAGTTTAAAAATCCGTTGCCTAGGCGGCCAAGAGAGTAGTTTCCAGGCTTTCCTTCTAGGTTCGTCCTTGGCCGATACAGTCCGGCGATAAGGGTGAATTTCCATTTGATCCATCTTCATCCCACCATTAGTTTTTGGAGTCCTTGCTCCTATTGGTATTATATACCAACACCAGGAAAATCCTTGTCAACTTACGTAATGGCGGGTAAATTTTCTTTCGACACCGGTTTTATAACCGGCTTAATCCATAAATTATTCCGTATAATATGTCGGCTTCACTAGCAGTAATCCGGTTGAGGTCAGAGCCCCTGAGAACCTGGGTCAGGATGGTTATGCCGGCGCAGATTATGTCCGCCCGTTGGGGTTGGAGGCCCGGAACCTCCCGGCGCTGGGCCAGGGTCATGGCCTGCAGCTGGCCCAGAAGGGCCTCCACCTCATCCCCGTCGATAACAAAACCCTGCACCTTATCCGGGTCATAAACCTTCAAGCCCTGAATAATCGCAGCCACCGTGGTAATGGTTCCCCCTACCCCGATGAGCTTGGTAATTCCCCCTTGCCTGATTTTGGCTAAGGCAGGTTCCAGCAAACTCCTTATCTCTTCAATACCCGCCTGACTCTCGGTCATGCGGACAGCTCCCACTTGCATGCTGTAAGCCTCCACTTTACCGGTGGGGGCGGCCCAAATAAACTCGGTACTACCACCGCCGATATCAACCACTACGTAACTGTCGGTTATCGCCATGGCCCCGGCAACCCCTTCATAGCTAAGTGCAGCTTCCTCCTCCCCGGAGATCACATCTACCTTGAAGCCCGTTTCACTGAAAACCCGGGTGATGAAAGGCTCCCTATTAACAGCATCCCTCACCGCGCTGGTGGCTACTACCTGAAATCTCTCGACCTTTAATTCCTCCATCTTGGCCTTATATTCCTTTAAGGCCAGACAAGTCCTCTCCATGGCCGGTTCGGCCAGTTCCCCGGTATGAATTAAACCTTCACCCATTCTGGTGGTCCTTAACTGGGTGAAAACCGGCTTTATCTTCCCTTCCTTCACTTCAGCTATCAGCAACCTGGTGGAATTGGTCCCGATATCAATGGCTCCCAACATGTATATCTCCTCCAAGAGTATCTTAATAAAAAAATGCACAGCCATGCTGTGCATCGGTATACCTAAAAATCTCGGCGTCCGCCCCGCCCACCCCG
The DNA here is from genome assembly GCA_021849745.1 of Bacillota bacterium. GTDB lineage: Bacteria > Bacillota > Carboxydocellales > JAJZSN01 > JAJZSN01. The sequence continues at coordinate 48,566 of JAJZSN010000008.1, read as the reverse complement.
CTTGGAGTCGGTACTTTTTCTTATATCCTGCTGCCGTTCATCACTGTCTTTCAGAAACTTAGCTAACCGATCCTCAAAGGAAACCTTTGGTTCCCTTCTTTCTCTTTCTTGACTTCTTGAAGTGGGATTAGCCTGTTTTATGGAGAGTCCGATCTTCCCTTTCTCGTCAATGGCGATTACCTTAACTTTGACCTTATCTTGATCCTTTAAATAATCCTTGACATCCTTGACATAGGCATCAGCTACTTCGGAGATATGAACCAAACCGGTCTGTCCTCCAGGTAACTCCACGAAGGCCCCAAAATTAGTAATACCTTTAACCACGCCTTCAATAATGCTCCCAACTTCAATTGCCATAAAGAAAAAATTCCTCCTCGATTAATAGAAAAACCATATATACTTTGATTATAATAAAACATCTTTGATTTTGTCAAGATAGGTTAATAGGCTTTTGTGTTTTGAGTCATATTATCAATTTTCCTTCACCTGCTTGGCAGGAAGAATTACTGTTTCTCCAGGCTTAACAAGACCCAGTTTTTCTCTTGCTATTCTTTCTACATAAGTATCCGACTGCAATTGCCGAATTTCCTTTTTAATTTCCCGATTCTTCATTTCAAGAACTTTAATTTGATTTTTGATATTTACTATTTCCCGATCCATTTGATTTATTTGCAAAAACTGATTACCAAAGGCAAACAATAAATATCCTGCCACCAAAAAGATACCTACTCTGAATAAGGGAGACTTCTTGGGATTGGCCGGTTTTTTCCCGGTTTTGGCTTTTTTCGCTGTATCTATTGTTGCCTTTTCTATATTGTCTATCTTTACTACCCGGCCCAACCTTAATCTCCTCCTTCCTCATCATTACCGAAGATGCCAAGAGCTTGTCCGGGAATAACAATAACTACTTCGTATCCCTTTTGTTTTGCCCGATTATAAATGGTGGCTACCGTGCTCGAAGTGATCCCCAGGCGCTTAGCCGTTTCTTCGTTACTGGCCCCCATCTCTTTTAATGTAACCACTTGTTTTTCCCGGAAACTTAACCTCTCCGCACCACGGATTTCAATTTTCATTAAATTACCTCTTAGTTGTCCACAGATATATCCACAATGTTAGTAACTTCTTTGTACAATATTTCTACGTAAATTGTATTTTTCCTGCCAATGGGAATAATTTTCCTTTATTCTTTGGGTTTACGCTTGGGAAAGATAGGCCAATATCTTTTTAGCCTAATTAAATTGAGCCTGGCTTTGGGTCTTACCCAGCGGGCGGCCCTGGTAAAACCCAGACCTATAAAGCCCAAGGGCACTATAATGATTTTTTGCACTAGCCTAAAGGGAAAACTAATAATCATTAAGAGGAACAAGAGGGTTTTCTTAATTAGCCTCGCCAGGGTTTTGATTATTCTCCGGGTCAACCTGGTAAACATCCGGAAATAGATACCCAGGCCAATACCTAGGCCCAATAGTACATATAACCTGACTTCCCCCCAATTGCCGTGGAGCAAAAGCAAGAAAACCATCAGGGTGACTATTAACCAAAAAATAAAATCGCCAATATCCCTCCCCCACCTACGCCAACGAAAGTGCTTAAGGACCAGGCGATAAACGTCAAAAGTCAATCCCATTAACAAGCCAATTGCTATAGTAATCAGAAAAGCCTGAACTTGCCAAGTTAAAGAAATCATTTTTTTGCCACCTCTTGGTTGCTATCGCAACAAACGATCCAATATGCCCTTACCCCTATTTTTTATTCCTTTTACTCCCGCATCTTCAGTATAATTAAGGGCAGAAATGTGTCCCCGGACCACCAGGCGATTATCATCCAAATTCAGTTGTGTAATATGTAAGCCATCTCCTTTGATGGTCAGCATACCCATGTTGGTCTCCAAGGTTATCAGTTCTTCATCGAAGCTACCAACATTATTTACCCCATCAATAGCTAAACTGTTCCTATCCATTAGGGTAATTTGATGCTTAGGACTGTTATTTCCAACTGTTTGCATGGTTATTTACCCCCCTTTATTTTTTCACCGAAATGTTTCTACCCCCATTATTATGCAGGGGCCAACCATATTATGAATAAAAAAATGCGCACCTGGTTCAATACCAATGTGCGCAGAATACCTTAGTTCTACTATTTCCATTTTTTTGCTATAGAAATGTCCTTGAAATAATATTTAACAATATCCTCGGGTTTTTTTCCTTGTTGGGCAAAGTCTCTGGCCCCCCATTGACACATACCTACCCCGTGGCCATAACCTTTTCCTTGGAAAATAACTTTACCGCCCTCAACCCGAATATCGGTTAACAACATAGAACGAAGTTTTTCACTACCTAAGGCCAGCCTTAAGGCCGGTCCGCCTACAACACCCTTACCTAGTTTAATTTTTTCCGCTCGTCCCGAGGGGCCTTTTTTGATAACCTGAGCAGAGGTTATTGTTCCCGTTTTAACACCTTGCTGTGAGGCGGCTTGTTGAACCTGGGCCACCGGAAACTCGGCTCGCCAGGCTTTATTCTCAGGTACTGTGATGTCCATACAGCCGTCTTTAACAACTTTGATGTAGGGAGTCGGTTCCTTGATATAAGCTAGCCCTTCCTTGGCTGTAGCGGTAATCCCTCCATCACAGGCGTGGAACCAGGCACGAATATACCTGCCCTTATATAAGGCAACTTCACCTCTGGTCATTTCTACCGCCTTCCGTACCGAATCATTAATCCTGGTTGGATTATACGCCTGAAACTCTTCCACACTGGTAGACGCATCGGTTCCATGAATCTTCCGCACTCTGCCGGCTTGAATGTTTTCCATGGTAAAAGTCCGAGCCAAAATAGCTTGGGCGGCCAATGCTTCCACCGGCCAAGTGGGTTCCATTTCTGCCGCAACCACTCCGGCCAGATAATCCTCAAGTTTAATATTTTTCTTTTCCCCGGTTTGGTTTACGAATAAGCTAATAGTAGGCTCCTCCTGATACTTGTTTTCCTGGGCCTTTGGAGGAAGGGGTTTGGCTTGCTTATCTTTAGCACATCCCCAACCGGCTAGAGGTACGGTTAATAATAACAAAATCCCTATTCCTCTAAAAAGGTTTTTCATCTTATCCCCTCCACATAATTTTTACCCTCTTATTTTTGGCGTTAAACCGACAAAATATGCGAAGGTCTTGGGAGGGGTTATGTTACTCGTTGACTTTCTCTTCAATCAACTTATATAATTCTTTAGCTTCCTGGGCCCTCACGTTTTCCGGGGTGGCCAGTACTTCTACCGTTATTTTTTTATAACCGAAATCCAATTCTAACACATCTCCGGGTTTCACTTCCGTACCGGCCTTGGCTACCCGATTGTTGATCTGTGTTTTGCCATGATCACAGACCTCTTTGGCCAAGGTTCTTCTCTTAATAATTCGAGATACTTTCAAAAATTTATCCAACCGCAATGTAATTCCCCCGTTAAAAAAGTGAAAAATCAGGTTCTCATGAACCTGATTTTATGTGTTTACTACTTAAGTACAGCATCCTTAAGAGCTTTCCCTGCTTTGAAAGCGGGAACTTTAGCAGCTTTAATCTGGATAACTTGTCCGGTTTGCGGATTGCGACCCTTTCTGGCTGCTCTCTTCCGTACTTCGAAAGTACCGAAGCCAACCAGTTGAACTTTCTGGTCTTTAGCCAGAGCGCCCTGGATGCTTTCGAAAACAGCATTTACTGCTTTTTCAGCATCTTTCTTGGTCAGATCGGTTTTTTCGGCTACACTTGCAACTAGCTCAGATTTGTTCATTAAAATCCCTCCTAGAAAATAATCTTACATTTGGACTTATTCGCTAAAAACATTTAATTTCCTTCTTTTTAATGAAAAAACTGCTTGAAATTTACACTTATTTCACGATTTTTGGCGTTTTTCCTCTTTACTACGGTTCCATAGTTGGTCCAACTCCTGTAAGCTCAGCATTTCCAATGTCTTCCCTTGCCTACGAACCTCCTCTTCTATGTATTGAAAACGCTTAATAAATTTATGATTTGTGCTATTTAATGAGGCCTCTGAGTCAATCGACAAATGTCTACATAAGTTGGTTACGGCAAAAAATACGTCCCCTAATTCTTCCTGTACACCATCCATATCTCCAATGGCAAGAACCTCAGCAACTTCCTTCAATTCCTCATAGACCTTTTCCCATGCCCCTCGGTAATCAGGCCAATCGAAACCAACCTTAGCGACTTTTTTTTGTATCTTTTCCGCTTTTAATAGAGCGGGTAAAGATTTGGGTATCCCATCAAGAATAGAAAGCTGTCTTTCGCCTTTGGCTTCCTTCTCCCGTGCTTTAATTTCCTCCCAGTTAGAAGTTACCTCCTGGCTGTTTTTAACCTTCGCCTGTCCAAAGACATGGGGATGACGGCGAATCATTTTTTCTGTTATCTCCAGTATAACATCATTAATGTCAAAATATTCATTTTCCCTAGCAATTTGGGCATGCAGAGCAATTTGTAACAATACATCTCCCAATTCTTCGCATATTTTATCCGAATCTCCTTCATCAATGGCTTCCAAAACCTCATATGCTTCTTCAATTAGATAGGATTTAAGGGTTCTGTGTGTCTGTTCTTTATCCCACGGGCAACCTTCGGGACCCCGCAAAGCAGCCAAGGCGTTAACCAGGGAATCCATGGGATATTTTGATACCGCTTCTTGTCCTTCCTCCGGGGGTACATAAACGGTAGTCAAATGATCTACCCAAGGTAGGCGGTCCAGTTCATATAAAGGAATATGCACTACCCTTTCCAGACCTGGAACACCTGCAGCTTGTACCACTATTACCTGTTTATCGTCAGGGTAATATTCCATTAGGTTAAGTTTAACCTCAGAAGCTACCAAGGAACTGTAAACCTGAGTAATCACGTTTCCAACTCCGGTACTTGGCACCTGTTGATTCAATTGCAAACCGTCGAGCACCTTTAACCCTTTAACAGGGTCTATACCAAGGGTGGTAAATAGGACCTCCAGAAAACTCATGGCACCCATTATCTCTATTTCATACTTCCGCTCCAGAGCCTCTCGTTTTAACAGATTCACCGTTTCTTCCGCAACCAGAGGGTGTCCCGGCACCCCATAAACTACCGCTGCCTCCTTGGCTTCAGCAAGTATCTTATCTACCAGTTTACTATAACATTCTTCAAAACTTTGGCTTTCCTCATAATATTTATCCAAGGTTGTGAAGCTAATGCCACGTTCCCTCAGACCATCTACAGCCGGGTGTTTTCCTGTCCTTAGGTATATTCGCTGCCCGGACCGTAATACCTCCCAGTTCTGTAAAGGAATTAACTCAATTCTCCCAGGCCCTAACCCTACTACGGTTATTTTGCCTCTCATAACCTGTCCTCCTGATACTTCTTGGCTGGTTTTCCAACATTAAAACCAGCCTAATTGTATCATAGTTGCGAACTTAAATAAAGAAGGGCAGCGCCAGCGCTGCCTCAAATTAGTGCTCTATTGTTCCATTTGCTTGGCCAGAAAACCTGCAGCGGTTTCGGCTAGCTTCAATTCCATATCACCCATTTGAATACCGGGTTCTTTGGAAACAAGAATAACCGCACCAATGGAATCCCCTTCGGCAATAATGGGAGCTATAACTTCAGCACTATACCTACAACCGTCATCTTCATCATCAATTATACAACCTCGGCCATTAGGGTCTTCTCCCGGTTTATTGATGACTAATGACTTCCGGTCCTCCATTACCCGCTCAATAGCAGCGCCTATGGGTTTGTTGAGAAATTCTTTTTTAGGCGCTCCTGATACTGCAATAATGGTATCCCGGTCTGCAATACAAGCTATATGCCCAATTGCCTCATATAAGGAATCGGCGTATTCCTTAGCGAAATCACCCAATTCTCCAATTGGTGAGTATTTTTTAAGGATAACTTCCCCTTCTCGATCTACAAAAATCTCTAAGGGGTCACCTTCGCGAATTCTCAAGGTTCTTCTAATTTCTTTGGGAATCACGACTCTACCTAGATCGTCAATCCGTCGTACGATACCGGTTGCTTTCATTGGTCTAATCTTCCCTCCTTTTTCTGCATTAATTTACATTTACTATCCTTTCACAGATAGTATATATCAGTAAGGAGGGATTTATTCATTATTTTCCAATGAGTCAAAGTTTTCTCACCGGCTAAATCTTAGGGATGGCCAGGGGGCTTTTGACCTTGAGCGCCGCCAGCATCTCCACCGCCAGCTCCACCGCTACCACCGGGCATACCCATACCGGACGGAGGTGTTGCAACCCTTTCTATTTTCCATTCAATTACAGCACTTTCCTTGACTTTGTTGAAGAATTCTATAAATACCTGTTGCTTCCGCTCGGAAGGTAACTTTTGTTCCAGTTCCTTTTTAACTTCGTCAAAAGTGCGCTTCTTGGCGGGAATCTTTTCTTCCAGCTTGATGATGTGAAAACCATACATAGTCTTTACCGGCTCTTTAGTTACCTGTCCGGGCTTCAAAGCAAAGGCCGCATCTTCAAATTCTTTGACCATCTGACCTCTGCCAAAGGTGTATTCACCTCCGGTATCCTTTGAGCCGGGGTCTTCGGAACTTTCCTTGGCCAGTTTAGCAAAATCTCCTCCTGTGTTAATCTTGACAAGAAGATCATTAGCAATTTTCCTGGCCTCTTCTTCGTTGCGGTATACTTTGTCACCAACGGTATTCTCCGGAGTATCAAACCTTACCAAAATATGACGGGCTCTGACTTTTTCTTTTTCTTCAAACATGGCTGTATTTTCGTCATAGTATTTTTTGATATCTTCAGGCTTTACCACAACGTCTTTGGTAATTTTGTTGTAAAGAGCGTCCTGGGCCATGCCCATTTTAATCCAGCTTTTAAAATCATCTTCATCCATATTGTAATCTTTAATGATTTTAGCAAACTCTTCTTCAGTACCAAATTTTTTCTTAGTTTCCTGAACTTTTGTGTTTACTTCGGCATCGCTCGGTAATACCTTTTGCTTTTCAGCCTCCTGGTAGAGAATGTGTTCGTCAACCAGTTTATCAAGCTCCTTTTGCTCCCAGGACTTAATCATTTCCTTGCCTTCTTTGGTATCATACTTAATCCCGGTACTGGCAAATTGTTGTTTAACCTTTTCGACCCTTCTGTCAAGTTGTGACTTTTTGATTTCCTCACCATTTACAATAGCTACTGTCTTGTCTCCAGTGCTACATCCGGCTATAGTAGCTGCAAAAACTACTGCTATAACCAAACCTAATAACCGTTGTGTCTTGTTCACACTTTCACAACCCCTTTCTCAACGTTATTTCTATTATACCAGACCTTGTCCAGTATCTTCAAGGTTTTTTAACCGTCGCAAAAACATTTCAAGTTTCGACAAAACTTGGGTTTGTTGAGTATTTTTGAGCTTGATTTTAATCTCCGGATTGTCACCGGCTCCATAAACAACCTCAGGGTATTCCTGGGCCAATCTAACCAGTTGTTCCCCGGTTAGGGTGTGATTTGAGCCAAATTTGCATGAAATTATATCTTTCTGCCGACTGATGTTTTGAATCCCTAGTTGATAACAATGGGCCCGCAGCCTGGCCATGTTCACCAGATTAATTACCGGTTCGGGAAGGTCGCCGAAACGGTCTTCTAATTCTTCTTCAATCTCATTGGCATCCGATATATTCCGTACCAACATAGTTTTTTTGTAGATTTCCATCTTGGTTCCCTGATCAGAAATGTATTCGTCACTGATAAAAACATCAACCGGTAATTCAATAGACGGCTCCACCGTCTCCACGGCTCGCTGACCCTGGAGTTCTTTAACCGCCTCTTCCAGCAGGCGGCAATACATGTCAAAACCTACAGTGAGCATCTGACCGTGTTGCTCCGGGCCCAGGATATTGCCCGCACCCCTGATTTCTAGATCCCGCATGGCGATTTTGAAGCCTGAACCGAATTCAGTAAATTCCCGGATGGCCCGCAGCCTTTTCTCCGCCAATTCGGTCAGTACTTTATCCTTCCGGTAGGTCAGGTAGGCATATGCCACCCGGTTACTGCGGCCAACCCGGCCTCTTAGCTGGTACAATTGAGTTAAACCCATCTGGTCGGCATTATTAATGATGATGGTGTTAACATTGGGAATATCCAGACCGGTTTCAATTATGGTGGTGCAAAGGAGAATATCATGTTCACCCTCCATAAAGTCAAGAATTACCCTCTCCAGTTGTTCTTCCCTCATCTGCCCATGACCCACGGCTATCCTAGCTTCGGGTAGCAGTTCCTGGAGTTCAACCGCTATCTTGTCCAAATCGTTAATTTTGTTATGAACAAAATAGACTTGCCCGCCCCGGTCCATCTCACGGGTTACGGCATCCCTAATCACTTGGGAGGTGTATTCCACCACATAGGTCTGAACAGGATAACGGTCTTCCGGCGGTGATTCCAGAATACTCATATCCCTCACCCCCGTGAGGGACATGTGCAGTGTTCTGGGAATAGGGGTGGCGGTGAGAGTTAAAACGTCCACATTCTGTCTAAGGTGTTTTAGTTTTTCTTTATGAGTTACGCCAAATCTTTGTTCTTCGTCAATAATCAAGATACCCAAATCCTTAAAACTAATGTCTCCCTGAACCAGACGATGGGTGCCTATTACCAGGTCAACGGAGCCGTTGGCTAACCCCTTAACCGTTTCCCGCTGCTCTTTGGCGGTACGGAAGCGGCTTAACATCTCGATGGTTACAGGAAAGGAGGAAAAACGTTCTTTACAGGTATTGTAGTGCTGCTGGGCCAAAATGGTGGTGGGTACCAGGATAGCTGCCTGCTTGCCATCCATAATTGCCTTAAAGGCTGCCCTTAGGGCCACTTCCGTTTTGCCGTAACCCACATCTCCACAGAGGAGCCGGTCCATGGGTTTAGGTTGTTCCATGTCTTTTTTAATTTCCTCAATGGATTGCAGTTGGTCAGGAGTTTCTTCGTAGGGAAAAGCCTCTTCAAACTCTTTTTGCCACACCGTATCCGGGCCGAAGGCATGACCCCTCAAGGCCTGCCGGGCGGCATAGAGGTTGATTAATTCCCGGGCCATTTCCTGTACCGATTCCTTGACCCGGTTCTTGACCCTGGCCCACTCGTTGCCCCCCAGTTTGTTTAACTTGGGGGCCGCACCCTCGCTGCCAAGGTATTTTTGCACCTGACCCACCTGATCGGTGGGTACATAAAGCCGGTCTTCACCGGCGTATTTAATCAACAGGTAATCTTTCTGGATTCCGGCCGCATCCAGTTTCTCCACCCCCAGATAACGGCCTATCCCATGGCTGGCGTGGACGATATAATCCCCTACTTTGAGTTCCACAAAGGGTTCCAGTTTGGCCGCCATCTTGGTCGCCCCCTGGCGGCGGCTCTTTTTCCGCTGGCCGAAAATTTCCTTTTCGGTAATCACCACCAACCGGGACTGGGTAAGTTCGAACCCACCCTGCAAAGAACCTTCAGTGATAATGATGTTGCCGGGACTGAGTTCCCTTTCGGGGGAATTTAAGTAAAGAGCATCCAGCTTGGCTTCCCGCAGGGTCTGCAAGAGCTTCTGGCAGCGGGCCTCGGTTTCGGCCAGAATTACTGTGGCATAACCATTTTTGCGCCAAACCCGCAGCTCGCTTTCCAGCATCTCCACTTTGCCGAGAAAACTGTGCATGGACTTGCCCAGGATACTAACCACCTTGCTGGGGTTAAAAAATCCGGGGTGTTTGGGTAACATAGAAAAACCCAACACTGGAAAAGGGTTCACCCTGTTCCATATTCCTTCAAAATCCAAGGCGGCTTTACTTTGGCTGGGTAAGGTCAAACCCTTCTCCAGCCAAAGAGACAGGGTTTCTCCCCTTTCCCTGACAATCTGGCTGCAGTATTCCTGGACCCTGGCCGGTTCTTCAACAGCTATAAACCAGTCCTCCCGGAGATAATCCAAGAGGGTTGCTTGCCGGGGATAAAAGAGGTGACTGTACCTGTCTAAGGCTTCGGAGTACAAACCGGCTTCCAGTTTAGCCAGATGCTCTCCTGTTTTTTCTTCCATCTTGCTTATGGCTTCTTGGTGGCCAAGGCGTTTGAGGCGGTTCAATTGCTGGTTTAACTCTTCTTTGACCTTGCTGGCAACCCCCGGCCATCCTTGAGGAGGAAAAATTAACTCCCTGGCAGGAGGGAGAAAGGTTTTGGTCAGTTTCTCCATGGATCGCTGAGTGGCTACCTGGAATTCTCTGATGGAATCGATCTCATCATCAAAGAGCTCAATCCTAATGGGGTTAAGGTTGGGTAACGGGAAGATATCAATAATCCCTCCCCGCAGGCTGAATTGACCGGGGCCTTCCACCAAATCAACTCGCTCATAACCCTGAACCACTAAAAGAGGTAACAGTTGCTCCAGGTTAACCACCTGACCGACCTCTAGTTCCCAACAATTTTCTTGAAAAATTTCAGGTGGGGAAAGAGGAGTCAACAAAGCATCCACCGGCGCTACTATTACAGAAACCCGGTCCTGCAGCAACCTGGTCAAAACGGTAAGTCTTTGGCTAATTAATTCATTGCTATGGGCCAAGGTTTCATAAGGCAGCGGGTCTAAGGCTGGGTAAACCAGCACCTCTTCCCCTGGCAGTAAGGTAGCTAAATCCCCAGCCAGTTTCTGGCTTTGTTGGGAGCTATAAGTTAGCAACAATACCGGGCGCCCAAGAGCGGCTTTAACCGCCGCTAAAAGATAAGAAACCTGTGCCCCGGAAAGTCCGAAAATCAATTGGCGAGATATCCCCAAATTAATTCCATTGATAATGGTTTTAACCTCATTGGCTTGATTTAAAGGCCAAAGTAACCCTTTTAACATATAAAACTCCTCACTTAATTACTTCGAGGATGTCGGCGGTTCAGGCAACGACGCCAGACGAAGTTTTTCAACAGCCTTTAAGGCCAAAAAAAATCTTTAGCTCAATTCAAGCTAAAGTGGCTGTCTTAATGAAACATTGGTGTATATAACCGCAAATCCTTTTCATCGCCCAGAGTGGCAAGACACTCTTCACACATAGATTTCTTATATATCCGGGAAGGATTTGACTGCATACTAATTATATCGTATTCTCCATTGTCAGTCAAGATATCCTCTGGTCCGGAATCTTCCGGGGTATCTACTTGGTCCGTAATCTCCCCGCAACATTCACAGCAATAGATAACTTTCAATTAACTTTCTCCTTTCCGGACTTCATTATCACCAGCACATTCCAGGAGGCGTGAGCTAGGTAGGCTAATCCCAGACCGGCCCAAATGGACTCTAATTCTTTCTGACCCAGTATGGTGAGAAGCCCAAACAAAAAGTGGCCCAGGTAACTGACCAGTCCGGCGGCTATTCCTTTACGCCTGGTAGCAAAGACATCTACTATAGCTTCAACTGTGCCAAAGACCCCATGGGTCAACAATACAGAAGAATTAAAGAAAAGCGCCAGCCCCGTTTTGGCCAATTCTTCTACGCCAGGGATAATAAACATTATGTTTACTGCTTTTTCGGTTTGAAGTAAAAACCGGTTGATGGCCCAAACCATCCCGGCTGCCAGTAGCCCGGCCCCTAGAAAATCCAAAGTTGGCACCTCGTTAATATTATGACCAGCTATAGACATGTTTTATTCTTTCATGAAAAAAACAGGCCGTTTTCCAGCCTATTATCATTGATCTTCGTTTTTCCGGTTATATAAGTTCATGGCCTGAATTATCCCATGTTGGATGATTTCCTTTACTGCATCCATCGCACTGTTCAAGGCTTGATCCAGAACCGGCCAGTCTTCTTTGTTGATGAATCCCAGTACATAGTCGGCAGAATTCATCCCCGGCACCGGACGACCTATACCCACTTTAATCCGGGGAAACTCCTCGGTGCCGAGGTGGCTGATGATGGACTTAATGCCATTATGGCCCCCGGCGCTGCCTTTAGCCCTAATCCGCAAGCGGCCCGGTTCCAAATCCAGGTCGTCATAGATCACAATAACATCTTCCGGTTCTACTTTATAATATCCGGCCAAAGAGCCTACCGCTTCCCCGCTTTTATTCATATAGGTCTGGGGCTTTACCAATAGGACTTTATCCGGGCCGAAGCGGCCTTGCCCCACCATGGCCTGGTTTTGATTCTTGTTAACAGTCACCCCCAGTTCCCTGGCCAAACGGTCGATGACCAGAAAACCTACGTTATGCCGGGTTGCTTCATATCTGCTGCCTGGATTGCCCAAGCCGACAATAAGCTTCATTAATGTTTCCCTCCTCGTTACTTCTTCACCTCTATTCTATCCCGGATGGATAAATTCCTTCTAAAAATAAAAAGGCCCGGAAGTTTCGGGCCTTGGCAAGGCATACCTTAGCGGTTCTCTTTGTTAATAACAGATTCCTATACAGCCTCTCCCGTTGGCTTAGGTTCATCAGCCTCCGCTTCTCCTTCTGCCATCCGGGGGGCAATAATGGTGGCTACCACCGTTTCTTCATTAGTGCTAATTTTACACCCTTCTACGCATTTCAAGTCGGCCACGGTAATTCGGCAGCCTAAATCCAATTGGGAGATATCCACTTCCAGTTGTTCCGGTATAGCAGAAGCCAGACATTCCATTTCCACTTCCCGCAAAAGTTGTTGTAAGATTCCCCCTTTGCGCAGACCCGGAGAGTCCCCTGTAAAGACTAGCGGAACTTTGGTATGTATTTTTTGATTCAGCGCTATCTCATAAAAATCGGCATGAACCAATTGCCCCTTGAGAGGGTCTTGTTGAATGTCCCGAATCATCACGGTATGTTCTTCAGGCTGGTCTTTGCGGGCTATTTCAAGTTTGATAATGGTATTGCGTCCCGTTTCCCTGCTTAGAATGCCCCGAAGCTCTTTTTCGTCAATAATGATGGGCACATCCTCTTTCCCTTTTCCGTAAATCACTGCAGGAACCTGTCCCTTTTCCCTTAACCGCCTGTTATAGCCCTTACCTTTCTTATCCCTGGACAGGGCATTTAAACTGGTTGCTTCCATAAGCTGACCCTCCTTTGTTTTCCGGTTGCTTACTAGTATTACCCGATTTCCGGAAAATCAGTCAGGAGTATTAAAAAGGTGCGCATCGTTTGTTCCGCTGTGCGCATCTTTGTTGATACACACCCCAATTTCCGTTTTAATCAAATAGTTTGCTCACTGATAAGTCCTCATGAATTCGAATTATGGCTTCGCCCAGTAATGGCGCTACAGATAGCACTTTGATCTTATCAATAATCTTCTCTTCGGTGAGGGGAATGGTGTTGGTGACAACAACTTCTTTAATGGGTGATTCCTGAAGCCTTTGTAAAGCAGGCCCGGATATAACCGGGTGAGTACAACAGGCGTAAACATCTTTGGCTCCCCGATCCAGTAAAGCTTGAGCCCCTAAGGTTATGGTTCCGGCAGTATCAATAATGTCATCAATCATAATTACGGTTTTATCTTGGATGGTGCCGATGATATTCATTACTTCGGCCACATTGGGTTCAGGCCGCCGCTTATCAATGATTGCAATTGAAGCCCCGATCCGTTCTGCTAAATCCCTGGCCCGGGTGACCCCGCCTAGGTCAGGGGACACAACTACCACATCTTTCAGGTTCTTATTAGAGAAATATTCCGCAAGAATAGGTACTCCCGGCAAATGGTCTACCGGAATATCAAAAAAGCCCTGAATTTGTCCGGCATGCAAATCCATGGTAATTGCTCTCATGGCGCCCCCGGAGGTAATGAGATTGGCTACCAACTTAGCGGTAATGGGTTCCCTGGCCCTAGTCTTCCGATCCTGCCGGGCATATCCATAGTAAGGCAATACCGCAGTTATCCTTCTGGCCGAAGCACGTCGCAATCCATCAATCATGATTAAAAGTTCCATTAAGTTATCGTTAATCGGCGCACAGGTGGGTTGCACTACAAAAACATCGGCCCCCCGGACACTCTCATTAATCCGGACATGAATTTCGCCGTCACTGAACCGGGTAACCTTGGAGTCCCCCACAGAAACTCCCAGGTATTCGGCTATTTCTTCAGCCAGGCTAGGATTAGCATTACATGTAAAAATTTTGAGTCTGCGGTTTTCAAAAGACATGGGTTAATACCCCTCCTCAATTATTCCTAATCTCTCTTTTTCTTTTTGCTTACCCAATTATCTATGTTGCTCTGTTTGCTCCGGGCCACAGCCAAAGCCTCGCCGGGAACATTCTTAGTAATGGTTGAGCCTGCTGCAATAATCGCTCCCGGTCCCACCTCTACCGGCGCCACCAGGTTGGTATTACTACCCACGAAAGCGCCATCACCGATAGTGGTATTATACTTGTTTTTTCCGTCATAATTACAGGTGATGGTGCCTGCACCTATATTAACCTGCTCACCGATAAAACTGTCTCCAATGTAACTAAGGTGAGGGACTTTGCTGCCGTTACCGATAACGGACTTTTTTATCTCTACGAAGTCTCCTACCTTAGCCCCTTGACCGATAGACGATCCAGGCCGGATATAGGCATAGGGTCCAACGGTGGTTTGAGCCCCAAGGGTACTCTCCAGTACTATGGAATACTGTACTTCCACCCCTTGCTCAAGGCTGGCATCTACTAACCGGGCACCGGGACCTATAAGACAATCCTCGCCAATTACAGTGCTTCCCTCAATGACGGTATTGGGGTAAATCACCGTATCGGCCCCAATCTTTACCCCTTGGTCAATCCAGGTTGTAGCCGGGTCAAGGATGGTAACCCCCTCCCGCATAAGATTTTCCGTTATTCTTTTCCTCATCATGGCTTCTGCTTCAGCCAACTGTAACCGGTCATTAATACCCATCATTTCCCGGGGGTCTTGGATAACCATTCCGGAAATGGTTTTCCCCTGTTTCTGCAGAATCTCCAAGGTATCGGTAAGATAATATTCACCCTGAGCATTGGCTGGGGTTAAATTTTTTAAAGCGCTGAATAACTCGCCGCTGTTAAAACAATACGCCCCTGTATTGATTTCCTTTATCTGCCGTTCTTGCTCCGAGGCATCTTTGTCTTCAACAATCTTGGCCACTGTCCCGTTGGGATGACGTACAATCCTACCATAACCGGCCGGCTCCTCCATCAAAGCCGTTAAAACAGTGGCCGCAGCCCGCTGCTCCTGGTGATATTGGATTAAGCGACTGACAGTATCCCTGGTGACCAGAGGTGTATCACCACATAATACAAGAACTGCACCATTAAACTCGACAAAGAGCGCCTCCGCTTGTTGAACAGCATGGCCGGTTCCCAATTGCTGTTCCTGGACTGCATATTCAACTGTAGAGCCCAAGGCCTGCCGAACCTCTTCCGCTCCGTGACCGACAACTGCAACCATTTTTTCAATTCCGGCGGCCCTGACAGCTTCAATGACCTGCAGCACCATGGGTCGGCCGCATACTTTATGTAGTACTTTGGGCAGCTTCGACTTCATTCTGGTTCCTTTACCGGCGGCCAGAATCACTGCTCCTAGTTGTATCAAATCCTTTTCCCCCTTTTGTAAAGCTTCTGTCTTCTATTATATGTCGAAACTTTTTTTTAATAAAACCCACATTTATATTCAACAAAAACACCCAATTTCCTTCCCAATTTGACCAAAAATAAAAAGGAGCTTAACGCTCCTTTAATAAATTACTATTTAAATTGCTTCCTGGTAAGCTTGAAGTACGGCGGTTTGGATTACTTCGCGAGCGCCGGGAGTAATAGGGTGGGCAATGTCCCGGTATTCTCCTTCGGGAGTTTTCCTACTAGGCATAGCCACAAATAAACCATTCTGGCCTTCAACCACTTTGACATCGTGGATAACAAAGGCGTCATCTATTGTAACAGAGACAATAGCTTTCATTTTACCCTCAATGTTAATCTTTCTAATCCTGACGTCAGTAATGTTCATGTTTTCACCACCTTCCTAATGCTGTATATTATGCCTTTATATTGGAGAGTTATTCTCCATTTGCCATAAAATTCCTTCTTTTTTTGAGAGGTTTTTTACATCATTGTAAAATTTTTGATTCTTGATGGTTTTTGGTCTTTAAGAATTGAAATATATTAATTTCTTGAAAAATAAAAAAGGAAGGTGTCCCAAAGTCAGTTTGAGACACCCTTTTTTCCTAAACTAAAGTATTTTATTGTTCTACCTTATTGGCTAGATTAAGGCAATGACCTCAATTTCAACACCCGCATCCTTGGGTAAGCGAGCAACTTCCACACAAGACCGGGCCGGGGGGTTTTCTGCGAAATATTCTCCGTAAATTTCGTTTATCTTGGTAAAATCATTCATATCCTTAATAAATACCGTAGCCTTTATTACCCTGTCCAGGGAAGAACCGCCGGCCTCCAGCACAGCTTTCAAGTTATTTAACACTTGTCTGGTCTGGGCCTGTATATCCCCCTGTAATACCTCTCCCGTGACGGGGTTAATGGGTATTTGGCCCGAAGTAAATAGCAGGTTGCCGGTCTTTATCGCCTGGGAATAAGGGCCGATGGCCGCCGGTGCACGGTCGGTGGTGATAATGGTTTTGGACATTCTTATACCTCCTTAGTCTTTAATCTTAGGGTTTGACTTGGCCGGATTATAACTTCCCTGGTTAACCCATCAACCCGTTCCAATTCCAGTAAAGATACGTAGTTATCCACCAGTTTGGTCCGGGGTTCAACAGTGCCGATAAATACCCCTATCCCCAGTACCTGGGCATTGAACTCCGCCATCAAGTCCATCATTCCCCTGGCCGTTCCTCCGGCTTTCATAAAATCATCGATTATCAATACCTTGGCATGTTCCGGCAAAGCCCGTCGGGAAAGGGACATGGTATGAATCTGGCGGGTTGATCCTGATACGTAATTAATACTTACCGATGAACCTTCCGAAACATTGCTGTTATCCCTAATAATCACCAGCGGCACGCTAAAGGAATGGGCCGTCATTAGAGCCAAAGGTATCCCTTTGGTTTCCACGGTAATGATATAATCAGGAGTCAATTGGGAAAATCTGGTAGCAAAAACCTCGCCAAGTTTACTGGAGATATAGGGGTCAAAAATCAAGTCATTCATATAAATAAACCCACCCGGTAAAATCCTTTCCGGATTGGTTAGTTTTCCACATAGCTGGTTTAAGAATTCCAAGCTTAGTTCCCCCCGTAGACCGGGCACATACTTTACCCCACCCGCTGCCCCGGAGATGGTTTCCAGTTGGCCAAGGCCCAAGGATTTCAAGGTTTCATCAATAATCCCCAGGTCTTCGCTGATATTGGACTTAGCGGATAATAGAAGTTCGGTAAAATGATTCAGGGAAAACAACTGGCGCGGTCTCTCCAGCAGAGTTTTGGTTATTGCTGCTATTCGTTCGCTTCTGCGCATTTTTTCCATCCTTAAAACCTCCAATAAGGTCTTTTCTGTCAGTGTCTTCCCTCTAAAATCCTGGTAACTGATTGCAGGTCGCCGGGTTTGTCCACATCTACCCCAATCTCAGGATGCCGGGTAATTACCGTCCGGGCCTGGACTCCCAGAAGGCTGGAAACCTTCTGTTCCAATTCGGCAATGGTTAGGCAGCGGCAGAAAAATTTAATCACAATCCCTAAGCCCAACTTCCTGCATAAGCCCAAAGGACTTTTACGCAAACCGACCATCTCTTCGGCCCAAAGAGCGCAGTGGTCAATAATCCGGGGGTTGACGAGGAACAGGTTGCCCCCGGTGAAAACCCCTTCTTTTAAGGTGACATAAGTTCGTTTTATATCGGGATAATACCTATCATTGTCGGTACGAGAAACAATGGGGTAATAAAAGTCCGCCTGGGTATTGGCACAGGCCTGGATAAAGTCCTCAATGGCTTCGGGGGTGATGAGAGGAATATCTGCCGCAACCAGCAAGACTCTGTTATCTCCAGGTAAGGCTTTGACTCCATTGAGTACGCTTCCTACAGGGTTATCCCCCGGCAAAGCATGAAGTACAGTTCTTCTGTGAATTTGCTCACAAATTTCCGCAGCTCCAACCAAAACTAACTTGCGGATAGAAGGTGACTGGGCCAGGGCCGCAACCACATAATCCACCATGGGCCGATCACCGATTTCTATCAGCGCTTCATAACCGGCCGGGCTGCAGTCTCTTAACGGCCCGTCATTGGGGCCTCCGGCCAGGATTACCGCATCGACCCCAGCGGGAAGATTAGTCATTAGCCAACCCCTCTTGCTGGCGGATGGATTCCAGCATACTGTTCTCTGCATTCTCGATATGTTCCCTGGCCAGATTACGGGCCCCTTCCACATCCCGTTGAGAGATGGCCTCAACAATCTGCTTGTGCTCATCAAGGGCAAATTTCATCCGGCCTGGATGAGCCAGAGATGCAGTCCTGAATCGTTGAATCTGCTCCCGCAGGTTGCTGATAATCTGTACCAAACGTTCATTACGGCTGGCTTTATATAAAATTTCGTGAAAATCTGTATCCATATTAATTATAGATTCCAAATCATTAGCTTCAGTAGCTTCGGCAACCTTTACCAGGGATCGCTCCAAGGACTCCAGTTCCTCCTCGGTGATTCTTTCTGCAGCCAGGCCGGCGGCCAGGCTTTCTAGAGCAGCCCGAATCTCAAAAACATCGGCAATGTCCTTAATGGATATCCCGGCCACATAAGCCCCTTTCCGGGGAACCATGACCACAAACCCTTCCAGTTCCAACTTTCTAATGGCTTCCCGGACAGGGGTGCGACTAACCCCCATCTCTTCTGCCAGCTGAATTTCCATCATCCGTTCCCCTGGCTTTAGGTTACCATTGATAATGGCCTCTCGTAAGGATTCAAAAACAATTTCCCGTAAAGGTTTGTAATTATCCAGTTTAACCGGAACAAGCCTTTTTTCCACTGAGCCAACACTCCTTCGTGCCCAAGCATATTTTGGCATATAAAACTATTTTACTATTTTTTTACCTTTCCTGCAATATGGCTGTCGTTTTAGCTTGTCGAGGTCACAAAAACCGCTCCTCGATGCGTCAGGCGTTGAGCAATTTTAGCTCCCTCTTCCTGGGAAGTGGTTATCGCAAATACCGTAGGCCCGCTGCCCGACATTAATACCCCAAGGGCTCCCGCCGCCAAAAGCTCAACCTTGATGATAGCTATCTCCGGGTGCATCTCCAGGGTTACAGTCTCCAATACATTACCCAGGTTATCAACCACACCCCGGCAATCACCGGAAGCCAAAGCATCTATCATGGCCCGGATATTAGGGCGGTGGGATACTTTGGCTCCGTCAAAATTTTTATAGACTTCGGCGGTGGAAACTCCCATGGGCGGGTTAACCAGTACCACCGGCAGGCCTTTGATACCCTGAAGGGGGGTTAGCTTTTCCCCTTTTCCTTTGGCTAAAGCGGTACCGCCCAGGATACAGAAAGGGATGTCCGCCCCCAAAGTAACTCCGATTTCCATCAGTTGCTCCCTAGTCAGGCCTAAATTCCATAGCTTGTTCAGACCTATCAGGGCCGCCGCCCCGTTACTGGAGCCCCCGGCCAACCCGGCAGCCACCGGAAGCCTTTTATCGATGGTAATATGTACTCCCCGGTCTATGCCTGTTGCCTGCTGCAGCGCCCTGGCACAGCGGTATACCAGGTTCCCTTCCCCGGTAGGCACCTGGGGATGGTCACAGGCTATGGCGATACCCTCCTCTTGACTACGCAAAGTCAAAGTATCATGCAATTCCAGGGCCTGCATCACCATCTCAACTTCATGGTATCCGTCAGGCAAACGGCCCACTACATCCAGGGTCAGATTTATCTTGGCCCTGGCTTTTATGGTTATCTCCATGATAATTACCTCTCCCTTGTTGGTTTTCGTGTTCACCCAACAAAGTTCGAACATCACCAGCCAAATTCCTGCCGGTTAGCTGATATTTTCTTCGCCCAAACCGGCAGAGGTTCGGACTGCACAGTCTTCGGCCATGACCTGAAACTCCTTAATAGCTTGGATTGCCGCCTCCAAATTCTCGTAAAACACCGCCACCGTGTCACCGGGTTCCGCATTAATTAGGGCTTCTTTAATGGCTTGCCCCTCATCGGGGATGTAAGTAACTCGCTCCGGAGTGATACCTCCCTCCAAGGCCCCTCCACAAAGAAGGGCTCCTGCCTCACCGGGGGCTCTGCCCCGCAAATCCCGGTCTTCTTTAACATACAACCTGGAAAAACCCTTACCTGCCAGTTGACCAATTTTAATGATGCTTTCATTTGTACGATCACCGGGTACACCGATGACCCCCGTCAGGCGACCTTTCTTCACTTTGTGCAGCATGGTGATAACCGCCCTGTAGCCGGCCAGATTATGACCATAATCCAGAATTATCTTCACTCCGGCAATTTCCAGCAGATTAAGGCGGCCTGGATTACATTGGTTAGAGGTAAAGCTGGCTAATCCTTCTCGCACCTGGTTCACTGATAAGCCCAAAGCCAACGCCCCCGCTGCAGCAGCCATGGCGTTTTCAAGATTATGTCCAGCAATTCCGCCAAGGGCCGCAGGAATATTTTTTACGGCTATTATCCTTTGGACCCGGTTACCCCGGGCCATAATCATAATCCCGTTCCTCACCATCACTGCTTGTCCGCCGGCTCCTAGATGCCTTCTAATCGCTATATTTTCTGATTCTCTGCTGAAATAAATTATCTTACTCTTGAACCGCTTGGTTAAATCTACTACTGTAGGGTCATCAGCATTCAAGACCACCGTCCCCTGCCGGTGTACCGCTTCACCTGCCAGGGCTTTCACCATGGCCAGCTCGTCCAGGGTTTCTATGCCATCCTGTCCCAAGTGGTCATCTGAGATATTGGTGATAATGCCTACATCACTGGAGTCATAACCCAATCCGCTTCGTAGGATACCCCCCCGGGCCGTCTCCAGTACCGCCACTTCCACAGTGGAATCCCTCAGCACTGCTTTGGCGCTTTGAGGGCCGCTGCAGTCACCTTGGACAATCTTGAGGTTATTGATATAGATTCCGTCGGTGGTAGTCATGCCTACCACCTTCCCCTGCTGGGTAAGAATGTGGTTAAGCATTCTGGTAACAGTGGTCTTACCATTGGTTCCGGTAACAGCCACGATAGGAATCCGGGCCTCAACCCCCTCAGGAAAGAGAAAGTCAACAATGGCCTTACCTGCGTCCCGACTCTGTCCGCCGCTGGGATAATGGTGCATCCGGATCCCCGGTGCTGCGTTTACCTCAATAATGGCCCCGTTGGCGCCGGTAATGGGTCGTCTAATATCCTGGGTTACCAGATCCACCCCAGCCACATCCAGGCCTATCAGCTTCACGGCCCTCAAGGCCAACTGGACATTCGTGGGATGAATCAAATCGGTTACATCAATAGCGGTTCCTCCGGTGCTAAGGTTAGCATTTTCCCGGAGAAATATTTGTACCCCGGCGGGCGGAATATCATCGAGAGATAAGCCTTTCCGCGCCAGGTTGATAATCACCACCGGGTCTATCTTAATCTTGGTTAGAGGTTTCTCATGGCCCTCGCCTCTTAATGGGTCTTCATTGACTAATTCAATGAGTTGATTAATGGTATGTAACCCATCACCAACCACCATGGCGGGGATTCTCTCAGAGACAGCCACCACTCGGTCACCCACCACTAATACCCGGTAATGACGACCGGGAATGTATTTTTCAATAATAATTTTATTGCTTAACTCTGCGGCCAATTGATAAGCTTTTCTCACTTCCACGGAGTTGGTCAAATTTAAAGATACCCCTTTGCCTTGATTACCGTTAAAAGGCTTCACCACCACCGGATAACCAATTTGCTCCGCTAAGGCCGCCGCCTCTTCTTCCGTCCCGGCAAGGCCGCCCGGAGGTACAGGTATCCCCATCTCGCCCAGAATTTCTTTGGTAAGGATTTTGTCACAGGCTATATCCACCGCCAGGCAGCGGGTTTGACCGGTAATGGTGGCTCCTACCTTTTGAAGATTTTTACCGTAGCCCAGTTGGAGCATACTGCCGTCCCCCAGCCGCATAACGGGGATACCTCGTTCCTTGGCGGCCCTGGCTATAGCTGCGGTACTGGGACCAAGTTCTGTTTTGGTCGTAATACGGGTGATTTCCTGAACCATGCCCCGGATATCTACCCATTGACACTGCAAAACCCCTTTGACCAGTTCAACCGCCAGCCGGTTAGCCATCATAGCCCCTTCTTTGGCTTGATACTCGGTGATAATATAATATACCTCTTCAGATCCGACTTTGATGGTCTTACCATAAATCACATCATGACCGGCTAGGGCCTGTAATTCCAAAGCTACATGCTCAACCACATGTCCCAGCAAAGTACCCTCTTGTAATCTCTCCACGAAGCCGCCGCAATACCCCCTGGAACAATAGTGCTCCTGTAGTTGGGGAAGAACCGCCAACAAATCCTGGGAAAAATTACCCAATTCCTTGGTAGTTATACCCGAATAATCAGCCAAATCAAGCTTCATTCTAATCACCGGCCGGTGGCAATAAATATTCCTACCTTCAAAAGCCTTCATTTCCAGGATGTGCATGGTTTTTCCTCCTCGTTATCCGACACTTTATAGAGCAATGGTTGCCTGGTACGCAAATCATATCCATAACCTGGTGGTAAGACATGCAGAGTCACATTGGAAAGAGCCAAGGGTTGCCGTGGATCAGCCTCAGACGCATTGGTATAAAGAATTTGGCGACCATCTATAATTGTTACCGTTTGGGATCCGATAACCCTGAACAAACCCTTATTAACTTCAATGGCGGTATCTTCATCAATGCCTATCCCAAGAATATTGGGGTTTTGCGCCACTGCTGCCAAGAGGCGGCCTAATCTTCCCCTTTGGGCAAAATGCTGATCTATCACTACTTGATCCAACAACCCCAAGCCGGGAGCCATTTTCACGGTGTTTTGCTTAGGCCCTTCATCACTATTTCCTTCAACTATCATGGTATTGCTCATGGCCGAAGCCCCGGCGCTGGTTCCGGCAATAACCGTTCCCCGCCTGTAGGCTTCGTAAACTGCCAAATCCACTGCCGTCCCCCCCAGGATACTGGTAATCCTTAGCTGATCCCCGCCGGTGAAAAATATTGCCGTCGCCCCTCTGATTTCCTCAACCGCCTTTTGCTCCTCCGCCTGTTCCCTGGTGGAAAGGCAAAGGTTTATCACCCTTTTTAATCCCAACCGCAGAAAAATCCTTTTATACTCTTCTCCAACTTCCTCGGGGTTCTCTGTAGCCGTTGAAATCAATACCAAGCGGCCCTCTTGCCCTCCAGCTAATTGGGTTACTCTTTTTAGGATAAGGCATTTATTCTCTTTATCTTCGGCACCGCCGATGATAACCAATATTCCAACCGAGTACTGTGGCATTTTACTTCTCCTGGTTAATTTTAACAACCTAGCTTTATTTTATCCAATTGGTTGGTAAATATACTAGTCGTTAGTCCTTAGTCGTTAGTCATTAGCTTAAATAAAAAACACGCCCTTGAGTTAGGACGTGTGGAAAGTCTTTTCTTTATTTAACCAGGGTGGCGCCGAGGTAACGGGAACCCCAGTAACTATCTTTGAGGCTGTTAATGGCAACCCCTTTGCCGTTGGAGGAATCGATAAACTTGTTATCCCCTAGATAGATTCCAATGTGGCTGATACCGGAACCATCAGTATTAAAATAAACCAAGGCCCCGGGAATCAATTGTTCCTTGTTCAGATGCGACCCAATGGAAGCCTGGGCCTCTGAAGTCCGGGGTAAATCAATGCCTACGGATTTAAAGACATACTGGGTAAAACCTGAACAGTCAAACCCCGCAGTAGTAGTGCCTCCTCTTCTGTAAGGGGTTCCTATTAATTCCTTGGCATTGGCAATCAATTTATCAACTTCTTTAGGGGGAGTCAGGTCTGCAACAGAACCGCTCCGGGAAACGCCTTTTTTTCTACTAAGAATAACCTTTTTAGAAGGTTTCTTTTTGACCGACTTTTTAGTTAAAACCTTTTTCTTACTACTTGTAGACTTTTGACTTACCTTCTTTCCCTCTTTGGTTTGTTGGCTGGATGTTTTGGAAACTGCCAATACAGGAGTTACCATAGAAAACACCATTGCCAAGAGTAACAGCAGCACAAATAACAACTTTTTCATTTCTTCCCTCCTAAGCCTACGAGGTTAGTTGACGGGTTCGGTAGGAAAGATTCTCCCTATGCTTGCGCAATTCACCCCTAAAAGACCGTCCGGCCTTTCGAATGCTTAAAAAAATCTAAGCACTAGTTCCCCCGTTGCAAAAAATGCATTCGGCTTTTATGTATTTTATGAAATTATTCGACACTATGTAGCCAATTCCTGCTCCCATTACGAAAAAACACAAAAACCTACTTGCTAATGGGCAAATAGGTTGCTTCTCAGGTTATTCTTGGGGCAAAATCGCTTTACGCAATGAAACCCATAATACTATTGTCCCTGCATCGGTAACCAAAGAAACTAGAATTGGTTGTAAATTAAATGTCGTAATTCCGGCATTTTGCCCAATTAAAACAATAGGGGTGCTAATGTTGGTATTATAGCCAACCTTCTCGAAGATGCCCCCAGCCCTACCACAAATAACATTTCCCATCTCGCCGATAGCGCTATTAACCATATCGTCAAATTGCGAAACCTTCTCTCCAATCATGGCAGAGGTAATATTGCAGGCGGTATCTTTGTCTAACCCGTAAAAAACAATACCTTCCAGTTCCCCGGTGAGGCTAATCATAACCTTGACTTCGGTATTTTGGAAAGCACTTTGCTCCATGGTTAACTGGCCCAATTGAACTTCCGATCTTATTTCACTCTTAAGTACCTCTCTGGCGGCGGTTATAAAAGGGTTAATAAATTCTGCTCGCACTCGTTCTTCTACTCCTTAACTATATTCCCGTAAGGCTACGCTGATTTTAAGCTCACCCAGGGGAGTTCCCAAGGGAATTACCAACCTTTTTATATTTATGGTTGAAATAATTACCCCGCGACCCTTAACCAAAGTAGGAGGAGCAATCTTACAAACATAACCCGCCGCTTCCAGTTCAGCACTGGCAATCCCGGAAATAACGTTGCCCATTTCGGCAACAGCGCTTTCCACCATATCATTAAAAACCGGAATTCTCTCATTTAACATGGTGGAGACAAGATTTTTTGCTGTCCGCTCAGATAAAGAGTACATCACCACTCCCTGAAGTTGACCGGTAACACCAATCAAGACCGTTACATCTTCATGGGTTGTCACGGACGACTCCTCAATGGCCAATGTCCCCTTTTCAACATCAGCATTGGCTTCTGCTTTTAAAACATCCACTGCACCTTTTACGAAAGGTAAAATAAATTCTACTTTCATTTGGTTTATCAACCTCTATTCTCTTGAAGCTTCAAGACTTGGTAGCTATTCCTCCAGCGCTTCAGTAATAATCTTAGTTTGATACTGGCCATCGGATAAATTCAAGTTATAACACGGTTTAACCTCCTGCCCGCCGGAGTCATAAAAGACCCGAACTACCGGACGGGATGCCAAACCTTTGCCCAAATCCACCACGACCCCTTTTTCCCCGCTGTTTAATTGCACCATAGTCCCTACCGGATAGGGAACAGTACATTTGCAAAAACAATCGGTGAAATTATGGTCAAATTCAAACCCTGCCGCACTCATCATGAATTCAATGGCCTCATGGGGTTTGATCCGTGCCCTGTGGGGCCGGTCGGATATTAACGCCGCAAAGGTGTCGGCAATGGCTACTATTTTAGCGTAATCGTGGATATGGCTCTCTTTAAGACCGGTGGGATAACCGGTTCCATCGCAGCGTTCATGATGTTGGATGATAATAGCCTTGGTGAAAGCGCTGAGGCCCGTCATATCTTGAATTATCTCCAGGCTTATTTCGGGATGACGGCGTATCATGGCCGTTTCATCCCCAGTAAAAGTCCTGGGCGCATTGATGACCTGCTGATCTAACCGGGCCATCCCCAAATCCTTCAGATAGGCTCCTAAAGCTATATCCATTAAGTGTTGCTGGTAACCGGCCAGCCTGGCCATAACCACCGCTAAAATAGTTACATTGATGGCATGGACAAAAAGATAATCTTCGTCAGACTTAATTGTAATAAGATTTACTACCTTGGGATTATTCCTGTTGACATCTTCCAGTATTTCTTTCACTACCTGGCGTAAGCTCTCAAAATCCACTTTGGGGCCTGTGCCTTTTTGCAGCAGAACATAACTTTCTTTGA
Organism: Bacillota bacterium; assembly: GCA_021849745.1. Taxonomy (GTDB): domain Bacteria; phylum Bacillota; order Carboxydocellales; family JAJZSN01; genus JAJZSN01. Next base: position 22,346 of record JAJZSN010000008.1, on the reverse strand, counting down.
GACACCGGATTGCTTTAAGCTTAGTCACTTCAGAAATTGGCTCTATAATTTCCAGATCTGCAACCCTCGGATCATCTATGTAGACCTCTCCCACACCGGCGGTATTTAACTTATCCACATATTCTGAAGATAATTCAATGCCGGCAGGCATTATTAAGCCGCCCCGGCTGCTATAGATAGCTTTAGCTAGCTTCATACCAGCCTTTAAGTTTTGGGTGGATATTTTCCGCAATTAATCCAGCCTCCTGCTGCTTAACCTACAAACCTTTTAACGGTATCCAGTATCTTCTCAGGTTGATAGGGTTTAACGATAAAGTCCTTAGCGCCTGCTTTAATAGCAGCCATAACCATGGTTTGCTGCCCAAGGGCGCTGCACATTACCACCTTCGCTTCGGGATCCCGTTTCTTTATCTCTTCGACAGCTTGAATTCCATCCATGATAGGCATGGTAATATCCATTAATACCAAGTCGGGTTTGATGGCCATATATTTATCAACACCCTCCTGGCCGTTACTGGCTTCGTCAACTTCATAACCATTATCGGTAAGCAGCTTGGCACAACGCATTCTCATAAAGGCTGCATCATCTACCAATAATATTTTTGCCATATTCTCACTCCTTTCGTTTTCTGCTTTATAGCTCTTTTTCTCCTTGTCCAACAGTTCTAATGGTAACAATTCCCGTTCCTATATATAACTGCATGGTTCGTCCATAGTTACCGCCAACATCTTTGTTGCCAACAACCAGTTTTTCTGCTGCGAGAGCTTCCTCAACAGCGCTAATATTGCGCCCGCCAATATCCAAGCGATTAGCCTGTCCGGGTAATTTCAATACTTGGGCGCCTCCCGCTATTTTTACTATTAAACGACTTTTGTTGGCCCCCATTTTGGTAATTTCCTGGAGCATGGTAGGTATGCAGGTGTCAGCAAATTTGGCCAGGCTGTCTTGCACCCGAGCCATACTACTTGATGGAAGCACAACATGAGCTAAGGCGCCTAATTTCAATAGTGGATCATAGAAACTTACACCCACACACGAACCCAAACCATAACAAACCAAAACTTTTTCGGGATCTTTAGATATATGTAGCTCCCCTAATCCTACTGAAATCGCTTTTTCCGTCATATTTACGCCTCAAGCCGCTCGAGGATGGTTTCCAAAGCATAGGGTTCGGGAAGCAAAAAGAAATACCCCATTATTTCCTGGCTGCCCACAAACTCTGTTTTTATAATCAAGGCGGAATCTCCTGTTGTACTTAATTCAGCCAATATAGCGCTTAAAATCGCACCTATCATATCTGTAACTACTACCGGAGTCGAGGGATAGATCTCCATGCATGAACGGTCAGATACCGCATTTAGGAAAAAAGATCCGGTGACATTCCCCAGTTCACTTAAAGCCGAAATATCCATTTCATCTAGTTCAGCGGTGGTTCCCATCGGTTTTTCAAGGATCATATCTACTAGGTGCCCCGCACTTTCCTGATTGAAAAACAGTAGTAAATGGCCCCCAACATTGCCGGTAACAGCTTCATATATCCCTGTCCCTACCGTTCCAGGGCCGCCTGTAATATCGGCAACATTCTTCAAGGGGATTACTTCAATTACCGGCGCCTTAATAGTAATTTGGTTGCCCACCATTTCCGAAAAAACTCGTCCGGACTGTTCTAAAGCTTGATTAACCAACTGTTTTAAGGTCTCAATATTGTCAGATGGTAAATTCCCGCGCGTAATAGCCATCTCCCCCTAGCTTGCCATAGCGGTGAATTTTTTCATCAAACTGGGTACGTCAATTATTAAGGCCACACTACCGTCGCCAAGGATGGTAGCCCCAGCAATGCCCTGTACGTCGCCAATGAACTTACCCAGACTCTTAATTACCACTTCTTGTTCACCCACCAGAGCGTCTACTACAATGCCCAACTGCTGGCCGGCCATATTTACTACCACTACAAAGATTTTATCATTCTCTCCTTCAGCTACCCCGGGGGTATTGAACAACTCCCGCAAACGCAATAGCGGTAAGACATTACCCCTAACTACAATAGCTTCTCTTTTATTGATAATCTTAATCTGGTCATTAGTAATCCTAATGGTCTCCAATACGGACGTTAAAGGAATGGCATATACCCGTTGGCTTAGATTCACCAACAAGGCTCTGATAATAGCCAAAGTTAACGGAAGTTTAATCTTGATTTCCGTTCCTTTACCCACCTCGGTATGAATTTCAATAGCCCCGTTGACCTTTTCCAGGTTAGTACGCACCACATCCATACCCACACCGCGGCCGGAAATATCGCTTACTTTGCTTGCCGTACTAAGACCCGATGCGAAAATTAAGTTTATGGCTTCCTGATCACCAAGTCTGTGAGCAACATCTTCTGCAATTAGTCCCTTTTTAACAGCAGAAGCCCGAATCTTTTCAGGGTCAATCCCCCTACCGTCATCTCTAACCACAATATTAATATGGTTTTCTTCATGATGGGCGCCGAGCTTAATCATCCCCACAGGGTTTTTCCCCATTGCTTTCCGTTCCTCCGGAGTCTCGATGGCATGATCCACAGAATTGCGAAGCAAGTGAATCAGGGGGTCTCCGATTTCTTCAATGATAGAACGGTCAAGTTCTGTTTCCTGACCCTCCATCTGGAAGTCAACTTCCTTACCGGCTTTTTGGGATAAATCCCGCATCATCCGGGGGAATTTATTAAACAAACTTTCCACCGGTAACATCCGGGCCTTCATAATTTCTTCCTGTAGCTGAGTTGTCACCCGTCCGATGTGAATGGAAGTTCTATTCAGGTCTTCCGTCAAATCGGTATCCTCATAACGAGCTTCTAAGGTCCCAAGAACCTGGGCCAGCCGGGTTCGGTCAATAACCAATTCCCCAACCAGATTCATCAGATTATCCAGTAATTCAACATCAACCCGAACTGTACGGTTTTGTTTGTTAATCTTAATGTCTTTAGCAGCGGCCTTGTTATTGCTACCGTTTTGCACTTTGACCTCTTCAATTTTGGCCTCCTGAGCAAGAACAGATGGTTGTACCTCAATCTCCTCCGGAACACTTTCACCGCCCTGATAAGAATCGATATGAAACTCCACTATATCCGGCAAATCATTAATGGAGTTGTTAAGAAAATCCACCGGTTTATCTGTAAGTAAAAGCACCTGCATCTTGGTTGATACTATTTCCCGTTCAATATCCTCCATGGAGGGCTGGGATTTTACGATTTCTCCCAGTTCCCTCATAGTCATCATGGTGATTAAAGCCCTTACCGGTAACATTTCGCTGTTTTCCTGTAGGCTAATATTAATCAGAAAAGCATTGCGCTCTTCCCCTGCTTCCCGCAAAACTTGCTTTTCGTGACTATCCAGTTCCATCTTGTATTCTTCTTTTTCAACTTTTACTTCAGGTTTAACAACTTCCTGATTGGCCACAGCGGCCAACCCTTCCAGCATCCCGGTTAGGTCAACATCACTCTCTTCCAGGGTTACAATTTCTTCCTTAAGCACTCGAAGTAAATCCAAGGCCTCAAAAAGGACATCCATTACCCCGGTGGTAAGGGTTACTTGATCCTTGCGTAATTTGTCCAAAATATTTTCCATGGCATGGGTTAATTGGGCCATCCTTTGGTGGCCCAGAGTAGCCGAAGAACCCTTTAGGGTATGGGCCGATCGAAAAATTGCCTGTAATAAATCCGCAGTATCATCTTCTTTTTCCAAACGCACCAAATCTTCTTCTAATAACTGAAGATGCTCGTCTGCTTCTTCCAAAAATAGTTTAATCTCTTCTGGTGATGCATCAAACTGCAAACCCATCAACGGTCACCTCTTTTTCTTCGCTAATCCAGCATTGTAGATTCTAAATCTAACTTTTCTTGTTTTGATAATAGCTTATCCAGATTAAGAAGTATGACCAGTCTATCTTCCAGTTTAGCCACTCCTTGTAAGTAATCGGCATCAATATTGGTAATGGCGGGAGGCGGCGGTTCCACGATGTCACTGGATATCCGCAATACTTCGGAAACTCCATCTACAATCATGCCCAAAGTGTTCCCGGAAATCTCGATAACCATAATCCTAGTGGAACGGGTATACTCATCTTGATGCAAATTAAAGCGTTTGCGTAAATCGATAACAGGAATTACCCGCCCCCGTAAATTAATAATGCCTTCAATAAACTCTGCAGTATGTGGAACCTGGGTTATGGGTTGCACGATAATAATCTCCCATACTTTGGAAATATCCACCCCATAAGTCTCTTTGCTTAACTGAAAAACAACAAATTGTTTTTCTTCAATCTTCCTAGCTGCTTCGCTCATATCTCTGCTCCTTTCACCAATGTTAAACCATAATTTACGGGCAAAAAACATATTTTGGTAGTTTCGACATAAGGAACTAAAATTCCTGCTTTTTTAACTATTTTGCTTAGGATTTAAAGCGCTACTTTGATTAACCCGCTGTGTGCGCCTTTTCACCCGCAAGGGGTGGGCCGCATCCCGACCCAATCAATGCCCAAAAGTTGAAAAACCTGTTTTAAATTTTAAAACGATTAACCATTTCTTGCAGTTCTTCGGCCACTTGGGATAAGGTTTGCGCCGATGAGGCAATTTCTTCGGAAGAGGCATTAATTTCCTCAGTGGAAGCGGAAACTTCTTGAGCTGTGGATACATTATCCTGGCTAATAACGACAACATTGCGAATTGATAAACGGGCCTGGTTACTGCCTGCCGCCATTTCTTCAGTTGCCGCAGTATTTTGTTCTGTAATTGCCGCAACATTATCAATGGCTTTAACCACTCCGGAACTACTGGCCGAAATCTGTTCTGCCGCCGCTGAAATAGTTTCCACCTGTTCAACCGCTTGGGCCACCGTGGTCAGTATTTCCTGTAAGGCCACCCCGGCATCCTTAGCCAGAACAACCCCCTCTTCTACCTCTTTTGTACCTACCGTCATAGCGGTGACGGCATTGTCGGTTCCTTTCTGGATATTTATAATTAGGTTGGCAATTTCTTTGGTTGCTTTTCCAGAACGTTCGGCAAGTTTTCTCACCTCATCGGCAACCACAGCAAATCCCTTGCCGTGTTCGCCGGCCCGGGCCGCTTCGATGGCTGCATTTAGAGCCAACAAATTGGTTTGTTCAGCGATATCATTGATGACCTCGATAATTTCTCCAATTTGTTTGGAGTGTTCACCCAGATCTTTTATTTTATTGGCCGTATCAAAAACAGTTTCCTTAATTCTTTCCATACCTTTAATGCTTTTCTCTACAGCCTGTCCGCCTTTTTTGGCCACTTCAGTGGTTTGCTGGGACGATACCGCTACCCTTTGACTACTGGCCGCAACTTCCTGAATGCCCCCGGCCATTTGACCTACTAATTCCGCTGTTTGGGTAACGTTCATTGCTTGCTCCTGGGCTCCCGATGCAATCTGTTCAATGGCTTCGATTAATTGGTTAATGATTTCACCGGTCTCTTCAATATTATCTTTTTGTTTACCGGCTCCTGCGGTCAATCCTTCCATGGCCCCCGCTACTTGTTGAATTGCCGCAGCAGTGGATTGGGAAGAAGCAGTCAATTGCTGACTGGTGGAAGCTACATTATGGGACGAACTAACCATATTGCCAATTAATGCTTTTAAACCATCCACCATGGTTTTGAAAGATTCATTAAGCTGTTGTACCTCATCACCGGTATTAATATCCGGCACTTTAACCCGCAGATCCCCACGGGCCACCTCCCCAGCTGCCGAAGTCAAGGATACAATGGGTTTAGAAATCACCCTTGATAAAAAGACAGCTAATGCCAAACTGAATATTACAGCGATGACCAGTACAATGTTAGTAATCATGTCAGTTTGTTCTTCAGCATTCTTAGCATCATTTACCCAACCCTGGATAGTCTTATCCACAAACTGGATAAACTCTTCGGCCTTTGCGTCATAGGCCCTGGCATAGGGCAAAGCAACCTGGGCCTGGGCCATGGCTCCAAGCCTATCTCCTGCTTTTAAGCGCTGAATAATTACTTTACATTCCCTAACGTAGCTGTTATGTTGTTCCAGTAAATCAGCCAAATATTTTTTCGAGGCATCATTTTGAACCAATTCATTAAGCCTTTGGTTGACCTTTTTATATTTTTCGTCAGCTTCTAAAAAGCTTTTTTCATAGCGGTCTTCTCCGTAGAGCATATAGGCCCTGATATTGCCCCGGATGGTTTGTTGAACATACCTCAGTTCCCAAACCCCACTTAAGGTAGGCATGTTGACTTTAATGATTTGACCATAATGCTCACTCATTTTATCCATTTGCCTGGAACCAAAAAGTCCTACAACAATAGTCAGAACCAAAACCACCATAAACCCCGCCAAGATTTTTGTACCGATTTTTAGCTTCATTGCTAGTCGCTCCTCCTTGATACACATAAGAAACCAATCCCTTCAGCTTTTCCCTCCCCTGAAGCAGCCTAGAATTGGTTTGTTTTCCATGATTTTTCAATTCTGTCGAGCTACATATTTATTCGACAAAAATCTGTTTTTTCCTCCCGAATCTTGAGATTTTTAATTTAACCTATTAAAAAGTCGTCTAACGGAGATTTCGAGAGGCACGGAACATTTCACTAAATTTCCCGCAAGGGTTGAAAACAATCTTTCCTACAGTTTAACAATATTATATCCGTCTTCCACCAACCGAATTATAATCTCCTGGATTTCTTCCGAATTTCCCGGCGGTATTTTAGCCTCAACAATAATCCTAAAGACATTAATTTTTGACCGCTGATTTTCCCGCAATTCCTCCACCCCTAAAACCCTTAACTTGCCTTTGTGCAAATTGGCCTCCTGCCAATGCCTCCATTCTTCATCTGTAAAAAATTGGGGGTTATTATAATGAGCTTCTTTAAATTTTGGCATCTTTCCCTGGGAAACCACCACAAGAGGTACCTCTGCCGACAATCCTGTCAACTCAACATTGCCTTCTCCCTGTAAATAGATTACTATGGAGGCCTGTTTTTCCGGTTGGTAAACCAATGATGTCCCAGTAGTAACCGTGAGGAAATCCCCTGCTACAAAAAAACCAAAACCAAAGAAAAAAATTACCCCATAATAAAGCAATCTCTTTCTGGCATCCCGAAAAATAACCATGGTAATCAACTCTTTTTTACCCCCTTTCCATTATTTTATTCTATTCCTCCCCTCGGCCCAATATTTCTCCCTGTGTCAACTAACATAACTTTACCGGCCCAACCATATATTTTACCTAAAAGCAGCTGTTGATATAGGCTCTAAAGGTGGTGACGGGTTTTGTCTGAGATTATGCTCTTGAGTTTACTGGCCGGTCTTGCCACGTGCCTCGGCGGTTTAGTTGTGGTGCTTTTCGGTAAACCCAATGAAAAAGCCCTGGCCGTCTTCCTGGGGATGGCCGCGGGCATTATGGTGGCAGTGGTTGTCTTCGATCTCATTCCATCTTCCTTAACCTATGGTAGTATATACACCGCTTCCATAGGTTTTGTCCTTGGGGCTATGCTCATGTATATCATGGATTTGGTCTTTACCATCATCTATCCCCAGGCCCAGAAAACCCCCTCTCGGCCCACTTATCTACTGAAAATGGGTTATCTCATCGCCATGGGTATTGCCCTTCATGATTTACCGGAGGGTATTGCCATTGCTGTAGGCTATTCAGCCACCACCAAACTGGGATTGGTGCTGGCCCTGGCCATAGGAATGCATAACATACCGGAAGGGATGGCTACGGCAGCCCCCCTGCGCATGGGAGGGATGGCCCCTGCCAAAATCCTCCTGATCAATGGGGCAGTAAGCCTTTTTACCCCCTTGGGGACTTGGTTAGGGCTGCTTATGGTCAACATTTCCGACCGGTTTATCTCCACCCTGCTGGCCTTAGCCGCCGGGGCCATGACTTACTTGGTCAAGGATGAGCTGCTGCCGGAATCCCACCGCCGTCATCCCTATTTTTCCAAACTGGGTATAGGCTTTGGCCTGAGTATCATCCTGGCCCTCACCTTCTGGGAACATTAACCGTACTTATACATAATTCCGAAACCACCCCGGGGGTTGCGCCAGTCAATATTATCAAAGGGGCAGCCGTAACGGCAGGTGCCGCATTCCACACATCCCTCATAGGCCACCGCTATTTCCTTGGCCTCTTCGTCCCAGGAATAGACCCTGGAAGGGCAGAAGATGGTACAAGGCTTTTCCATGCAATCGTGGAGGCACTCCCCACGATTGATGATTTTTAGGTGGGATTCACTGTCGGGAAGAAATCTGTTGAGAAAAAGTTTATCATCAATTTTCATCCCAGAGCCCTCCACAGTTTATACATATCCCCGGCCAGTTTACCCCAAGATCGGCGATTGCGGACTTTTTCCAACATTATTTTTTGTTTTACTTTTTTAGGAACATTGTCAATGGTAAAGAATTCATGAAATACATCGTTCATCATCTCTGGGTACTGCCTGAAGTACTGGGGATTTTCCTCAAATAATCCGGAGGCGTTTTGGTATTTCTTCAAGTCTTGGAGAACAAAGCTGTTTTCCAGGCGTTTCTGGTACTGCTCAAGCATACCCACGGAAAAATCCCCCGTCTTTAAGGCGTCAATGGCCGTTTCAGCGGCAAACTTACCTGACAACATGGCCAGGTTGGAGCCCTCCCGGTGGATGCCGTTGACCATCATGGCCGCATCCCCCGCCACCAGCAAGCCGGGGGCAAAAAGCTTGGGCATGGCCCGGTAACCCCCTTCGGGTATCAACTTGGCCAGGTATTCTTTGGTTTCTCCCCCTTCAATGAGGGGTTTGACCACCGGGTGCCTTTTCATGTGTTCCAGCAAGTCATTGGGGTTGACCTTTCTGGCCACCACCTCGGAAAGGATGGCTCCCACTCCCACCGAGAGGGATTTTTCATTGGTGTAGATAAAACCTGTGCCCATCATCCCGTGGGTGGCCTCCCCCACCAATTCAATGACCGACCCCTGGCCCGATTCCAGGTTAAACCGGTTTTCAATGGTTTCCTTAGGTAATGCGATAATTTCTTTCACCGCCACAGCCAGATGTTGGGGAGGGATATCCTGTCTTAATCCCGCCTGCTGGGTCAACAGGGAGTTGGCCCCTTCGGCAATAATGGTCAAGGGCGCCCTCACTTCCCCCTGGGCGCGGCCCGTCCGTACTCCTACTACGGTATGGCCGTCATTGAGGAGTTCATCCACAACAGTTTCATTAATCACCAGGGCCCCCGCTTCCTCCACCTTTTTGCCAAACCAGCGGTCAAACTTGGCCCGCAATACGGTGAAGTTGTTATAAGGCTCGGCGCCGAACTCCTGGCTGCGGTAACCCACCTTCACCGCCGATTGCTCCGCCAGGAACCAGTAGTTCTGCTCGATAATGGGCCGCTCCAAAGGAGCTTCCCGCCAAAACTCCGGGATTATCTCTTCTGTAGCC
>JAJZSN010000008.1:0-12890 GCA_021849745.1 Bacillota bacterium | reverse complement strand
TTCCGATCTCGGTAAAGAACCCCGCCCATAACATTTTTACTGCCGGGGTGTTCTCCCCTTTCGAAAAGGATAACTTTATATCCTTTTTTGGCTGCCACATAGGCTGCCGACAACCCGGCAGGTCCACCGCCAACCACAATTAAGTCAAACTCCAGATCAGCCATCTTTGAACCCCCTATAACCCTTCAAAGACAAAGTGTTAGTATTCATACCTTACAATTTAAACGACGGCGAAACTGTTCAATGAGCAAAGGCAATACCTTGGCGGCCTCTCCTACCATACCGTAAGTTGCCGCCCGGAAAATGGGGGCCTCCCGGTCGTTGTTGAGGGCCACAATGGTGTCCGAGGTCTGCATCCCTACTAGGTGCTGGATGGCCCCCGAGATGCCCACCGCAATGTATACCTTGGGCCGCACCGTCTGGCCCGTCTGGCCCACCTGGTGGGCTAAAGGTACCCAGCCTGCCTCCACCGCAGCCCGGCTGGCCCCTACCGTTCCACCCAGAACCCCGGCCAGTTCTTCGATGAGAGCCCAGTTTTTCTTGCTGCCTACGCCCTTGCCTCCAGCCACGATAATCTCAGCTTTATCCAGGTAGACGGCGGTACCTTTTTCTTTGATATATTCCACCACTTTGGTGGCCATTTCTTCTTCCTTCAGGTCTACCTGTTCCGCAATAACCGGCCCTCGGCGGCCCGTCTCCCTGGCAGGCATGTCCATGACCCTGGGCCTTACAGTCGCCATCTGGGGCCTCCTGTTATCACACCAAATGGTAGCCATAATGTTTCCTCCGAAGGCGGGACGGGTCTGGTCCAGCAGCCGTTTCTCCATGTTGATGTCCAACACCGTACAGTCCGCCGTCAATCCCGTTTTCAACTCTGTGGCCACCGTTCCTGAAAGATCCCGCCCCAAAGTAGTGGCCCCCATGAGGAATATTTCGGGCTTATATTTATTGACCAATTCCACCAATACCTTAGAGTAAGACTGGGTTCGGTATTGTTTTAACACCGGGTTATCCACTAGATAAACTTTATCCACTCCATAAGCAAAAATCTCCTCGGTCAGGCCGCCTATCCCTTCACCCAGTAAAACCCCGGCCAGTTCCACGCCCAGCTTGTCGGCTAGTTTGCGGCCTTCCCCCAGTAGTTCCCAGGATACAGGGGCAATGTGGTTTTCCATCTGTTCAATAAAAACCCAAACCCCTTTATAATCAACCAAATCTCCCTGAACCGCCACACCCCTATCCGGCTTGGGGGTCAGGTATTCCGGCCTCTTTTTAGCCTTATCAAGGTGAGCCTCCGGCCCCAACTCCGTTTTTTCCGGTTCTGGGCCGCCCCCTCCCACCCCATCACCGGGCAGGCGCAGGGCATTAACCGGACAAGCCTTGATACATTCCCCGCAAAGAGTGCATTTATCAGCCCCCACCTCGGCCGCGTCTTCCACCGTCAGCGCCCCCGCCGGGCAGGTGCCCACACAGGCTCCGCAAGCTATGCAATTGCCTTTAATTACTTCAACCGTCATTGGTTCCTCCTGGTATCATTCTAGTAAGAAGTACTGGTTTTCCCTAACAGTTGGCGATAATATCCCGGGTGATTAATTTATCCACCAGGTTCTTCACCGCTACCTCAGGCGGCCCCTCTATAACCTCGCCCCCGGGCCGTTGGGGCGGGGCAAAGATACGGCTCACCTTGGTGGGGGAACCCTTTAATCCCAACTGGGTTTCATCTAGGTCCAGGTCCCCTTTGCCCCAGACCTTGACCTCATACCCGGCCCCCCGGATTAAGTTGGGCAAAGAGGCGTATCTGATGGTATTGATGCTTTTCTCTACCGTTAGCAGGGTCGGCAGTTTGGCCCTGACCACTTCCCGCACCGCTTCCAGTTTTCTCTGTACCTGAATTTCCCCGGTCTCCTGGTCAACGGCATCCACCTTCATCACAAAAGTCAACTGGGGAACCCCCAGCCTGGCAGCTATACCGGGACCCACCTGGGCCGTATCACCATCGATAGCCTGTTTCCCGCAGAGAATTATATCAACCTGTTCCTTTTCATTGACCTTTTTGATAGCCTGGGCCAGGATATAGCTGGTGGCTAGGGTGTCCGAACCGGCAAAAGCCCGGTCGCTTAATAGAATGGCCTCGTCAGCACCGTAGGAAACCGCCTTTTTTAAGCTTTCCACCGCCATGGGCGGCCCCATGGTGATTACCGTCACCTTCCCGCCGTATTTCTCCTTAAGGGCCACGGCTTCTTCCAATGCATGGAGGTCATAAGGATTGATGATGGCAGGCACCCCCTCCCTGACCAGGGTATTGGTCTTGGGGTCAATTTTCACTTCCGTAGCATCGGGAACCTGTTTCAGGCAAACTGCCAGATGCAAGGGCTATCACCTCTACCGTCCTTTTGTGTTAGTAGTTTCCAGGTTAGTGGGTTTTATGCGAAGAGAAAGAAAGGCCCACATAATATTAAGAAAGTAAATAAATTAACACAGAGATAGCTCAAGAGATATTTCTTAACGGTCAGAGATAACTTATAGGATGAAATTAAGGGTCAGATGACTCAGAGGTAATAAAATCTAATTTAAAACAGCCGTTTTCATAGGCAAAACATCTAAGATTCTACATATTTTTGGTGTTTACTCCGATAAATTTCCTTTTGTAGGCAGAAATAAGACTTAATTCTACGTGACAACTTTCAATTACGATGTACCGACAAAACAACAAGGCAGGCCTTACGGCCTGCCTTGCTGCGGTTGTGTTGAGTTGCCCTGTAGGGTGTTAATGGGTAATTAACAAACCCTGCTGGTATTTTATCCATTCCTGCATTAATTATACAACTTGTCCCCGGTAATTAACCAAGGGGCTGCTTATCCCCCTGAATAGAATAACCCAGACTGTTCAATGTCTCTGCCAGATAGCCTAAAGTTATCACCGCGGGATCAAAAGTTAATTCCAGTTCTTTGGCTTGCAGATCAACAGTGGCCTTATCCACCCCGTCGATTAAGGGCAGGTTTTCTTCGATATCCCGTTTATCATCGGGCTCCTGCAGTCCGCCCAGTTTAAGTACCTTGGTTACATATCCTTGTCCCATTAAATAGCCTCCTTACGGCTGATGTGGCGCTCCCACAGGACAAACATCGGCACAGGCTCCGCATTCTATACACTTCTCCGGGTCAATGACATATTTATCATCACCTTCGGTGATGGCCTGGGTAGGACATTCCGGCGCACAAGCTCCACAACTGACACACTCTTCGGAAATAACGTAAGACACTTACCTCACCCCCTTTTATCGGGTTACTGACATTACCCGACAATAGTTTGACCTGATTCGGCGAGAATATGCTCATCCCAAGAAAAAAATCAGGCATTATTATATATTAGCCTGATTTTTCATAAATCCTCCCTCTTCATCCGTTTACCTTCTACAAAACCCTTCTCATAACCATTATCAAAACCTTCTTTAAACCCTTGATTATACCAAATATTTTTGGTTACCTGTAAGGCTTTTTCATACCCTTTGGCCCTGCCTTCTTTCAGCCCGTCCTCATATCCTTGCCGGTAACCTTCTTGTCTCCCCTGTTCATACCCACTTGCCATTTGAACTCTTCCTCCTCTCAATAAGGGGATTTGGGCAAGCCAAGGCGAAAGCGACCCTTGCTCTGAACCCCGCCAACCCCGTTGGCCCCGGAAATGGTGTTTTTGATTACATCATTAATGGCCACCGTCTTATCAATAGGTGTAAAGGCTAGTTTTTCAACCACCAACACCGGATCAAAGGCATGAATGAGAATCCTTTGGGGAGAACTGGCAAAATTGGCCCCGGCCCTAAGAATAGCCTCAAAATATGATTGACAGGCTCCGGCAAAGATAATTAAATCATCTTTGCTTTTCTCAAAAGTCCTGGCTCTTTTTACAGCTTCTACGAAGTACTTGGAAGTCCGGTAACTATTAATATCTCCCCAATCCTTCTGCCCCTTGAGCAAACCGTCATGGCCGGTCAAAACAAGGATATCAGGCATAAATTCCTGCAGTAACTGAAGCACTACCTCCGGCTGCTTCTCTTCTTTAATACTTAAACCATGGGCTTTAATTTTCATTTCTTTATATGTATCAAGGCATAATTTCAGGTACTCCGGGTCGCCGTCCAAGTGCAAAACGGTTCCCGGTATTTCAAAAAAATCAAGGTCTTCTTTGGCTTCATTTTCCTTGAGGGTATTTCCCTTTGCCGGGCCGCCCCTGGTAACCAGCCTTTGAATACGTTCACGGTTCTCCTGAACAAACTTACGCCGCTTAGATCTTACTTGTTCCAGGGACACCTTTTCCAGGTCGGTCAAAGGAGCGTCAGCCAATAACCGAACATCCAGCCCTTTTAAAAGAGCCCGAGGTTCTTCTCCTTCTTTCCAAACAATCTCAACTATTTTAAAAAATATATCCCCCAAATAAGATTTTCTCGCCACCAAATCCCCTTTTGAAAATGTTACCACACCAACCCCTCCTTATCACTGCCTGTATATCTTATGAACCTGGGGTTAATTTGGTGAGTTAAAAAGGCGCGTATCGTTTGTTCCGCTGCGCGCGCCTTTTTATACTACATTCCACTGAATTTTCCACAAGGGTGGAAAATTCAGTGGAATGTAGTAAAATGATTTAGAGATAGGCCTATTACCTATCTCTAAATCATTTGGTATACTTATCTGCCACCACAGATGCACCGAAAGCATCGGGTTTTATTTTAGCCGGGAAGCCGTTACCGTTAACCATTCCCGTAACCTCTCTTACCAGTTCCTTGGTGGGCCCCTGGAGTCCTACATCAAGATGAATCTCAACCCTTATATCATTCAATCCTGCCTGGCGTAACCTTTGGTATATTTGACACCCTAATTCAAGACTTAAAGATGTTTCATAAAAAATCTTCTGGCGCAGACTTTTTATCACCCGTTGAGTCTTTTTCTGGTAATAAAACCTGGCCCCGTTACCTATCCTTTGGACTATTACAGCAGTAACAAAACAGGTATTGCTGCCTGACTGAGAATCGGAACCAATCACTAATTTATAGGCCGTAGCAGGTAGTTGCCCGATATAAGCCCTAATATCCTCAATAGTTTCTTCCAAGGTTAATTTGCCCTTGGTGGGACTCCAGAATTCCATTCTCTTTCCCACTTTCCATAACTCATAAAACCTTACTATATACTATTCCCGCACCCCTATAAATACTCTTCTCTTTGAAGTTTATGGCCTTCCACCAGGTTAGCCAGGGCCGCAAACTCCTGCAAACTCAAGGTTTCACCCCTCCTGTTTGGGTCAATGCCAAGGCGGTTTAACAAATCCGCTAATTCTTCTTTAGATAAACCCAGTTTAGCGTTACTCAGAGCGTTAAGAAGGGTTTTACGCCTTTGTCCGAAGGCCCCTTTAATGGTGCGGAAAAAGGTCTCTACGGAAACCAGTTCTACCGGCGGCTCGCAGCGCAGTTCCAGCTTGATAACGGCAGAATCCACCGCCGGGGGAGGCATAAAAGAACCAGGGGGAACATAGGTTACAATTTCCGGCTGGGTATAATATTGAATCGCTAGGCTTAAAGCCCCGTAATCCTTGGTGCCGGGCGCTGCCACCATCCTCCGGGCCACTTCCTTCTGTACCATCAATACCATGGTCTGGAGGGCAAAACCCTCTTCCAGCAGCCTCATGACAATAGGAGTCGTAATATAATATGGCAGGTTAGCCACCACTTTATACTTAAGCCCTTCCGGCCCCCATTGGCTTCCACCGTATTCCCTGACCAGTTGATCCAAGTCAACTTTCAGGGCGTCACCGTGAACCACCTGAACCCCAGGATAATCGGCCAGGGTTTCGGCCAGAATGGGCAATAAACTACGATCCAGCTCAACGGCTATCACTTGCCCTGCTTTTTCAGCTAAATACTGGGTCAAGGCGCCGATACCGGGCCCGATTTCCACCACCAGATCCTCGCCGGTCATCCCTGCCGCCTCGCTGATCTTTTCTAGAACCTTTTGATTGATGAGAAAATTCTGGCCGAGACTTTTACGAAAACGGAATTTATGTTTATTCACTATGGCCCGGATGACCTCCGGGGCCACCAGCCTACCCTTAACCATTATACGTAGCTCCTTGCTCAGATGTTTCTTCCTGGGCCAAATGACCCAAAGCGGAGATGAACTCCTCTCTGGTGATACCGTAATTATTCAGCCGGTTAAGAAATTGTTTACCGTTGGTATATCCTATCCCCAGATATTTGCCCACTATCCCCCGCTTATAGTTAGCCTTAGGGGAACCTAACAAACTGTTCCGGGCCAAATCGGTAATGGTGAATTCGGGGGTTTGCCGAGGGGCTTCCTCCCTGACCCGGCCCAAAGCGGCCTGGATGGATGCTGGCGATGCGTTCTCGATGCCGATATCGTCATCGAGGATGGCCTCTTCCCTGGGTAAAAAAGCATGCTTGCAACCAGGGACAGCAGCGCTGATTCGCTGCCTTATCCTTTCCCCCGCATAATCCGGGTCGGTGAAGATAATAACCCCTTGTCTTTCCTGGGCCAGCTTAATCCTCCGCAGGGTTTCCTCCGCCAAAGCAAACCCGTTGGTTATAATCACCTCTGCTTCTACCGCCCCCTTGACAGCGGATACATCATCTTTACCTTCAACCACAATCACTTCTTTGACCTTCATAACTACCCCCACAATGAAAAAGAGGAAAAGAAATACCCTTTTCCTCTAATTTTAACACATCTATAGTTTTTTAACCAAAGTTATTCTTTTATATACACGGTAACCCTTCGCCGCCCCCATTGAATAGCTTCTGTTTCGGTTTCCATGAACACATCAATCTTGTTCCCTTTAATGGCGCTACCAATATCGGCCGCCACGGCATCCCCGTATCCCTCAACATACATTCGGGTTCCCAAAGGGATAACGTCAGGGTCAACAGCAACAATCCCTCTTGTGGTTTTCCGCCCGGTAGCAGTCCGGTTACCGGTATGGGTATAGGCTGTGGAAGTCACCACCATGGATCTGGAAGAAGAAAAACTGCTTCCTCCCCGGGAAACCACTTTCAGGGTACCAACGGCTACTATCTGGGGTAACGCTTTCTTAACCACTTGATCACTGACAACCTCTTTCTTAACCGGTTTCCCGTTTTCATAGGTTATCTTAATGACCTTTTGACGAACACCTGGCTGGCCCTGCTGAAGCAGTTTCTTAATCCCCCTGGTGATCTTATTATCTTTTTGCCTTTCTACAGGGAAAGGTACCTGGGAATCAAATTTCTGCAACTTCTCAACAACCCGGATTACTTTGATTTCCGTTCCGGGAGAGGTTTTTTCCGTTAAGGCAGGACTCACTTTATCCAACTGCCCCAACTTAACCCCCTGTCTTTGTAAAATCTCTCCGATGGTGGTTTTAGGAGCTCTAACCTCCTTAACCTGACCATCCACCACTACTTTCACTATCACTGCCTTTTCTATGGAAATCTTCATCCCCTCTTCAAGAGAGGTTTTGACCCCAGGCTTAACCACATCTTCCCGGGCCAAGTTGATTTGCGCTTCTTTAAGCACTTCACCAACTGTGTTTGTGAAGGTCTTAATTTCCTTTACCTGACCATCAACCAACACGGTAACTGATTTTTGCAACAAAGAGTAGCCAACGAAACTTAAGACTGTTAATAGTACTACAACCACTAAAACAATCAACGAAGACTTCCCTAAGGTAGTGGGCCTTTTAACAAAATCAATGGCCGACATTAAAAAATCACCCCTTAGATTCATTTTGGATTGTTTTTACCTATTTTAGCCCAAATTTATTATTTTGTCAAATCCGGACTCTTTAATACTAATATATTCTCCGTCTTTCATATTTTTCCTTCCCAAATTGTCCAAAAAATTCCTGCAAATTTCGACAACTTTATGAAAAAAGTCGCCTGACAAATCATTGTGTCAGGCGACTTAGTCTTCACAACTTAAAAATATAATTTCTCCACCCATATTCAATAAGGGACTTATCTAAATACCCGGTTCTAACAAGCTCTAAGCCAATTTCCTGGGCTATTGATAATAAATATTCCTTAGTATATCGGTAAACAGTTCTCTTTAATTTTTCACCATCCACATCAAGTAGACTCCAATCTTCTCTTATGCCATCTCCATCTTGAACAATCATTACCACGAATCCGTCATCAGTTAAAACATCTTTAATGTTTTTAATAACAGTCCTCAATTCATCTGGAGCTATGTGTATTAAAGAAGCACAGGCAAATACCCCGTCAAACTTTCCAAGTTCTTTATCCAGAAATCGAAAATCCATAACTTCAAATCTACATTGGGGCAAACGCTCTCTGGCTATTTTTATACATTCTTCGCTAAAGTCAATTCCCACAACATTAGCTCCAGTTAAAGATAACCTCATAGTTTCATGTCCAGGGCCGCAACCCAAATCGAGAATTCTATGACCTAGCTCAGTCCAAAAACCTTCTTCCCATTTTCCATAGTAATTGCGGCCACTTCTTCATAACTCAACCCTTTGATTTCCGCAATCTTAGCAGCTACATGGGCCACATAACCCGACTCATTACGCTTGCCCCGGTGGGGTTCAGGGGTCAGATAAGGGGCATCGGTTTCAATCAGCATCCACTCCGTAGGAACCTTGGCCGCCACTTCCTGCAGCCGGGCCGCATTATGAAAGGTTACCGGCCCTGCGAAGGAGATATAAAAGCCCAGGTTAATACATTCCTTAGCCATCTCCCAACTGCCGGAGAAACAGTGGAGAATCCCCCCCACTTCCCAGGCCCCTTCCTCCTTGAGAATATTCATGACATCCCCATGGGCATCCCGGTCATGAATGATGATGGGCAGCTTAAGCTCCTTGGCGAGAGATATTTGTTCCCGGAAGACCCGCTTTTGCACATCCCTGGGAGAAAGATCCCGAAAGTAATCCAAACCCATCTCTCCCAAAGCCACTACTTTGGCTTCCCCTGCTAGTTTTCGCAGTTCGTCCAAGGCTTCTTGATTAGCCTCTTTAGCATCATGGGGATGAAACCCCACCGCAGCATAGATAAAATCATTTTCCCGGGCCAGTTGGACGGAGCGCTGGGAAGAAGGCAGATCATAGCCTACATTCACTATGAGTTCCGCTCCGGCTTCCCTGGCCCGAGCCAGCATCTCCTGTCTGTCTTGGTTATATTTCTTATCATCCAAATGGGCATGGGTGTCAAATAACATGCAGCTCCTCCGTTACTTAACGGGATTCCCGCTATTAATATCTTTATCCACCATCAGTACCTCCAGCTTATCACTGTCCGAAGCGGCCAGAATCATCCCTTGAGACAGGATTCCCCGTAGTTTGGTGGGTTTCAGGTTGGCAACCAGCGCCACTTTTTTACCCACCATTTCCTCAGGAGAATAGTGTAAAGCAATACCGGAAACCACGGTACGGATTTCATCCCCTACCTTAAGTTCCAGCTTCAGCAACTTATCGGCCTTTTCCACCTTTTCGGCACTGATTACCTCGGCCACCCTTAAATCAACCCGGGCAAACTCATCAATGGTGATATACTTTTCTTCCCCCGTCTCTTTTTCCTCAGCCTTCTCCTGACTGGGTGCCGGCGGGGTTACATCTTTGGCCTCCGTTTTGCCCTCCTCAATCCTGGGGAACAAAGCCGGTCCTTTTTGCACTTTTGTCCCTTGGGGAATCTGACCCCAGGTACTGACAGATTCCCAAGTTTGAACCTCCTGGTTTTGGGTTAAACCCAATTGTTCCCAGACCTTTGGCGGCAGCAAAGGCATAGCAGGACTTACCAGAATGGTAATAATCCTGATAACCTCGGTAAGGTTGTATAAAACGGTTCCCAGCCTGCCCCGCTGGTTTTCATCCTTGGCCAGGGCCCAGGGCACGTTTTCATCAATATATTTATTACTACGGCTGACCAAACGCCAAACCACAGACAGAGCATTGCTTAGATCAAGTTTTTCCATCAACTCTTTATAATCTTCCAGCGTCTTCCCCGCCACTTCCCGCAGATCGGTATCCAGGGCCTCCTCCTGGCCCTGGGGTCCCGGCAGTACTCCATCAAAGTACTTTTCCACCATAG
Source organism: Bacillota bacterium (assembly GCA_021849745.1). Taxonomy (GTDB): domain Bacteria; phylum Bacillota; order Carboxydocellales; family JAJZSN01; genus JAJZSN01. The sequence continues at coordinate 2,805 of JAJZSN010000008.1, read as the reverse complement.
CCACCGTCCGGCTTACCAGATTACCCAGATCATTGGCCAAATCGGAATTTATCCTCTGAATCAAAGACTCCTCCGAATAATAACCGTCGGAACCAAAGGGCAGTTCCCTTAATAGGTAGTACCTGATAGCGTCCACCCCATATTTGTCCACCAGAAGGTGAGGATCGATGACATTGCCCTTGGACTTGGACATCTTCCCCCCTTCTAACAGAACCCAGCCGTGACCCATTACCTTTTTGGGCAGTTCAATCTCTGCTGCCATTAGAATAATTGGCCAGATAACAGTATGGAAACGTACGATATCTTTACCTACCAGGTGAACATCACAGGGCCAGTAGGTTTTAAACTTCTCATCATTTTCCGTACTGTAGCCCAAAGCGGAGATATAATTGGTTAAAGCGTCAAACCATACGTAAATAACATGTTTTTCATTGATGGGAACAGGAATACCCCAATCAAAAGTAGTCCGGGAGACACACAAGTCCTCAAGGCCACTTTTAATGAAACTAACCATTTCATTACGCCGGGAAACGGGTTGAATAAAATCAGGGTTATCTTCAATATGTTTTAGCAAACGTTCAGCGTATTTCGACATCTTGAAGAAAAAGCTTTCTTCTTTCACTAATTCTACCGGACGGCCGCAGTCAGGGCAATTATTTTCCACCAACTGACGCTCGGTCCAGAAGGTTTCGCAAGGAGTGCAGTACCACCCCTGGTATTCTGATTTATAGATGTCCCCTTTTTCATAAATCTTTTTGAAAATGTATTGCACCACCTCTTTATGACGGGGTTCGGTGGTCCTGATAAAATCGTCATAGTTAATCTCAAGGGTTTTCCATAGGCGCTTAAATCCTTCTACTATGGGGTCAACATATTCAATGGGTTGCTGGTTCTGGGCCTTAGCCGTCCGCTCAATTTTCTGGCCGTGTTCATCAGTACCTGTAAGGAACCAGACATTATATCCGGTCAATCGTTTGTACCTGGCAATAGCATCGGCGGCCACCGTGGTATAGGTGTGGCCGATATGAGGACTGGCGTTGGGGTAATAGATAGGGGTGCTGATATAAAAGGACGGTTTACTCATCTTCTATTCCTCCTTAAAAAAAATAATCTCCTCATCCTGTAGGGACGAGGAGAACTCCTTCGTGGTACCACCCTGATTTCTGGGCTGTCTTGGGGGTCAGTCGTCAGTCGTCAGTCGTCAGTCGTCAGTCGTCAGCCTGGTTAATATCCTAGCTTTTATGACTGCCAACCAAATACCGGCGCTGGCCTTTATGCAGCTCAGCACTCTTGAGCTATAACGGGCTTACCCGGTGGGTCCTACTTGGGTTCAGACTCACGGTTCCGGGGCCATCTTCAGTACATCATTCCTGACGGGCTTGCACCTAACCCCGCTCTCTGAAACAGGACCTTTGTACCTACTCTTCCCTTCATCACTTTTAGAAGTTTATGCTTAGATATGATAATACTTCAAAAAATATACTTCTGTCAAGTATTCCCTAAGGAAATAAATTTTATACAAAAAATGCAAAATTTTTTTTAAAAAGGGGTTGACTTTTACTGGAAATGTTGTTATCATAAGGGTGTAACATATTGTCGAATCTTGTAAAAAGGAGAGGGGAAGTAACATGAAATCAACTGGTATCGTACGTAAAGTGGACGAGCTCGGAAGGGTGGTTATTCCTATCGAACTGCGGAGAACTTTGGGCATAGATGAAAAAGATGCCCTAGAAATCTACGTGGATAGTGAAAAAATCATTTTGAAAAAATATGAACCAGCTTGCGTTTTCTGTGGCAATGCCGCTAACGTAACCCATTTCAAGGGTAAAAACGTTTGCCGTGAATGTGCTGCAGCCATGGGCGTTCACGCCAGCCAAGCAGTTTAATCTGAGTACATACGAAGGGGGGACTATCGTCCCCCCTTTGATATTTCAATCCAATTCCACCGCTAACTTATAAACTTCCCGTTTAGAAAGACCCCGTTGTGAGGCCACCTCTTTGATGGCCTCCTTTTTAGTTAATCCTGTCGCCATAACCTTCCTAAGGTGTTCTTCCAGAGATACCCCTTCCCAAGCTTCCTGCTTCTTTTGGACATCCTCCCCGGCGCCCTCCACCACGATGACAAACTCCCCTTTGGGGGGATTCTCCTGAAAATGGGCCAGCACCCTGCTTAGCGGCCCTCTTACCGCTTCTTCGTGGATTTTGGTCAGTTCCCTGACCACTGCTGCTTGTCTTTCCCCCCAGGCTGCGGCCAGATCGGAAAGACAGGCCGTCAAACGGTGGGGCGCTTCGTAGAAAATTATGGTCCTATCTTCCTCGGCTAAACGGGATAGCCTTAACTGCCGCTCTTTCTTTTTGCCGGGCAGAAATCCCTCGAAAGCAAACCTGTCGGTACTTAACCCGGAGACCACCAGGGCCGTTAGCGCCGCCGACGGCCCTGGCAGCGGTATCACCTCAATCCCGGCTTCCAGGGCCGCCCTAATCAGGTAATACCCCGGATCGGAAATCCCCGGCATCCCGGCGTCGGAAACCAAGGCCACCTGTTTTCCCGCCAGCAAATCCTCCACCAGCCGGTTACTCTTAGCCGCCTCGTTATGCTGGTGATAGCTGGTCAAAGGAGTATGAATATCAAAATGGGTCAGTAGTTTCCTGGTATGTCTGGTATCCTCGGCAGCAATGAGATCCACTTCCTTCAACACCCGCAAAACCCGCAAAGTAATATCTTCCAGGTTGCCTATAGGAGTGGCGCACAGGTATAACCTGCCCTTTTCCCTGCCCCCTTGGTCAGCCTGCAACCCCTCAATC
>JAJZSN010000097.1 GCA_021849745.1 Bacillota bacterium | reverse complement strand
CGGCTTCTTCAGCTCCGAAAGCCACGAACTTGACATCATAAATTAGAAAGGGTTAGCCGGGCGGGGTTGGTTCTTTAGTCTGCAAGAACTGTGGCGCAGCGGGTGCAGAGAGTGGTGTGGACCTGATGGTGGCCAACTGTTTCGCTATACATCCAGCAGCGGTCACACTTGGCTCCAGGGGCTTGGGCCGCTCTCACTTCCAGCCCGGCCACCTCGGCGGCTTCCGTCGCCTCGGCCGGGGCCGCAGTACCCGGTTTATGCAGGTTGACCAGGGAGACGATGAAGATGGTGGCCAGTTCGTTAGCCATAGGAGCCAGGAAATCATATAAATCCTGTTCCACATAAAGGTCAACCACGGCATCCAAAGAGTGGCCGATGACCTTATCCCGCCTGGCTGCCTCCAAGACCTTGGTTACTTCATCCCGGACGGCCAGGAGACGATCCCACTCAGCCTCCAGTTCAACATCAAGATACTCTTCCTTGACCTCCGGCATATCGGTCAACTGGACGCTGAAAATGGCTTCATCCTCTTTGGGCAGGTATTTCCAGATTTCTTCGGCAGTATATGAAAGGACAGGAGCCAACAATTTCACCAGGGCCAGGGAGATTTCATACATCACCGTCTGGACCGCCCGCCTCTCAACAGCTTCAGGTTTGGAAGTATACAACCGGTCCTTACTGATATCCATATAGAGGGCGCTCATTTCCACCGCACAGAAATTGTGGACGGCATGATAGACCACATGGAATTCATAGTTACGGTAAGCGGTCAGCACCCGTTTGACCAGCTTGTGAAGCTTGAGCAAGGCCCATTTATCAATCTCCAACAGGTCATTATAAGCTACCTTATTTTTGGCAGGATTGAAGTCATAGAAGTTACCCAGCAGGTACCTGATGGTGTTACGGATCTTCCGGTAGGCTTCGGTCATCTGTTTCATGATATTGGGGGAAGCCGCCACATCACTGCGGTAGTCGGCAGAAGATACCCACAGGCGTAGGATATCGGCCCCCATCTGTTTGATGATATCCTGGGGATCGATACCGTTGCCCAGGGATTTGGACATCTTGCGGCCCTGTTCATCCACAAGGAAACCATGGGTCAGTACACTCTTATAGGGGGCCTTGCCCTTGGTGGCCACGGCCGTACAAAGGGACGAGTTAAACCAACCCCGGTGCTGATCGCTCCCTTCCAAGTACATGTCGGCCGGCCAGCTTAAGTCAGGCCAGTATTCCGGTTGTTCCAGAACCGCTGCGTGGCTGGAGCCGGAATCAAACCAAACGTCCATAATGTCGGTTTCCTTGCGGAAACTGCCGCTACCGCACTGGGGACACTTGAGTCCGGCTGGAACCAGTTCAGCGGCTTCTTTGGCAAACCAGATATCGGAACCATGCTCCTTAAAGAGGCTGGAAATATGCTTAATGGTCTCGTCGTTGATGATTTCCTTGTTGCAATCCTCACAGTAGAAGATGGGGATAGGCACACCCCAGGTTCGCTGACGGGAGATACACCAGTCGCCCCGGTCGGCAATCATGTTATGGATACGATCCTCACCCCAGGCGGGAATCCATTCCACCTCTTTGATGGCCTGAAGGGCCTCTTTCCGAAAACCGTCAATGGAGGCAAACCACTGCTCGGTGGCCCGGAAGAGGATGGGGTGCTTACAGCGCCAGCAGTGAGGATACTGGTGCTTGAGGGAACTATGCTTCACCAGCGCCCCTAGGTTCTCAAGTTCATGGATAACCGCCTTATTACCTTCATCGCTGGTTAACATCCCTTTGAACTTCCCGGCTTCTTCGGTAAAGCGGCCTTTGTTGTCAACAGGATTGATAACAGGCAGGTTGTATTTGAGCCCAATTTCAAAATCCTCCTGGCCGTGGCCAGGGGCTGTATGAACACATCCGGTACCGGCCTCTAGGGTGACGTGTTCCCCTAAAATGAGTACAGAATCCCGGTTCATAAAAGGATGTTGGCAAACCACATATTCCAAATCTGTGCCTTTAAAGCTGCCGGTAACTTCATACTCACCCAAGCCCACCGCCTGAACAAAGGTTTCCACCAACTCCTTGGCCAATACCAGGTTCCCGGTCTCGGTTTTCACCAGTACGTACTCAAAATCAGGGTGCAGGCAAATGGCCACGTTGGCAGGCAGGGTCCAGGGAGTGGTGGTCCAGATAACCACAAAGGTGTCTTTTTCCGGCAACAGCCCTTTGCCGTCTTTAACGGCGAACTTCACATAGATGGAATGAGATTTTTTATCGGCATATTCTACCTCGGCCTCGGCCAGGGCGGTTTCGCAAGAGGCACACCAGTAAACAGGCTTTAACCCCTTATAAATATACCCCCTTTTAGCCATTTCCCCGAAGACTTCAATCTGCTTGGCCTCAAAGTGAGGTTGCAGAGTGAGATAGGGATTATCCCAGTCGCCCCGGACACCCAGACGCTTAAAGCCTTGTTTCTGGATTTCCACGTATTTCAGGGCGTATTCCTTACACTTGTTACGGAATTCTACAGCGCTCACCGCATGACGGTTAATCCCCAGGGCCTTAATGGCCTGCTGCTCGATGGGCAAACCATGGGTATCCCAACCGGGGACATAGGGAGCATCGAAGCCGTCCATGGATTTGAATTTGATGATAATGTCTTTCAATACTTTATTCAGGGTGTGACCCATGTGGATATCCCCGTTGGCATAGGGCGGGCCGTCATGAAGAATAAACTTGGGTTTACCCTGGTTTTTCCCTGCTACCTTGTGGTAGATATCATCTTTTTCCCAGAATTCCAAAACCTCCGGCTCCCGCTGGGGCAAGTTACCCCGCATGGGAAACTCGGTCTGGGGCAGGTTAAGGGTTTTGCCGTAATCTTGTTTTTCCACTTGTATTCCTCCTCGTATAGCTGATAGCTGATAGCTTGTAGCTTGAATGTCAATCCTTTAAGGCAACCCTTAAGCGTATCTTTCAAGGCTACCAGCTATAAGCTACAAGCTATCAGCTAAAAAAAACCCCCTCATCCCAAATATGGGACGAGAGGTATTATTCCCGTGGTACCACCCATGCTTCAGCAAGCTTACAGCTTATAGCTTATAGCTCGTAGCGTCAAAGCATTCTCATGTCTCCAAGACCCTTTAGAATGTCCTTCAAGCTACCAGCTACCAGCATAAGCTAACAGCTAAGACTGCGCTCTTGCTGCTGTAACGGGCAGACCCGGTTGAGCTTAATCAGTTAAACCTTTCAGCCCACAACTCCTGGGTGATGTCTCCCTACGCCTTGGTTCCCGGCTTTCACCTGACCCGGGATCTCTGCCACCGCCGACCTTAGGGATGGTCCCAATCATGGTTATTAGCGATATTCCATATTATTATATACAATTTGGCTTTTTTCGTCAACAAAAGGTTTAGACACAAAGGGTTTAGAATAAAGCTTTTACTATATATTCGATAAACCTCTCGAAATCGTGCAGTTTATTTCGCATGTGGTTATACACAACTGCTCTGTCAACAGATAAATAATCATGAACCAAAATATTTCTAAAACCGGCCACTTTTGCAAATTCCTCTGCAAAATCATCAGGCAGAATTTTTTCCTCCCCAAGAATGGTAATGATTTCACGATAGTTTTCAGGTTCTCGGTAACCAAACTCAGCGATAACATGATTACCGATGTCCAGAACACACTCGATAGCCAGCTGTAAATCCCGTTCTGCAGCAGTATGGATTACATGATTCTTTAGGAATTCAGCCTGATCAGTTTTAGCCAAGTCTTGAAGAAAACCAACATATTCTTTAAGTTTGGCTAGCCGCTTCTGGATTTTGTCAGGGTTGACCATCGCCCCCACTCCTTTTAACTTTTTCAATAAAATTTTTCCGGTAGAAATCACGCATGAATTTCATATCAAAATAATCCCTGCGGGTGGTTATTTCAAAATCTATACGTTCTTTGGGTGAACGGGCAAAAAGTAAGCACCCTGAAGTAAGGATTTCACGTCGAAGAATATAGTCAGCCCGGTTAATTAAGGTCAGATCGATATCGTCTCTGGAAAATACCCTGATAAATAGGTCAATCAAATCCAGTTTAGTATCTACCACAGTATCAGCATCGATTTCATCTGCAAGGAGAACGGCCAAATCAAAATCGCTGAACTTGGTAACCCGCCCGCCTTTTAAAGACCTGCCGTAAGAACCAAATAAATAAACCAGTCTAACGGGATATTCAGCCATGGCAGTAGATACTTTTTCTTTGACCAAAGCCAAGTCGGAAACCGATAACCCGGCATTAGAATAAGTTTTTATCTTCTTCATGAAACCTCCGTATACTTTTAAAAATAACCAAGAACTTCATTAGCCTTCAAACCGAACTTTATCAACCACAAACAACTATCATGATATATCCAGAACCTAACCCCTGACCCCTAGCTTTTCCCTGGCCTCCCCAAGGGTAATCCCCGATACCCTGACCACCTTGTTCCTCCCGGTATGTCCCGAAACCAATTCCACCTGGCTTTTGGCTACTCCCAACACCTTGGCCAGGAATTCAAGCAAGGCCTCATTGGCTTCCCCGTCCACCGGGGGTGCGGTCAACCTTACCTTCACGGCATCCTCGTACACCCCGGCCAGCTGGTTTTTGGCGGCCCGGGGCTGAACCCTGACCTTGAAGGTCACACCGCTAGGATATTCCTTGATATCAACCATCACTTACCCTTTTATTCCCCCTCATCATCCATAATGGTTGCCGCTGCCTCATCCACCAGTTCCAATTGGGCTTTCAGAAAAGAACGGAGCTTCACCTTAAGAATCTGGGTCCGTTTCTGAACATCTTCATACTCCCTTATGATGGCCCGGGCCTCTTCCCTGGCTTGATTGATAATCTCCTCCGCCTTAAGTTGAGATTCTTTAATCAGGGTGGCCGCATCCTTGTGGGCGCTGGCCTTGATTACCTCCACTTCCCGTTCAGCATTGAAACGCAGGTCCTGGGCCGTCTGCTGAGCAACAACCAAAGTGCTTTTCAAGGTTTCTTCCAGGTTTCTGTATTGCCCGATATTACCTTCTTTTAGCTCAATTTGTTCTTTGAGACTTAAATTTTCTCTATATAAATCTTCGTAATCCTTAATCACCCGTTCCAGAAAATCATCCACTTCTTCTTCGGCGTAACCGCGAAAGGCTTTTTTAAACTCATGTTCTTTAAGCTCCAGTGGGGTCATGACCATGGAAGCATTCCTCCTTTTATATTACAAATAACGCCTAAGAACAACCACAATCCTCTCTTTTCTGGTTTTTCCACCTATTTCAGCTACTTCCAGACGGCCCCGGCCTCTTATGGAGATTATATCCCCTTCCTTCACCGGGTATTCCTTGCGACTGTTGACCACCCAATTGAGTTTGACTTTTTCGGCCTCAATTTCCCTGGCCATCTGGCTCCGGGAAACACCGAAACCGGCACAGGCCACAGTATCCAACCGCAAGGAAGAAAGGGTTGTCCGGCTTTCCTTAACCTCTTCTGCCGGTAGTTCTACTTGGTCCTGACCGACCGGGCTAACCTTCACCCCAACCCGGTGAACCTGGGTCAGGTTATTTATAATATATGAGGCAACCTCGTTATCCACAATAGCATAACAACCCTGATCAAAGAGGAACAAATCCCCTATTTTTTCTCGCTTTATACCCAAGCCCAGGAGGGAGCCAAGATAATCCCGGTGTGACACTTGTTGAAACTTGAAGTTTCCGGTGATTTTTAAAAAAACCAGACCATGGTCCATGTCCCCAGGTTCCAAATAGTCCGGGCAAAGGATCACCTTCCGGCGTTCACATTGGGGGAAGCCCCCTGTTAGAAGATAATTAAATTCAGGTAACCCATTTAAAATCCCCTGGGCCAATTCCTGCTGGGAAGGATCAAGGAAATCGGTGCTCCTGGCTTGATGGTTCCTCAAAACTTCCTCAGCTTTATCCAATACCTTGGCCATTACCAGCTTATCCTCTTGGTTTATTAAATGAGAAAGGAGTTTCTGTTTGTTAAGCATCAGAAGCTCCCGGCAAGTAAACTAATGACCAATTTTCTCACCAGTTCTAAAGCAAATAAAGCTACCATGGGTGAAATGTCAATCATACCGATGGGAGGTATGAGCCGCTGAAATGGCACCAGAATTGGGTCTGTAGCCTGATAGATAAACTTTATCAATTGGTTGTGGGGCGGATTGGGAAGCCAGCTCAAAAGAATCCTGGCAATTACCAGCCACCACAGAATTTGAAAAAACAAATTTACTACGCCTATTATATCTGACATGAATACACCTCAATTCTAATGCAACGCTAAACCTGCTTACTCATCTCTGCCGACCTTTCGGCAGCTTTCTTAACCGCCTTCATAAGGGTATAACGGAGATTACCTTTTTCCAGGGCGTATAAACCGTTGATGGTGGTTCCACCTGGGGTGGTTACCATATCTTTCAGTTTGCCAGGATGTTCCCCGGTTTCCAACACCATTTTGGCCGCTCCCAGCATGGTCTGGGCCGCCAGGGTCAGGGCCACATCCCGGGGGAGGCCAACCTTCACCCCTGCATCGGCAAAGGCTTCCAAAATAACGTACATATAAGCCGGGCCGCTGCCGCTTAACCCGGTGACGCTGTCCAGCAGGTTCTCTTTGATGGTAACCACCTTGCCCACTGCTCCCAGAATAGCGGATACAGCGGACTCTTCAGCAAAACCGGCATGGGTACCTAAAGCCAGGGCCGAAGCCCCTGCCCCCACCAGACAAGGGGTATTGGGCATTACCCTTACCACTGCCACGGGTTGACCTAAAATTGCTTCCATGGTGGAGATGGTTATACCGGCAGCGATGGATACCACCACCTGTCCTGGTTTAACCACTTGCCGGATATCCTCCAAAACCCCGGAAACCACCTGGGGTTTCACCGCCAAAATGATTATCTCGCTTTCCGTAGACAGCTGATTATTGGATTCAACCTTTCTTACACCCAGTTTATCGGTTAGATGAGCTAAACGTTCTTGACTGACATCACTGGCACAAAGGTTTTCCGGTTGGGTAAGCCCGGCTTTGACAATACCAGTAAGCAAAGCTTCAGCCATGGCCCCGGCCCCGATAAAACCAATCTTCTTTCCTTGTAGCGACATTTTTCCTTCCTCCCGCAATTAGCGAACCCAGGTGAAAAAGGCTTTATCTCTTACATCATCATTTCCTATAACCGAAGAAATGTCCACATTACTGGGGGCAAAAAGGAAAATTCCGTTACCCACCTTCTGGGAACTGCCGTTCAAAGCGTAAACAGCGCCGCTTACAAAATCAACCACCCGTTTAGCCAACTCTTTATCGGCATTTTCCAGGTTAACCACCACGGATTTGCGGTTTTTGAGATTATCGGCAATGGCCTGGACATCGTCATAGGTTTTGGGTTCCATGACCACAACCTTCACCTGCTTCTGGGAATGGATACTAACCACCTGTCCCCGCTTCTTTTTATAGGAAACCTCATCCACTTCCCTTTCGTCATCCTCTAAATATTCTTCTTCAATTATCTCTTCCTCATCATTAAATCCCATGAAGCCAAGAAACTTATCCATCACTTTAGCCATTTTATCATTCCTCCTTTTTGCGCTATGGGGTATTTCTTTCGGTCAGGGGTACTGTGGGGTATTCTGTACGGTCAGGGGTTAGGGGTTAGGGTTAAGAAAAGAAAAATATTTTCCCTAGCCCCTTACCCCTGAAACCTAATCCCTTCTTTTACGTCCTCTCTCCAAATACTCTGCTGCCCACCCGGACAAAGGTAGCCCCTTCCTGGATGGCTACCGGGAAATCATTGGACATTCCCATGGATAGGTGCTGCATAGTTACACCGGGTATAGCTTCTTTGGCAATCTGCCCCGCTAGAAGCCGTAGTTCCCTGAAGACCGGCCTAACCCTTTCGGGGTCAGTTTCGTAAGGAGCCATGGTCATCAGACCCTGAATCCTCAAGCCTGGTAAAGCAGCCACTTCCTTTATGAAATCTATAACCTGACTAGGCTCTAAACCATACTTAGTCTCTTCTCCAGATATATTTACCTGGATTAAAACATTAAAGGGGTCAATTGTTTCACCTGTATAAGCCCGTTTATTCAACTCCTCGGCTAACGGCCAGCGGTCCAGGGAATGAATAAGATAAACTTTGTCCTTTATGTACTTAACCTTATTGGTCTGCAGATGCCCAATCAAGTGCCACTTAGCGCCGGAAAAGTGAGGATGTTTGTCCACCAACTCCTGAACCCTGTTTTCCCCTAAGTGGTTGACACCTGCTTGAACCACAGGAACTATTTTATCTATGGCCACCGTCTTGGTCACAGCCACCAACTGCACCTCAGCCGGATTCCGCCCCACTTCACGGGCAACCCCTTCAATCTCTTCCCGAACCTCCCTGAGATTGCTCAAAACCCCATCATCCACAGGCTCCCACCCCCAGTTCAGTTAAAATTCCTTACAAAACTTTCTTGAAGAGCTGATACCTGACAGCTGATAGCTCAATCCACCCTTTGTCCTTCTTCAACATAACCCGGATTAATCACCACAATGGCATTGGGCGCAAGTCGGCTTGGGGTTTTTGCGGGAAGCTTTTTTAGGTCTGCTTGAATGGCCAAATCTTGATTTACTTCACCTTTAATCTCAACAGGTTCCCAAACCACAGCCCCTTTGTAAACCAAATAAATTCCCGGTTGACCCTTCTTTTTGACTAGAGCCTGTTGCGGGATAAGATAACCGGGATAGCGGCCGGTTACCAGTTGGGCCTTAATCTTACGGCTTTGATACAATTCCATGGGTAGGTTATTTATTCCCACTATCATTCGTAAATAATCTTTATCGTAAACAATGTTCTTTACTAGAAAAGGCGTTCTGGATTTGTCCTTTACATTCAGATATAAATTGATTTCATTACCCTCTGCTAAAATATCGTCTTTATTTTCTGCCTTAGGAACTCTTAAGTAGATATAGCCAGGTTTATGGTTATTGATTAACTTAAAAATCACCTGACCCCTTTCCACCTTGGTTTCCCCTTTATCATCTTCCAAATCCTGTGGTTGGTATCGTCCCGTCACCTTTTCCAAGGGCAATTTAGCCATATTTTCAGGGTTGTAAATCTCTTCCAGGCCATCAATACGGTAAGAAACAACCCCTGCCAACGGGGCCCTAACGGTCACTACTTTGGAACCGGCAACATTATCCAGGGCCGGAACGGTAATTTCAGCTACTGGTTTACCGACCCGAACCCGTTCACCATCAGGAACCAAGAACTCTACTATTCCCCCAACCGGGGTTATAACTGGGGTTTCATTTCTAAAAATAAAACCTTCTACCGGAGTTTTCCCTTCCAAAATCCCTTGCTGGATGTTAATGGTATTCACAAGACCCGTGAGAACTGCGTTTTTTACCAGCCCAATTCCCCACCAAGCCAGGAAAGCCACCACAGTTATGAAGAGCAACGCCAGAAGAAATACGGCTTGGGTGCGTGGAGAAGCCTTTTTGACCATTTTCCTGGAAATCACCTGCATCTAAGCTTCTTCCTTTCTACTGGGTATAACCAGATTTATTCGACACTAAAAGGAAGAAATCCTGCTAAATAAAGGTATTTGCAGGATTTTTCTTTTATTTTTATTTATCGTTGATTTGTTTCAGTTAGACTGAATGATCTGGTCGGCCAACTAACCCTCTGAAGAACAACTTAGCGTCATATTGCCTAGCTATAGTAGATGAACCATCGGTAGCTAAGTATTTATATGTATATTGAAATAAAACTAAAACCAAATCTCTTAGAAAAACATATCCTTTAGTGAGAACTAATTCGTTGCAGCAGGTTAAACAGGTAATTAAGCTTTACCACCCTAGAGCTTCGAACAAGTAACCCTTAATCAAACGATATACAGCTATAATCTCGGCAGTTCACTGAAATACGCCCGGATCGTCTACCAAGCCGCCAGCGCCGTCACCTGGCTATCTTCTTCCAGATACAACAATAAAAGGAGTCCTTCGGGTACCTTTAAACTCTACATAGGGTGATGATAATGACCAATCCTACCAAGGCTCGCCAAAAAAAGCCTTCCCCAAAAAAGAAACCCTCCCCCCAGACCCATGTTATCAAGATTGTCTCCAGCCGGAAATTCACCAGCCTGTTACAATCGGATTTAATTACAGCTAATTCGAATAAGTATAGCCAGGCCTGGGATGTATCCGAAATGAGTAGGGCCACCTTTTTAGTCATCAATCATGGCCGCCGCAACTCGGCCGAAGTAGGTCTTGAGATAAGTCCCGGCAAAGGCTACTGGCTAAATGACGGCGCACCGGTAATTACCATTCCTCCCCAAGGTCATGCTGTCCTGGTAGCCAATTATTTCCTCCACTATGCCAGAGTTCATTACCGTTCCTTAATCCCAAACCGCCCCACCAGACTTTCCATCTGGTATCAAGGCCAAAAATAAAGGGACTGTCCCAAAAGTGTTAAAAAGACTGATTGGGACAACCTTTTGCCCAAATCTTTGCCTATGACGGGGATTTGGGCTTATTACATTACCATGTGGAACCATTAAACAGAATTAGCATAAACATATACTAAAGCTAAATTTCTGGAGGAGGCTGAGGGGATGGATCTGCGCAACAGAAAAATCCTGGTTACCGGAGCCGACGGCTTTATCGGTTCACATCTGACGGAAGAACTGCTGAGATTGGGCTACAACGTGTGCGCTTTCGTTCTATACAATTCATTTAATTCTTGGGGATGGCTGGATGATACACCCAAGTCTCTGCAGGATAATTTGGATATATTTTTCGGAGATATTCGGGATCCCCACGGGGTTTACGAAGCTATGAAAGGGTGCGACGTAGTAATGCACCTGGCTGCTTTGATTGCTATCCCCTATTCCTACCATTCTCCGGACACTTACATAGATACCAATATCAAAGGTACCTTAAATATTTTACAAGCCGCTCGCAAGCTGGGAATAGAAAAAGTCGTCCATACGTCCACCAGTGAAGTATATGGTACCGCCAGATTTACCCCCATAAATGAGGAGCACCCTCTGCAGGGACAGTCCCCCTATTCAGCCACCAAGATAGCCGCTGATCAAATGGCCCTAGCCTTTTATAACTCTTTCGATACCCCTGTTGCCATCATCCGCCCCTTTAATACATACGGCCCCCGCCAATCGGCACGGGCAGTCATCCCTGCTGTAATAACTCAGATTGCCAGCGGGCAACACAAAATTAAGCTGGGCTCCACTCACCCCATCCGGGATTTTAACTATGTTAAAGATACCGTAAAGGGCTTTATCTCTGTAGCGGAAGTAGATGCTGCTGTCGGAAACGTGATTAATATTGGCAACAATTATGAGATATCTATCGGAGAATTGGCTGAGCTTATCGCCGAAATAATGCAGGTCAAGATAGAAATCCAGCCCGAAAAAATACGGCTGCGCCCGGCAAAAAGCGAGGTGGATCGCTTATGGGCAGATAATACCAAGGCAGAAAAGCTCCTGGGCTGGAAACCGGAA
>JAJZSN010000007.1:18822-51187 GCA_021849745.1 Bacillota bacterium | reverse complement strand
GGAGGACATCAATGCTGTTACCGGCGCCCGTACTGATTATCGGGCTGTTCTTAACAAGTTTCGAAAATACAAAGACTTGGCCCAACTAATAGTTATCGAAACTGGGGATACCGCTAGGGTAGAGGAAAGTTCCGAGGAGATTCTCGGCAAGGTTCTACACAGTCAAAGAAAAAAAACCCTGCTAGAAGCAGACCGCTTTATTGGCAAGGTCATTAAAGAACTGGACTGGTCACGGGACCGGTTAATAATAATTACCCCGACTCCAACTAAACGGAATCTTAATGAGCACCTTTGGTTGACCCCTGTTATCATGGCAGGTCACGGCATGGGACCGGGGATCTTGACATCAGGTACTACTAAAAGGGAAGGAATAGTGAGTAATCTTGATATTGCCGCTACAATCATAGATTACCTGGGTCTTCCGCCCAACCCCAACATCATGGGCCGCCCTATGGAGGGTATGGCTGTCAACCTTACCGTGGCTCATCTTGTACAAATGAGTGAGAAGGCTGCTTTTACCCACCTAGCTAGGCCTATTTTGGTTAAAGGATATGTACTGGTGCAAATCATCGTCCTGATTCTGGCCATGGTCACTGTCTTTTGGCGAAAGCCACAACCAAGGTTCATGACCCCGGTGCTACTCTGGTTAATGGCTGTACCTATGGTGTTTTTGCTATTGACTTTGTTACCCCAGCCTACTGTATGGATCTCAATATTATTTACAGTAGTTTTATCCTCTTTGATGGTTTGGATCAGTCTCAAGCTAGGCGGTAACCATGAATTATATCCTTATATAATCCTTTGCCTGGCAACAGTGACTGTAATTCTTGGTGATACTCTGACCGGCTTTAAGCTAATCCAAGGTTCAGTACTGGGCTATGATGCCATGGAGGGCGCTCGCTACTATGGTATTGGTAATGAATATATGGGGGTCCTCATTGGGGCGGCCATCATCGGCGTCACCGGTTTGTTACAGCGTTTTAATGATAAAAAGTTAGTTTTTTCAGGTAAGATTGCAGCAACAGTTTTTTTCATTTTGATAATATATGTCTTAGCTGCTCCCAATCTGGGTACTAATGTAGGAGGTACTATAGCGGCCTTGGCAGGATTCGGTATCACAATGCTCCTTTTATTTGGAATTAAACCCAGCATAAGAATGGTGGCAGGCTTGGTATCAGGTATTTTTATTGTACTTTTGACCTTTATCATCTATGATTTTTCTCGTAGTCCCGAAGCCCAGAGTCATATAGGGCGAACCGCTTCGGAACTGATCCGGGGTGGGTGGCAGGAAGGGATGAAAGGGGCTGCTGACATCATCATCCGCAAATTGGAGATAAACTTTAGGCTAATTAAATACACCATGTGGAGCCGGGTTTTTATCACCAGTATCATAGTTCTAGCCATTTTGTTCTATCGCCCGGTAGGGGTTATGAAGGTTTTACAGAATAAGTTTAGCATTCTCTACATCGGGTTTGTGGGTGTTACAGTGGGTAGTATTGTTGCTTTAGTTTTCAATGACTCAGGTATTGTAGCGGCAGCCACCATGATGATATTCGGTTCCGCCCCTTTAATAAGTATGGTTATCAAAGAAAGATTAACCTAAAATCCAATGAATAGTGTTAGCCTTGCAATACCACAGGAGGGAATTTGCAAGGCTTGCGTTTGCGTAAAGTACCACTTCTGTGTAGAATATATATGATGACTAAATAACTGAGGTGTTAAATGCATACTAATTTGCGGAGTTTTATCCAACAACTGAAGAACGAGAAGGATATTGTAGAAATAACTGCAGAAGTGGATCCTTGTCTGGAGATTCCGGAGATTCACCGCCGGATAATTGATGAAGAGGGGCCGGCCCTGCTTTTTACTAAAGTTAAGGGCAGCGCTTTTCCGGTGGTGACCAATCTTTTTGGGACTAGGCGGCGGGTGGATATGTCGGTGGGTCCCAAGCCGGAGGAGTTAGTGCGCAAAGCGGTGACGTCTTTGGATAAATTACTGCCCCCCAAGGCTTCTGCCCTCTGGGCGGAGAGACACTGGCTGCTGGAATTTGCCAAAGCGGGTTTGAAAAAGGTCGGCCCTGGCAAGGCCCCTGTTTTGGAATACAAGGATTCTGCCGTCAATTTACACCAATTACCTGCGTTAACCGGTTGGCAGGAGGATGGCGGTCCCTTCGTCACCTTGCCTTTGGTGTATACGGAACACCCTGTGACTAAAGAACACAATCTGGGTATGTACCGGATGCAAATATTTTCGGAAAATCAGACCGGGATGCACTGGCAGATCCATAAAGGCGGCGGGTTTCATCATTATGAAGCGGAGCAGAGGGGCCAAGCCCTGCCGGTTACGGTGTTTTTGGGCGGTCCCCCGGCCTTGATTTTGAGCGCCATTGCGCCGGTGCCGGAAATGCTGCCTGAATTAATTTTTACTTCCTTCCTTATGGGTGGAAAGCTCAACCGGGTGGAGGTAGAGGGACACCCCCATGCCCTGATTGCCGAAGCGGAATTTGCCCTGTGCGGTGAGGTTCCACCCAAGGTACGCCGCCCTGAAGGGCCTTTTGGCGACCACTATGGGTATTATTCCTGGATACATGATTTCCCTGTTTTTAATGTGAATAAAATTTATCGCCGCAAAGATGCCATTTATCCCGCAACTGTGGTAGGCAAACCCCGTCAAGAGGATTATTTCATCGGGGAATATTTGCAGAGTTTGTTATCCCCCATGTTCCCGGTGGTAATGCCAGGGGTTAAGTCCTTATGGACCTATGGGGAAACTGGTTTCCACTCCCTGGCCGCCGCCGTGGTGCGGGAAAGCTACTACCGTGAAGCAATGGCCCACGCTTTCCGCATTATGGGGGAAGGCCAGCTGACCCTGACCAAGTTCCTGATGGTCACCGATGCGGTTGTAGACTTGGCTGATTTTGCTCAACTGCTGGAGAATCTGCTGGCCCGTTTCAATCCAGCACGGGATTTGCTCATAGTCAATGATACTTCCATGGACACCCTGGATTATACCGGACGACAATTGAACAAGGGCAGTAAGGCCATAATGACCGGTCTGGGCGAGCCCATCCGTCAATTGCCCCGGGAATACCAAGGGGGACCTATCTACGGTATCAAAAAGGTTAAGTCTTACTGTGGCGGCTGCCTGGTGATTTCCGGCCCCGGTTTTGTGGAAGATGAGGGCTTGGCTGGGGAAATTATTAAGCGAAATCAACAGGAGCTTGCTCCTTGGCCAATGGTGGTGTTGGTGGATGATGCTGATGCCATCCATGATCAGACCTCTTTCTTGTGGACGGTCTTCACCCGCTTTGACCCGGCCCATGATATTTACGCTGATGCGGAAATAAAACATAACAAGATTCAATACCGTGGCCCCATCCTCATTGATGCCAGGATGAAACCCCAGTACCCTGATGAATTATTCCCCAGGGAAGATATAGTTAACCTTGTTGACCGCCGTTGGAAGGAGTATTTCAAGTAGGAGGTCGGGATGGATACCCTTTTGCAAACTGTCTTAACCGGGATAACGGTATTTGCAGTAACTAACATTGACGACATTCTTATCCTGGTGGCTTTTTTTGCGGAAACAAAGACAAGGGCCGAGGTGCGCCGGGTGGTAATTGGCCAATACCTGGGCATTGGGGCCTTGACGGCCTTGAGCAGTCTAAGTTTTCTGGGCACATTTTTCCTGCCCCGGGCATGGATTGGCTTTATCGGGCTCCTGCCGGTGATTATCGGGGTAAAAAAATTATATCAGTTAATTACCGGCAACGAGGAAGACTCCGAGGAGGTTAAAGCCAAAGAGGAGATCTCCAGCGCCTTGGAAGAAAAGGGCTTGTTATACCGTTACTTTCATCCCCAAACCGCTTATTACACTGTAGTAACTTTCGCCAACGGGGGGGATAATATCGGTATCTATGTGCCGCTTTTTGCCAATAGTACCCTGGGCCAGTTGTTAACCTACATAGGTGTATTTGCCCTTATGACCGGAGTTTGGTGTGCTGTTTCCTACTATTTTGTATCCCATCGGGGGGTGGCCCGGGTGGTGGAAAGGGTCGGCCCTGTAGTGGTGCCAGTTGTACTAATTGGTCTTGGTTTTTATATCATGTACCACAGTGGGACTTTTGCCTTAATTGCAGGTAGGTAGAATTAATAAACAATTAATATTTTGTAGATTATTCACTAAAGCATATCCCAATTGGTTTAAAACTAATGAAGGACCCATGGAAGTTTAGGTTGCTGAGTTTCGTATAAAAATCACCAACCAACATAAACTAAATATGAGCCAGGCCCTTGTTATTCCAAGGGTCAATTTTTTTCCCGTTGCAGGAATATTTAAAATTTTATCGAATACATAATAAGTTATTAAAGTTTTCGAGGAGGAACATCAATGGACCTCGGTTTGTTTGAACCGATTATCAAAGAATTAAACATGGTTGAAGATAAGCTAGCCAAAGATTTTAGATTGCGGTCGGGCAGCGCTGTTAGGTTTGCCCATCTTGAATATCCGGTATTGGAGAGGTATCTTCGGCCGGCCCTAGTTATCCTTTTTGCGCGGTTGAATAATTTTACCGGAGAAAAAGTTATATCCTTATCTGGGATAATCCAGTTGATTTACCTGGCTTCCAATATTCATTTGGCTGTACCTGATGAGGATCGTCAGGGTGACTTGGAGACCATGGATCCAAGGGATGGTTCACAGTTACCGGTGTTAGTCGGGGATTATCTTTATGGTAAATTTTATACTTCCCTCTGTGACGCTAAAATAGTTTATATGTTGAAACCCTTGGCTGACATCATTTGTCTTATGAACGAAGGTTCTATCAAAAGAAGAAAAGGGGAAAAGTCAGGGGGTAACTCTCTGGAGACCATGCTGGAGATCATCCAGAAGGAAACCGCTGAACTCTTTGCCGGGGCTTGCCGGTTGGGAGCGGAACTGGGACAAGCACCGGAGAATGAGATTCGCAAGGCATCCAATTTCGGGATGTTTTTCGGAATGGCTTATGGTTTTCTAAACCATGGGTTAAACAAAGAACTAGTCCGCGAATACGGGGAAAAGGCTTTACAGGAACTGGCTAACTTCAAAGATAGTCCTAACAAGAAGTTGTTATTAAACCTGGTAAGTACAGTTTTAAATGATAATGCCAGAGTTCAATGGGCAGTGGTATAGCTGGTAGCTGGTAGCTTATAGCTTGTAGTTCATAGATATTCTTATAAGGAATACACAAATGCTGACAGCTGATAGCTGATAGCTGACTTCGGGGGAGAATGGAAATGGTGTCTATGGGGTTGACTAGGATAAAAGTTTTTAGTGAAATGATTAAGTTTGAGCATACCGTTTTTGCTTTGCCTTTTGCTTATCTGGGAGTCTTCCTGGCTGTGGGAGGCTTTCCTAGTTTGGCCCAGTTTATCTGGATTACTTTAGCTATGGTAGGAGCAAGGACGGCGGCCATGTCTTTAAACCGTTTAATTGATAGGCATATCGATGCCCGTAATCCACGGACGGAGGTTAGGGCTTTGCCAAAGGGGCTTATTCCGGTTTATCAGGTTTGGATTTATACTATTTTATCTTTTCTTTTATTATATATTGCAGCCAGCCAACTGAACCCCCTTTGTGTAAAACTCATGCCTATTGCGGTTTTGTTCCTGGTAGCTTATTCTTATATGAAAAGGATTACCTGGTTATGCCATGTGGTTTTAGGTATTTCCATCGGTCTAGCCCCGGTAGGGGCCTGGGTGGCTATTACCGGGACTTTGAATTTGACCAATGATTTGGCTGCCATTTTATTGGGGACGGCGGTAACTTTCTGGGTAGCCGGTTTTGATGTTATTTATGCTTGTCAGGACTATGAGTTTGACCGGAAGGAAGGTTTACATTCCATTCCGGCCCGTTTTGGACTGGTTGGGGCCTTGCGGATTGCACGTTTATTTCATGCCATGGTTCCCGTCTTTTTATTTTTGGTAGCTGTAGTTCTTAAATTGGGCTTTTTCTATTTGGCAGGGGTAGTGGTAGCCACTGTGATTCTATTTTATGAACACAGTTTGGTCAGGGCCGATGACTTATCCAGGCTGGATACGGCTTTTTTCAATATGAACGGTATTTTGAGCGTCGTTATGTTTTTATTCACCCTTGCCGAGATTATTTATCCTACCAGTCTTTTTTAAGGGCAGCCGGAGGAGGTTTTTGGTATGTCTGCTTATGTTGTAGCCATTACAGGGGCCAGCGGCGCTCTTTATGCCCAGGCTACTTTACGGGCTTTGAAGGATGTAGGCTGTAGGATTTATGTGACTATTACCGGTCCCGGACAAAGGGTATTGGATTATGAGTTGGGGTGGCTTCTCACAGGTACTCCCGGAGAGAAGGAAGCCCGGTTGCGGCAATTACTAGGTTATGATGCGGAAGATTCTTCGTTGCGGTATTTTGATTGGGAAGATATTGGTGCCTTAATAGCCAGTGGTTCTGCCAAAACCAAAGGGATGATTATTGTCCCCTGTACCATGTCCACCTTATCGGGTATAGCGGTGGGGAGAGCCGGAAACTTGATAGAACGGGCCGCTGATATAATGCTTAAAGAAAGAAGACCGTTGGTGATCGTACCGAGAGAGACCCCTTTAAACCAGATTCATCTGCAAAATATGCTCACCTTAGCCCAAATGGGGGTTCACATTATTCCTGCCATGCCTGCTTTTTATCACCACCCCCAAACCATTGATGACCTGGCCAATTTCATGGTGGGCCGTGTGCTGGATGTCTTTGGATTGGAACATGAATTGTACAAGAGATGGGAAGGGGAGTAAATAGCTGTCAGCCGCAGAATAAAAATCACATGCAAGCTCGGAGGTACTTATGCAACCGCTACTTAAGAATAATCCTTTAGCTGATATCTTGACCAAGGTTGAGGCAGGGGAGAGATTGAGCAGGGAAGATGGAATCCGGTTGATGGAATCCAATGACATATTAATGCTGGGTTATATGGCCGATATGGTTAGAAAAAGTAAACACGGTGACCGCGTTTATTTCATTGTTAACAAACATATCAACCATACCAACATTTGCAAAGCCAGGTGCAAATTATGCGCTTTTGGGAAGGATGCTGATGATCCCGGGGCTTACCTAATGACTCTGGACGAAGTGGAGGCCAAGGCCAAGGAATGCCAGGGCAAAAGGATTTCAGAACTGCATATTGTGGGTGGATTGCATCCGGATCTTAATTTAGAATATTTTGAAGAAATGCTGCAAAGGGTGAGCCGGGTTTTGCCGGGGGTTCATATCCAAGCCTTTACCGCTGTGGAGATTGATTATTTCGCCGAAACTTCCGGTCTTACCCCTAAAGAGGTGTTGCAGCGCTTGCAGGACGCCGGCCTGGGCTCGATGCCGGGGGGCGGAGCGGAGATTTTTTCATCCCGGGTACGTAACCTTATTTGTGAGAAAAAGATAAGCGGCGACCGTTGGTTGGAGATTATGGAGGCGGCCCACAGTCTGGGCATGCGGACCAATGCCACCATGCTTTACGGGCATGTGGAAACCACGGAGGAGAGGATTGACCACCTGATTAAATTAAGGGAACTTCAAGACCGGACAGGCGGGTTTTTGACTTTCATCCCCCTGGCCTTCCATCCCCGCAATACCCAGTTGGAAGAATTGAACCTTAGCCGGACCACCGGTTATGAGGATCTTAAGGTTTTAGCCGTAGCCCGGTTGATGCTGGATAACTTTGATCATATTAAGGCCTATTGGGTCATGATTGGACCTAAACTGGCCCAGGTTTCTTTGGCTTTTGGGGCCAATGACCTGGACGGAACTGTGATAGAGGAGCGGATTACCCATGCTGCAGGAGGAGATACCGGCCAAAGTCTGACCAAATCAGAAATGGTTAAGATGATTAAAGGGGCCGGACGAGTCCCCATTGAGCGGGATACCCTGTACAATATTGTCGAGGAGGGTTTTTAGTGCGCAAGCTCCGTCTTGGTCAAGTAGATTACTTAAATTGCCTGCCTATTTATGAGGCTTTAGAAGAAGGCGAGATTCAGCTGGATGCCAAGTTGACAAAAGGCGCTCCGGCCCAGTTAAACCAGCTGTTTTTAGCCGGTAAATTGGATATTACGCCAATTTCCTCAATTGAGTTTGCCCGCCATGCTGAAGATTGTTATATTATACCAAATGTATCCATTGCCGCCAATGGCAGAGTGGACAGCATTTTGCTGTTCAGTAAGGTTCCCGTTACTGAACTGGAGGATAAAACCATAAGTTTAACTCAATCCTCTGCCACTTCAGTGGTTTTGCTTAAGGTTTTACTAGAGAATTATTACCAACTCAATAGTATTAACTATGTTACTCAACCTCCAGATTTGTCCGCCATGTTAGCAAAAGCTGATGCCGCCCTTTTAATAGGTGATGACGCCATGGCGGCCCGGGCCGCCCTACCCGAAAATCAACAAGATCTCTATATCACCGACCTAGGTGAAGTATGGAAAGAATTTACCGGTGAGGCCATGGTATATGCCTTATGGGTAATTAGCAAAAAATATGCCGACAAAAACCCGGAAAAAGTCGATGAAGTCGTGAAAGCTTTCCTGGAAGCCAAAGAATGGGCAGCCAATAATCAGGAAAAGGTAGTGGACAAGGCTGTCCAGCGCAACCCCATATTATCCAGAGAATTGATTGCAGAATACTTTACCATCATCCGTTATCAACTTGATGAAGATTATCGCCGGGCTTTGCTGACTTATTATGACTTTGCCTACAAAAGCGGATATATCAAAGAAAGGGTCAAACTACAGGTCTGGGGTGAAATTGATGAAACCGGAGATCATATTAGAAAAAGTAGTTAACGGTGAACGCTTGGGCCTTGAAGAGGGCGTGGCCCTTCTACAAAGCAATGAACTCATCCCATTAGGGATGGCCGCTAATCTAATCAGAAACCGTAAGCACCCGGAGAAAACTGTTACCTTTGTCATTGACCGTAATATCAACTATACTAATGTGTGTATAACCAAGTGCCGCTTCTGCGCTTTTTTCCGTAATGAAGACCACTTTGATGCATATATACTGTCCCATGAAGAAATTTTTTCCAAAATAGAAGAAACCATTGCTCACGGGGGGACTCAGATTCTTATGCAAGGAGGGCTCCACCCTAAGCTTTCAATAGATTATTACGTGGATTTGCTCCGGGCCATCAAATCACGTTATAATATTCATATCCACTCTTTTTCTCCGCCGGAAATCTGGCATATGGCCATTAGCTCCGGATTATCCTTAAAAGAAGTTTTAATCAGACTTCAGGCTGCCGGATTGGATTCTTTACCCGGCGGCGGGGCGGAGATTCTGGACAATAGGGTGAGGCATTATATCAGCCCCTTGAAAATCACCTGGGAACAGTGGATGGAGGTTATGACCACCGCCCATGAACTGGGGATGAAATCCACGGCCACCATGATGTTCGGGAGTGTTGAAACCCTGGAAGAAAGGGTGGTTCACATGCTCCGGGTCAGAGAGGTTCAGGAGCGTACAGGCGGCTTTACCGCTTTTATCCCCTGGAGTTTTCAACCGGCCAATACAGACCTGGGAGGATACACTGC
The DNA here is from genome assembly GCA_021849745.1 of Bacillota bacterium. Classification (GTDB taxonomy): domain Bacteria; phylum Bacillota; order Carboxydocellales; family JAJZSN01; genus JAJZSN01. The sequence continues at coordinate 41,609 of JAJZSN010000007.1, read as the reverse complement.
TTCCGGGGTAGAATATCTCAAGACCTTGGCTGTAGCCAGGATTATGTTGGATAATGTGCCTAATATTCAAGCCTCCTGGGTTACCCAGGGCGCAAAGATGGCCCAGGTGGCTTTGAGTTTCGGGGCCAATGATTTCGGCAGCACCATGCTGGAAGAAAATGTAGTGCGGGCCGCCGGGGTTACCAACCGGGTTCCATTGGATGAAATAGTGGGTTGTATCAAAGATGCCGGCTACCGTCCAGCTCAGCGATCTACCCTATATCAGATAATTAAGTATTATTAAAGAGCATAATTTTTTTGCAGAAGGGGGTATTATAATGTTTGGATTTTTTTTCGGACCTTGGGAAGGAATATTGATTTTAGTTATTATTCTGATTGTTTTTGGAGCGGGTAAACTGCCTCAAGTGGGTAAAGCTCTTGGGGAAGGGATCAAAAACTTCCGTTCCTCTGCCCAAGATAAGGAGGAAAAGCCCAAAGACGATGGACAGTAGGAGGTTGGGGATATGACGGAAAAACACATGTCCCTCATGGACCATTTAGCAGAACTGCGTAAGGTTATCCTTATCAGTCTGGTTTCCCTGATTCCTGCTACCGCAGTAGGTTGGTTTTTGACTGATTGGGCCATGGAGGTGCTTACCAAACCCCTCCGGGATATCAATCCCGATATGAAACTATTGGCCCTGGGTTTGATATCACCCTTTTTTACTTTTTTTAAAATGGCCATGGGGATTGGTGTCGTTTTGGCTTTGCCGGTAATCCTCTACCAGATTTGGAGTTTTCTTCTTCCGGCTCTAAAGCAAAATGAACGAAAAGCATTGATTGTCATAGTACCTGTTTCGGTGCTGCTTTTTGTGGTGGGGGTTATCTTTGGTTATTTAACCGTTTTTCAAATAGCGATAAAATTCCTTTGGCAGTTCGCCGTAGATACGGGGACGGTTATGCCTGCTTACGCCCTGCAGGAATATTTGAGTTTTGCCGTGGGCTTTCATTTGGGTTTTGGTTTTGTTTTTGAACTTCCCATAATCATTCTCACCCTGGCTAGGTTTGGCATAGTGTCGCCCCGATTCCTGGCCGAAAAGAGAAAGTATGCTTTGTTGATAATTGTCATAATTGCCGCTTTTCTTACCCCCGGGCCGGATGTTGTTTCCCAGATTTTAATGGCGGCGCCTATGTATATTCTCTATGAAATCAGTATCTGGCTTTCCTATCTGGTGCGGCCCAAAGCGGTAACTGAAAATGAATCAGATGAAGAAGATCAAGAGGAAGAAGAACGGGAAATGGAGGTTAGGGAAATTGAAGAATTCCTGCCCCATTCGGTGGAGGAACTTGAGGAATATAACCGGCGAAAAGGGTTAGACAGCGGGACTGAATCCAACCTTGGGGATACGGATAAGGAATTTGATGATGGCGATAAACGGTTGGCCAAGATTTTGGATGATATAGAAGAAGCGGGGAAACCGGAAGATAATAAGCAAACCTAACCAGGTTTGCTTATTTCTTTATGGGTATGATAAAATATAATTATTATTCCAGTTAGAGGTGTAGAGATGAAGCATGTAATCATCGGTACAGCGGGTCATGTGGATCATGGGAAGACCCGGTTGGTCAAAGCTTTGACCGGTAAAGATACAGACAGGTTAAAAGAAGAAAAGGAGCGGGGAATATCCATTGAGTTGGGTTTTGCCCCTTTTGTATTGCCCAGTGGGCGGCGGGTAGCGATTATTGATGTACCCGGCCATGAGCGGTTTATCAAGCATATGTTGGCTGGGGTGGGGGGCATTGACCTGGTTATGTTGGTGATTGCCGCAGATGAGGGGGTTATGCCCCAGACCAGGGAACACCTGGACATTATTCAGCTCTTACAGATACCTAGGGGTATTATTGTCATTTCCAAGACGGACCTGGTGGACTCCGACTGGCTCCAATTGGTGATGGAAGAAGTTCGGGAACAAATGACGGGCACAATTCTGGCCGATGCCCCCATGGTGGGAGTCTCGGCAGCTACAGGTGAAGGGATGCCCCAGTTGATGGCCCTGCTGGAAGAGGCGGTGGAGCAGGTCAGAGAACGCCCAGCCACCGGCCGGTTTAGGATGCCGGCAGATAGGGTTTTTTCCATTACCGGATTTGGTACTGTGGTAACTGGAACTTTAACTTCCGGAAGAGTTAAGGTAGGCGATACTATTGAAATATTGCCTGAAAACCTGGAAGCCAGAGTTCGAACCCTGCAGGTTCACGGGGATAAGGTTGAAATGGCCGAGGCCGGACAGCGGGTTGCAGTAAATTTATCAGGAGTCGAGGTTCAGGATCTCAACCGGGGCAGTATTCTTGCGGCGCCAGGAACATTACGCCCTTCATACCGGTTGGATGTTTTATTACATTTGTTGCCCGGCCAAGATAAGAACCTGGTTAACCGCCAACGGGTCCGTTTTCATATAGGGACCAGTGAGGTTCTGGGCCGCATCACCCTGCTGGACAGGGACGAACTTGAACCAGGTAAGGAAACCTTCGTCCAAATGGTTATGGAAGAACCGGTGGTGGCCGCCAAGGGCGACCGCTTTGTGATTAGAACCTACTCACCCATGCATACCATTGGGGGCGGGGAGGTAATAGATCCCAGTCCTGAGCGGCATAAACGCTTTATTAAGGAAGTTATGGATAGTTTAGCCACCAAACAGCAAGGCACCGTTGATGAGCTGCTGTTACAGGGGTTAATTAACCAACAGGAAAAACTGCTCAGCCTGGAAGAAGCAGTCGGACAAATAGGCATCGAAGCCGATGAAGCACGGGAGGCCTTATCAGTGTTAAAAGACCAGGCTCTGGTACACACTATCGAGGCTGAAGGTAAAACCTATGTGGCAGCCTCGGAGGTCTACGATAAATGGGTGGCAACTGTGGTTAACAGTTTGCAGGAATTTCACCGAACATACCCTTTACGTTTCGGTTTGACCAAGGAAGAATTGCGTTCAAGGTTCTTTAAAGCATTTTCCAACAAACTCTTCAATACCCTGTTACAATACTGGTCACAACAAGGAATCTTGGATGTTGACGAACAGGTTCTGGCGGTTAAAGGGTTTCAACCTAAGGCGGATGCTCAGGTGGAACAATTGATTAACAAGGCCATGGGACTCTATAGGGAGCAACCTTTTCAGCCACCGGGCTGGCGGGAAGTGGTGGAAGCCCTGAAGATTCCCCCCCAATGGCAGGAGGAGATTGTCTTCTACTTGGTCAATAAGGGCGACCTGGTGAAGATTGCTGATGATATGTATTTCAACAGGACCGCTCTGGACGAGGCCAGAGGCCGACTGGTAGCATACCTAAAGGAACACAAGGAACTTCAACTGGGCCAAGCCCGGGATATCCTGCAATCTTCCCGGAAATATATTCTGCCCTTGCTGGAATACTTCGACCACCAGCGCTTGACCAGACGGGTTGGGGATAAGCGGGTACTTGCTTAAGAAAGGAACGGCTATGAATATAAAACAACTGGAATCCTTCATCCTGGTGGCTGAGGAAAAAAATTTTACCCGAGCCGCCAAACAGCTGTATATGACCCAACCTGCCATCAGTTTCCAGATTAAATCCTTGGAGGAACAGTTGGGTATCCAACTATTTGAACGCCTGGATAAGGCGGTGGAACTTACCGATGCCGGGCGCCTGATTCTGCCAGAAGCCAAGAAAATTCAAGCTAATTATGAGAAAATCCGGGATTCCATTGCCGAAATGAAGGGCCTCAAAAGGGGCCACCTCAATATCGGAGCCAGTACCATCCCCGGTGAATACCTGATGCCCCACGTCATCGGTAAGTTCAAAAGTCTACACCCCAAGATTGATGTGGTCCTACAAATAGCCTCAACAGGAAAAGTGGTGGAAATGCTCTTAAATAGGGAGATACACCTGGGCATAGTGGGAGCGCCGGTGAAAAACCAGTCTTTGGTCAGCAGCCCTTTGACTGAGGATCGGTTAATCCTCATCGCCTCTCCTCAGCATCCCTTGGCCTGCCGGGAATCGATAAAGGCAGAAGAAATGACCCAATATAGCTTTATCATGCGGGAACAGGGTTCAGGTACCCGCATGGTGATAGAGAACAGGCTCCGTAAGATTGGAATTAATTCTGACTCCCTTCAGTTAGCCATGGAATTGGGCAGTACCAGGGCCATCATCACAGCCGTAGAGGCCGGTCTGGGAATAAGTTTGGTCTCCCGCTGGGCGGCAGAAGATGCCCTTAAGTTAGGACTCCTCAAAGAAATTCTGATTGAGGATTTGGAGTTTATCCGCAGCCTTTACTTGATAACCAATAAACTTAAATACAGGGGATCAGCCACTGAAGTTTTCCTTGGGTTCCTTCATTATTTCGAAGGAATGGGGTGAAGTGTCAGAAGTTGATGGGGATTTTGAAGTCAAGATTAATGTAAATGGGAGAGAGAAATATGATAAAAGAATTAGACTGCAGGGGATTGGCCTGTCCACAACCGGTAATTATAACCTCTAACTTTTTTCAAAAGCGGTATTAGGTCTAGTAAATAAATTGTGGAAAATTAAAAGTCTATGACATACTTTGCTATGTAATAGGCTTTTCTCTTTTCGGCAGCAATTGGTTCGACCTTATATTAACCGTTCAGGAAAAAAACATGCCGTTTAGTTATGATTTTTAACTATTGACGGAAAAACAACAGGCTAATTCCGCAGGCTATGCTAATATTATAGTGAGCCCACCAAATACGGGACATATTTTTCATGACGTCAATATTGAACTATCAATCTTACATGGGTAGGCATTGATGGAACACACATATTCGGGGTGGGATTGATTTAGAGAGAGGGTTACACAGAAAACTATTCTTATTAACCAAAGGGGGTTTGTATCAATGTCAACTGCTTTGGAAGATTTAATCTTTAATCCTCCCGCTGAGCTGGCTTCTAATGCTAATGCTAAACCCGAAATCTATGAAAAGGCAAACGCTGATCGTCTTGGATTCTGGGATGGTTTAGCTAAAGAACTGGTTACTTGGTTCGAACCTTATGACAACGTTCTGGATGATAGCAATCCTCCTTTCTTTAAATGGTTTACCAACGGTAAACTAAATGTTTCTTATAACTGTGTAGACCGTCATGCTAACTCCCACAAGAAGGATAAGGTTGCCATTCTTTATGAAAGCGAGATTGGCCGAAAAGTTTCCTTAACCTATGGTCAGTTATATATTGAGGTTAATAAGTTTGCCAATGCCTTAAAAGAAATTGGTGTTAAAAAAGGAGACCGCGTAACCCTGTATATGCCCATGATTCCCGAAGCTGCTATCGCCATGCTGGCTTGTACACGTGTCGGCGCTGCTCACTCCATCGTATTCGGTGGTTTCAGCTCTGAAGCTCTCCGTGACAGGATTAATGATGCCCAAGCTAATGTTTTGATTACTGCCGACGGTAACTTCCGACGCGGGAAGCCTTTCCCCTTAAAAGCTAATGTTGATAAAGCTCTAGAAGATACCCCTAGTATTGAGAAAGTTGTAGTAGTTAAAAATGCCGGAAACGAAGTTAGTTTCGTTGAGGGCCGTGATGTATGGTATCATGACGTGATGGCCAAGGCGGCCGACTACTGTGAGCCGGAGAAAATGGATGCAGAGGATATGCTTTTTATCCTTTACACCTCCGGTACAACCGGTAAGCCTAAAGGTGTTGTACACACCACCGGTGGTTATCTAGTACAAACTCAGGCTACCATGAAGTATGTATTCGATATAAAAGAAGATGATATTTACTGGTGTACCGCCGATATCGGTTGGATTACCGGACATAGTTATGTAATTTACGCACCTCTGGCCCTTGGCGCTACCACCTTCATGTATGATGGTACAGTTGACTATCCTGAAAAGAATAGAATGTGGGACATGGCTGAAAGATACGGAGTTACTGTATTCTACACCGCTCCTACTGCAATCCGTACCTTCATGAAGTGGGGAGCGGAATATCCCAAGAAACATGACCTCTCCAAAATCCGCCTCCTCGGTTCCGTTGGCGAGCCCATCAACCCCGAAGCTTGGATGTGGTATCGTGAGAATATTGGTAGCAACAAGGCTCCTATCATGGATACATGGTGGCAAACCGAAACCGGCGCTTTCATGATTACTCCTCTGCCCGGTATAACTCCTTTGAAGCCTGGTACCGCCACCAATCCTTTCCCCGGTATCGAAGTTGATATCATTGATGAAAACGGTAACTCTGTTGAAGTTGGTTACCTGGTTATTAAGTCCCCCTGGCCTTCCATGTTACGAACAGTTTACGGCGATGACGACAGATATGTTGACCAGTATTGGAAGCGTTTTGGTAAGTACTACTTCGCCGGTGACGGCGCTAAGAGAGATGAAATGGGTTACATCTGGGTAACCGGTCGGGTTGACGATGTTCTTAACGTTTCCGGCCACCGTCTGGGAACTGCCGAAATCGAAAGCGCCTTGATTGAAGTTAAAGAAGTTGCTGAGGCTGCAGTAATTGGTAGGAAACATGAAGTTAAGGGTGAAGCTGTTTGCGCCTTTGTTATTCTCAAAGAAGGTGTTAACAATAGCCCTGAATTGATTGATAAGATGAAAAAACATGTTGCCACTAAGATTGGTGCCTTGGCTCGTCCTGATGACATTATAATTACCGCTGACCTACCTAAGACCCGTAGTGGTAAGATTATGCGTCGTTTGTTAAGAGACATCGCTGAAGGGAGAGCTGTTGGCGACACCACAACCTTGGCTGATCCCAATGTAATGGCCAATCTGAAAGATAAGTACGCTGATACCGAACACTAATAATTATAAGAGGAGATGGTTCAAGGGCCATCTCCTCTTATCTAGTCTTTTTTAAATCGGCCTTTGGTAAACAGGTTGACCCAATCTACAAAAGAGATACCTGATTGGCGGTAGAAGTCCACATTCTTTGTCTTTTCTTTATCATTTTCAGTTAAAAATTCTTTTACCAGCGGTAATATCTTAAAATAAGTACTTTGGTGAATGATTTCATTTTCGAACAGCATAACTTTTAAAGTATGATTTTCCGCTTCAAGGTTTTTTAATCTGCTAAAGAGTTCAATAAACATGTACCGGCTAAATTCCTCTGATATTGAATAATCAGGATTTCCCAATGAGTTCCAGATGTTCTGGTCTGATAACAGATCCCAAGGTTCTTGCTGGTGCATAGCAATTTCCTTTCAATTAGTATGATTATATTGTAAGTTTTACCAATCTAAAGATGAAATATCCCTAAGATGATGAAATTTTCCCTTCTCGCTTTTTTTACCTCCCTCCCCGGAGGTAAACTTTGGCGGGGAGGGAATTTAATATTGGGGATGGGTTTTTTAGGAGCTTTCACAACGGGGATATTAATGGGATAAAAGCAAACCTTCCGGAGAATACTTTTTTAACAAGAAGTATTTTTTGGGGAAGGTGTTGTGATGAACCGGAGGGTTTTGACTGTTGTTATCTTGTCATTATTCCTTGGGGGTTGTGCTAAAGTAGGGCCGACTCCTCAAGCTAAACCTTTGCCCGGCCGTGTGGGGGGCACCCCGGCCATAACGGTGGCTAGGGAGGTTTCTCCGGCAGTTGTGGGTATAAGCAACCTGGCCAGGGTGAAAGATCCCTTTGACGGGGTACAGGTGGTGGAAAGAGGTAGCGGTTCTGGGGTTATCTTTGATGAAAGAGGATATATTGTGACCAACTACCATGTGGTGGAAGGGGCTGAAGCCTTGGTAGTAAGCTTGGCTGACGGGCGGCAGGTTGAGGGCCGTCTAAGAGGTGGGGATCAGGCGACAGACCTAGCGGTGTTGAAGATTAACTCCGAAGGGCTTAGGGTTGCCGATTTAGGTAGTTCTGACCAGCTTCAGGTGGGTGAAATGGCAGTGGCTATTGGAAATCCATTGGGTCATGAGTTTGCCCGGTCGGTTACTGTGGGTGTTATAAGTGCGCTGAACCGTCAAATATCTGTGGGTGACAGGGTATTCCAATTGATTCAGACCGATGCAGCCATCAACCCTGGTAATAGCGGTGGGGCTTTAGTAAATGCTCATGGCCAGGTGGTGGGGATAAACAGTGCCAAATTATCTGCTCCGGGAGTAGAGGGCATGGGATTTGCTATTCCCATTAGTAAAGCTCAACCTATCATGGAATCTCTGATGAGCCGGGGCACTGTAGAAAGGGCCTGGTTAGGGGTGAAAGCGGGTACTGTAGATGGTCAGTTGGCAAAGGAATTTAAACTTTCCAGGGGCGCCCTGGTGTTGGAAACCGATAGGAGCGGCCCGGCTTTTGACGGGGGGATTCGACAGGGGGATGTAATTACCGGTTTGTGCGGTAAGGAAGTAAAAGGGGCCGGTGACTTGAGCGATATATTGGATGGCTGTAAAGTGAGGGAAAAAGTTCCGGTGTTGGTTAATCGCAACGGTAAAGAGATTAAATTAAATCTTGTTTTGAGCGGGATGCCATAGCATAAATAATGACTATGATTGACTGTTGGGGTTCAAAGGGCTAGAATATTTATAAAAACCGGGGGATGGAGAAATGGGCGGCAGATATCATGGAGGGGGAAACATAAGCCGGATTTACCCCGAGGGGGATCCAGCGGCATTATATATTCAGGTGAAGGTAGAGCCCAGTAAAATAAATATGTTTCTGCGCTTGATGGATGGGTTTACCCATCTTGCTTTTATCACAACCGTTAAACCCGCTGAGGGCCTGATGGGTATCCATACCACCAGGGATACCCATCAGGAAGTTTTAGAGATTTTATACAATCTTCCTAATGACAATATAAACCTCAAAATATATTAGTATAATTTACTATAACCCTTGCAACATTTTTCCCTGGATATTATAATATAATTAAAATTAAATATGGTAGTTAGCCTTTTTAACAAAGGGAGGGAAGAGTATGTTCACAAAGCACTGGATGCTGCGGGAAACCGCCCACTGCAAAGAAGGCTGTACGTTTTAGTCCTGGGTAAGACGGTAAACTACCCGAAAAACCACGACTAATAAGCTCGTGGTTTTTTAATGAAGGTTATCCAGATATTTAACTGACTGGAGGGCCGCCGTCTGGCCTTCGCCCACGGATTTGGCCAGCTGCCACGGCTTGCCGGTACAATCACCTGCGGCATAGAGACCAGGAATATTAGTTTCCATGGTGCGGCTAACCTTGATATCATTTCCTTCTAGGAGTAGGCCTGGTATCAATTGTTGAGGTGGTACCGTAGGGCGAATGATGAACACACCGTTTACCTCAAGAGTTTTCTGAATATCAAGTTCTATTCCGGACACAGTCTGGTCGCCTATAATAGCCTTAGGGTTTCCAGTAATTACTTCTAGTTTAGGGTTTAATTTAGTTAGATCTCCCTGAAAAAGAGGTAGAAAATAAACTTGCTGGCAGATTTCTGACAGGAAATTCGCTTCTTCCAATGCCTCATCGGTATAAGCCACAAGGGCAACTTTTTTATCTCTGAACAAAGGTCCGTCACAGGTGGCGCAATAACTAACCCCTAAGCCAATAAATTTTTCCTCTCCAGGAAGAAATTTGGTATTAGGAGTACCTACCGCTACAATAACCGTTTTGGCCTGGCAATGGTCATTACGGACAGTAAGGGTAAATACACCATCACCGGGGGAAATGTTGTCCACTCTGGCTTTTTCAATAGGGACTCCCATGGTTTGGGCGTGATTGACGAACTTGTCTCGCAGCTCTTCCCCTTTAACATCGTAAAATCCTAAATAATTATCCACCGTAGGGGCATGGGCCAGTTTAGGACTGCATAAATCACCACCGAAGACGATTAGATCTTTGTTGCGAATTTTGGCGTTAATTGCTGCTGATAAACCGGCCGGCCCGCAGCCGATAATGGCTAAATCATAAATTTTTTCATTATCCACGAATTTTTCACCCTCATATGATTTTATACAAATCATTATCCCCACTGGTTAGCTAAAATATGTCGAAAAGTTAAAAGATGATTAAAAATTGCTGACTTTGTTACCGTTTTAGTGTATTATACTAGTATAATACCATAATGCTGGAGGTAAAAAAGATGCGTGTCCTGGTAAAAGACGTGATGACCCGAACAGTCATAAGACTGCAAAAGGATTGGACCATTAAAAAGGTAGTTCAGTTATTTCTGGATAGAGTGATCGACGGAGCACCTGTGATTAACGAAAAGGGCATGGTAATCGGGATATTTACCAAAACTCATCTACTTAGAGCTTTTGACATGCCTTTAGATACAAGAATAGAAGATTTGATGACTAAGAACGTAATTCCCATTAATGAAAATATGTTGGTGGAAGAAGCTCTTTCTATTCCTGTGGGCCGTTTGCCGGTGGTTAATGAAGAGGGGCTGATGGTGGGTTGGTTAACCAGAACGGACCTTGCTAATGCTTTTTTGGATCAATATCAATCAGCCATTGGAGGACTGGAATCCATCCTGGATTCTCTGCCAGACCCGGTCATCTCTATTGATCGATTGGGGGTTATCAGTTTTTTTAACCAAGTTGCTGCAGAATTATATGGGTTAGAGCGGGATGAGGTTATCGGGAGTAAGATTAACATAGAGATTAAAGATTATTGGGGCCTGCTGGAGGTTGCAAGGACTGGTCAAACCAGGCTAGGAATAGATAGTGCGGTAAAAGGGGTCAGGTTTAGGGTTGATGTAATCCCGGTAATGCGACAAGAGAACCTGATGGGAGCCATGGCGATACTGCGACAAGTTTAAAGTGCCAATTAGACACCGGGCTTTTCGCCGGGTGTCTTTCTTTTAAAGGAGGCCCTTATAGAAATGGTAATCATTGAGGCCAAAGGATTAACCAAAGAATTTAAAATTTTTCGCCGGAGGGAAGGTGTTGTGGGTGCCTTCCGCGACCTGTTTACAAGACAGTACCAAGTCCTTAAAGCGGTGGATAACATTGATTTTGTGGTTCGCCAGGGTGAACTGGTGGGTTATATCGGGGCCAACGGGGCAGGTAAGTCAACTACTATCAAGATGATGACAGGAATCCTGGTGCCAACTTCCGGACATCTGCAAGTTAATGGTTTCTGTCCCCATCGCAACCGGGAAAAGTACACCCGGGGCATCGGGGTGGTTTTCGGTCAACGAAGCCAACTCTGGTGGGATCTGGCAGTAATCGAATCTTTTCGGTTGCTGCAGCGGATTTACCGGGTCTCTGAGGTTGATTTTCAACAACGGTTACATAGGTTTGAGGATATTCTGGATATTGGGGATTATCTACACCTACCCGTAAGGAAACTCAGTTTAGGCCAGCGGATGAGGTGCGAACTGGCCGCTGCCCTCCTCCATAACCCGACTTTGCTTTTTTTGGATGAACCCACCATTGGACTAGATGTATTGGCTAAAGCCAATATTAGGGATTTCCTGAAAGAGGTCAACCAAACCCTGGAAACCACCATTATTTTGACCACCCATGACCTGGGGGATATTGAAGCCTTATGTTCCCGGGTAGCCATCATTGATCAGGGGAAAATGCTGTATGATGGTTCCCTGGATCAGTTAAGGGCTCATTGGGGGGAAGATAACCTGGAGGAAGTGGTCAAAGACATCTACCAGGGCCAGCAACCACCGGGGGTGAAGGGCTGGGGTGAGTAATATGGGTTTGTACCGGGAATTCATCAGGTTGGAGTTTATGCGAATGCTGGCCTATAGGGCCACCTACCTGACGGGTATTTTTAACTATACCATCCAGATTGGGGCCTATTTCTTTCTTTGGCAGGCGGTTTATGAAAACCAGGGCCGCCTAGGGGGCATGGCCCAAGAGGAGATGCTGACTTATGTCATTATTGCCTGGGTGGCCCGTTCCTTTTACTTTAATACCCTGGACCGAACCCTTAGTGATGAGATAAGAGAAGGTCAGATAGCTACGGAATTGATTCGACCTTACAGCTATCAGTGGGCCAAAATGGCTCGCTCCCTGGGGGAAGGCCTGTTTCGCTTACTGTTCTTTACCATCCCAGGGGCGGTCTTTATCTATTTCTTGCACCCTTTCGGCGGCCCGGCAGGGTGGACTGTCGGGGTGTTATTCGCCATCAGTTTAATGGGGAGTTTCTTGATAAACTCCCAGATTAACCTGCTGGTGGGCTATCTGGCTTTCTTCACTCTAAGCACAAGCGGTATTCTACGGGCCAAACGGGTAGTTGTGGATTTGCTGTCCGGGTTGCTTATGCCTATCAGCTTCTATCCCTTATGGGCCCGGGAAATCATTGAATACCTGCCATTTCAGGCCATTACTTACCTACCAAATATGATTTACCTTGGCAAGCTTGAGGGTCTAAAGGCCATAAAGGCCTTAGCCCTACAAGGATTCTGGTTCGTGGTTTTATTAATGATGAGCTATTTTATTTGGCGGTTGGCAGTACGAAAACTGACCATCCAGGGAGGGTGAACCATGGGTTGGGTATGGGAGCGAACTAAGTCCATAGCCTGGTATACCGAGATCTTCTTCCACTATGGCAGTCAGTACCTGAAAAGCAAAATGACTTACCGGGCAGATTTTATTATTAATGTTTTTTCCGATTTTTTTCTCCAGAGTATGAATTTGATTTTTATTTTGGTGCTTTTTGACCATATTCCTGTTCTCAAAGGGTGGTCTAGGGAAGAAATGATGTTTATCTACGGTTTCTTTCTTATTCCCTTTGGTTTTTACAGCGGTTTTTTCAATCATCTTTTTGATGTTCCGGAAAAATATGTCATCCAGGGCGAATTGGATAGGGTGCTGGTGCGGCCAATGAACAGCCTTTTCCAAGTAATTGTGGAAACCATGCGCTTAGAACTGGTTTTTGGAGTTTTTGTGGGATTGGCGGTGATGGTATATGCTGCCGAAAAAATGAACCTTACCTGGTCTTGGTGGGATATCCCCCTGGGCATGATGTTGGCGACAGGGGCAACCTTCATCTACGGAGGAGTGTATACCCTATTAGCCAGCCTGGGCTTTTGGTTTGAAGGTCGTATGGGGCTGATGCCCTTGGTTTACAACATCTCCAACTATGGTCGTTATCCCGCTGATATCTATAAAGGGGTGGTGAGATTTATCCTGACCTGGATCTTACCCTTCGCCTTTACGGGATTCTACCCGGCTACTGTTTTGATGAAGAGGGAAGAGTATTATTACTTTGGTCTGCTTACTCCGGTGGTGGGTCTGGTTTTCTGGGCTTTCAGTTACTTTGTCTGGACCCAGGGAATCAAACGTTACCGTGGTACAGGAAGTTGATTAGTTTTGAATTTACATCAAATTAACCCCGTTGTATAAACAGCGGGGTTTTGTTTTTTGAAACTTGTATTATGTCAATTTGTCAGCATGCTGTCGGAAAATTAATTTACTCCTTAACTAAAGTTAGACAAGTTTCTGGTGAGATTAGAGTTACAATATAAGTGGAAATGATTACCAGAAGCAGAGGAGGAAATTATGAGTTTAATTAATTTTCACCATAGTGACCGGCGGGGACAATTAGATTTACTAGCGGAACTGGAGCAGGAATTTCGTTCCTTCAGAGAAATCGTAATCTTGTGTATAGGTACTGACAGATCAGCGGGAGATAGCATGGGGCCGTTGGTGGGTACCATGTTGATGGAACTTTATAACGGTGCTTGTGTTTACGGGACATTGGAGAACCCAGTCCATGCTAAGAACTTAGAGGAGGTCTATCAGGATATTTGCCGTCAGCACCCTGATGCTTATATCCTGGCTATTGATGCGTGTTTGGGATCAATTCGCAGCGTAGGATCCATTAGTTTCCGGCGGGAACCCTTGCGACCGGGACTGGCGGTGAAAAAAGAACTGATTACCGTTGGTCATGCCTCCTTAATCGGCGTAGTTAATATTGGTGGTTTTATGGAGTATTTGACTTTGCAAAATACTAGGCTGGATACCACTTACCGGTTAGCCAAAGTGATTTCGGGAACGGTGGCCCAGGCACTTATAGGAAGGGTCAGTTTTCAGGCGGTATCCGCTACGTATGTATAGGTTTAAGCCCCGTGGAACGAACACCCTAGCGATTTCGGGTCGACTTCGGGTGAGGCAGTAACCCTTCGTTGCTCAAGGGACATTTTGTCTCTGTGCCCTGGTTGCCTTTTACTATTTCCTTGCCCCCGAAACTAAACAACACTTATCCAAAACCCAGCAAACGGTAATTTCATGAACAATAAAACAGCCCCGGCAACACTAGGCCGGGGCCGTTTTATTATTTATGCTTTTGCTTTGGCAACATAGGGTTCAATGGCTTCGTGGGTCTTAGGGGGTTTGGTAATAAAGGTAAGACCCGCTGCAATTACACAAAGTACGGCAGCTACTTGGAAGGCCAGGGTGTAGTCGCCATTGGAAATATCGGCGATTTTACCGGCCATAATGGGTCCGAAGACACCGCCAACACCCCAGGCAGTGAAGACTAGACCGTAGTTAACCCCTAGGTTCTTGGTGCCGAAGAAATCAGCGGTAGTTGAAGGGAACAGGGATAGGCAAGCCCCGTAAGCAAAACCGACCACGGCGGTACCGGCCGCTAAAGACGTCTGGTCGGAGAAACTACCGAAGAGAGCCATTACAGCAGCCTGAATGATAAAGACCAGTAACATGGTCCGGGTTCTGCCGATTTTATCGGAGATAATACCGGCCATGATTCGTCCGCCTGCATTAAAGATGGCCAACAGTGCTACCAGGTAGAAGCCCCAAGCGATACCGGCTTGAATCTTGGCAATCTTAGCCAAATGACCGATAATCATTAAACCGGCAGAAGATGCAAAGGCAAACATAATCCATAACAGGATGAACTGAGGAGTTTTTACCATTTCGCTCCATTCAAAATCCAGCTTCCCGCTGCTGATAGGTGTGGTAGTTGATAAAGGAGCAACGCCGGGGACTTTATAACCGTCAGGGGGATTTTGAATAAACTGGGCCAATCCGATGGCAACGATAAAGAAGCCGATACCCAGATAGACAAAAGTTTGCTCTAAACTGAAGGTTTTGATTAGGTAATTAGTTAGCGGAGCAATATAAACAGATGCTAAGCCGAAACCACTGACCACCAGTCCGGTGATTAACCCTTTTTTGTGGGAGGGAAACCATTTTACCGCCGCTGGGGTGGCAGCTGCGTAGCCCAGACCAATACCGGTACCGGCCAGTACGCCGAAAGAAAGTACCAGGGTAAAGATGGATTGGGAGAAACCGGCCAGAATCATGCCCAGACCGGTAAGGGCGCCACCAACGGTGATAACCACCCTGGGGCCGACTTTATCTTGCCAGCGGCCTGCAGGCACCATCATCAAAGCAAAAATAGCAATGGCGACAGTATAAGGTATAGAAGCTTCAGTGGCAGACCAATTTAATTCTTCGGTTAAAGCCTTGCCGAAAATACTCCAGGCATAAAGAACGCCCAAGGCTAGGTTGATACCGACACCGGCAGAAGTGACAATCCAACCCTTTGAAGAATTTACACTCATTGTACACACCTCACACATTTAATAGTTTGTTTTATTATTACTCCTCTCAAAATAGTTTTTCAACCGTTCATTTGTAAATATAAGTCCGCTTAGTCTACTATCATAGTACCATTAAACTTTCTATTTAAAACTAAACTAATCGCCAATGGCAATACTTTTAGGGGTGGATTGTCAAAAACTAGTGGCAAACGGTAGATAAATCAATGACAACCGTTAGCGGTTGAAATTCATTGAGAATTTCAGGTGAATGGTAACTAACCATTGACCTGAAATATGTTGACCCATTTAGGCTTTGAAGATATCATGAAAATAAGAAGTAAACTCGGCAATCTGCCACGCCGAGGAATCTATTCTTATTAAGAAAGTCCTTTTTGTGTGAGGCATGATGGAATTTTGTTTCCGTGTGCTTTTTTAATTCGCATCAAAAGGGGTGGCGGCCATGACTAGAACCTTTATTACGGTACATTTGGTTTTTGTGTTATTGGTGGGAGTACTTTGGTATCAGCCATGGATTTCCAAAATTCACAGGGGTGAAAGGATACTGAACCTAAAAGTAAAAGCTTATCTCCATGGTCAACAGAAGCCCGTGGTGTGGTTCAGTACATCGGACAAAAAACAAATCACCAAATTTATCGAAGTATTGGGGAGGGAGGAAATGATGGTGCGTCACGCTACCACCGAGCTGGCCCGAAGTTACCAGAAGATTACCCTGGAAGTTAGCAATGCCCAAGGTGAAACAAAGAGTTATATCCTTAAATTTAAGAACAACCGTCCTATGCTCAGGGCTGCCCATGGTGAGGTTGAACCTTGGCAAAAAGAGAGTTACTCTCCTTCCGTAACCCTTATCAGAACTCTGGAAGCCTATCACTATCAGGCTTTGGGTAAAGGTCATCTCATTCGGGAATTACAATCCGAGCCCCTATTGGTATTTAATAATTAAAACTGGTTTGTCCATATTATCCATTAGTAAGGCGCACATCGTTTGTTCCGCTGTGTGCGCCTTATTATACTACACTCCGCTGAATTTTCCACAAGGGTGGAAAATATACTTTCCTGTAGTATAATATTATTTATGAACATTTTATTGACTACCTTAAATTCCAAGTACATCCACAGCAACCTAGCCATCCGCTATCTGGCTGCATTTTGCGGTGATCAGTTCCCCGTCATCGGTTTACGGGAATTCACCATTAATGCACAACTGGGTCAGGTGGCCGGAGAGATTTATCGTACGGGTGCAAAAATTATAGGATTCTCGTGTTATATCTGGAATATTGAAGCCACCATGAAATTGGTGGAAGCCTTGAAAAAGGTTGACCCCAGCTTGGTCATCATCCTGGGCGGCCCGGAAGTTTCTTTTGAAATAGAAGAACTAATGGAGCGAAATCCCTGGGTGGATTATGTTATCTCCGGGGAAGGGGAAAAACCCTTCAAAGAACTTTTACTTTATCTTAGGAATGGGCTGGGTGAAAGACCGGACATTCCTGGGGTAAGTTGCCGCTATCAGGGTGATATTATCAACAACCCCCAAGGGGTGGTTGTTGACCAGCTGGATGAAATTCCTTCTCCGTATACGGGTTCCCTGGCGGAGTTGGAGAATAAAATAGTGTATTACGAAAGTTCCCGAGGTTGTCCATTTAACTGCCAGTACTGTTTATCCTCCACCACCCAGGGGCTGCGTTTTTTTAGCCTGGACAGGGTTAAGGAGGATTTGGCCCGCTTACTGGCGGCCCGGGTCAAGCAGGTAAAACTGGTGGACCGTACTTTTAACTGTCACCGGGAACGGACTTTGGCCATCTTGCAATTCATTAAAGAACATGATAATGGATATACCAACTTCCACCTGGAAGTAGCTGCCGACCTCTTTGATGAAGAGACCATAGATTTCTTGGGCACCCTGCGGCTGGGTTTGGTGCAATTGGAAATAGGAGTCCAGTCCACCAACCCGGATACTCTGGCTATCATTGGACGCAAAATGAATCTTGATAAAGTGCGGGAGTCTGTTAAGGCCATCAGGGGGAAGGGGAATATTCACCTGCACCTTGACCTTATTGCGGGTTTACCAGGGGAATCTTATAGTTCTGCGGCCCGTTCCTTCAATGATGTTTACCATATGAAACCTGATCAGTTACAGCTAGGTTTTCTTAAACTATTGAAAGGTTCCGGGCTAAGGGCAAGAGCCGGTGAACTTGGATTGGTTTACTGTAATTATCCACCATATGAAATCCTATCTACTCCTCAGTTGGGTTATAATGAAATCCAGCGACTTAAGGCCATTGAGGAAATGATGGAGATATATCATGGGACCCATCGCTTTGACCATATCGTTCCTTTGTTAGCAGAGAGGATATTCCCCAATCCTTTCAGTTTCTATGAAAGCCTCGCCGGCTTCTGGGAGGCCAATGGATGGCATTTGGTCGGACAAGGTAAAGCCCGGTTATACCGGAACCTTTGGGAGTTCATGGTTTCTGTGGTGCCGGAGCAATATATGGAAGGCTGCAGGGCCGCTCTGGCCGAGGATTATTTAAGGGACGAGGGAAGTGGCAAAGTGCCGGAGTGGTTGGCTGACAACAAGAAGTCGTAAGCGACTTCCAGTTTAGCCGCCTGTTTAACAATATCATGCTCCTGTTCAACCTTTCTCCTGGCGGCGGCGGTCATGGCCGGCCATAGGTGGGTGTTGGCAAGGAGCAGTGACATTTTATAGGCCAGGTCTTGGATATTGCCTTCCCTGGCCAGAAGACCGGTTTTGCCCTGGCTTACCAATTCACTGATACCCGTATGGTCGGCGGCAACCACCGGTAAACCGGAGGCCATGGCCTCCATCAATACGTTGGGGATGCCTTCCTGATCGCCGTCGGAGGCTGTGGTGCAGGCCAAGACGAAGATAGTGGCTTGGGCCAGCTGGACCCTGACTTCTTGGTGGGATAAGGGGCCGAGGAAGAACACCGACTGGGCTAACCCTAGGTCATTAACCAACCGCATAAGTTTTTTCTTTTGACCACCCTCACCGCCAATCAACAGGCGAGCTTTGGGGTAAAGATGGGATAAACGGGCAAAGGCAGGTATGAGGAGATGCATGCCCTTTTTTTCTTTGAGGCGTCCGATACTTAGAAGGGTTAGAGAACCATTACAAGGTAATCTTGGGGGACTGTAGGGGAATTTACTCAGATCAATTCCACTTTTAATTACTACTATTTTTTCACGGGGACAACCTAGGTTAATCAGTTGAATTTTCATATAATCTGAAACTGCGGCACAGAGGGTGCTTTGGGTGAATAATTGAGGTAATTGCAGCCTGTATTCCGGGTTTTGCCTGGGCCTGGAGGATACGTCAACCCCGTGAAAGGATGTCAGCAGGGGTAAACCGGTTTTTCTTTGGGCGGCCAGTACCCTTATTCCCCCTGTACCGAAATGGGCGTGGATGGCAGTCACACCCTGGCTTAGGAGAAAATCTCCAAGATTATGTATTTCCGACAGATGATAGATTTTCGGGTAAGGGTAAATATCTAGGTTTTGCAGTTCCCGGTCGGTTATAACCAGCCCCCGATAGCGTCGAAGGTTTATTAAACGTTGATAAATAAAGGTTTCGCTTAAAGGCAGATAAGGAATTTTAACATGGGCGATGGTTGACAAGGATTATCCTCTCCTGTCACTGGTTATCTTGAGGTATACGGCCTGGAGTTCTTTTACTACCCGGTCCCAGGTGAAGTAACGGGTGACCATTTGATGTCCGTTGCGGCCCAGTTGGTGGGCAAATTCGGGCCAGGACAGCAGGAGGTGTACGGCCCTAGCCAGGTGTTCTTTGTCGGGGGGAGCAGGGATAAGAAGACCGGTTACCCCGTTTTGCACCGCTTCCATGATTCCGCCCCGGGCGGAGGCCACTACAGGCAGACCGCAGGCCATGGCCTCTATGTTAACTCGCCCGAAGGGTTCGTTCCAGACGGATGGGCATACCAACAGGTCGCTGGCCAGGTAAAGGCGGGAGATCTCAGAAGGTGAGATGAAACCAAGGAAGCGGACCTTATCGCCAAGTTCCAGACCTTTGTTTTTCAGGTCATCGGCAAAAGGGGATGATTTTTCTGAACCGTGGTGAGGACTGCCCACAATCAGGAGCAGAGCTTCGGGATGTTTTTTGATAATCTTGGGCATAGCCGACATAATTATATCTACACCCTTGTCTGCATTAAGGCGGCCCACAAAAAGGATGACCTTGCGGTTGGTTAGTCCCAGTTCCCGGCGAATATTCGTGATTTGGGTTGTTCTTTTCCAGCGGGGAGGGAAAGACTCGGGGTCGAGGCCAAGGTGGATGGTGGTTACCCGGTCAGCCACTGGGGGGAAATGGGTGAGGAGATTGACCTTAGTGTAATTGCTATTAGCAATAAAGTGATCAGTACATCGGAGACAGTCTCCAACCAGAGGGTGGTGCCTCATTTTCACCAAGTGGTCGTTATGGAGATTAAGAATTATTTTGGCGGCGGGAGCTGCTATTTTTAAGGTGGGGACAAAGACCGGGCGGTTGAAAATGTGAAGAATTTGATAAGATTTGGTTGCGACGGCCCGGGCCACCAGGTTCAGGTATGTTTCCCGGTCGGTTTGAGGGAAGGTAATATATTCTATAGTTGAATCCCGGTTGTTATCCTCAGTGGGAGGTTCAACGGTGTAGATGGTTAGCCGGTGTTTTTTGGCTAAACGCCGGGCTACTTGGTCTATGTAAATCTGGACAGCGCCACCCAAAACAGGGGGAACTGGCAGGGTTTCCGGGGTAACAATGGCAATCCTCAGAACCACATTAAACGCCCCTTTTCCTTTAGTCAAATACAGTATATGGTCCGGAAGAGCGGTTTGTTAAAGGACAAATTTCGGGGTCAACTTCGGGCGATATAGCCCTGACCTAAGTCAGGGCTAAAGACTAACTAAACAAGGTGATGAGGTTGATATACTTCATGACGGACTCCGGTATAATCAGGCATAAAGCCATAGGGTTGAGGAGATGCCTGAACCCTGGAATATAGGACGTCATAATACTCCTTCAACATCCTGTGGGAAGAGAACTGCCAGTGGGCCATATCGATACAGGCTCTCATCATCTCCTGCCATTTCTGACGGTTGTTATAAAAAGTGGGTATTACTTCATTGCATAGCACCTGATATAACGCCCGTAAATCTTCCTCATCCTGCTGCCATTCATGGGCATGTTCCTTTACTGCAGTATTCAACAACCACCCGCTGACGCCATGCTGAGGGCCTTCGGCAACCCAGCCGTCGACTACGCTGAGGTTCAAGACACCGTTCATGGCTGCTTTCATACCGGAGGTTCCGCTGGCTTCCAGGGGACGGCGGGGGTTGTTCAACCAAACGTCACAGCCCCGTACCATCATCTTGGCTACCTCCATATTGTAGTTTTCTAGGAACACTACGTTATCTCGGTAGACCCGATCCATCTTGACTAAGTCGGCTATGATATCTTTACCCAAAGTATCATTGGGATGGGCCTTGCCGGAAAAGACCAGTTGAAGTTTGCCATCCCGCAGTAATGGTTCAACCACATCAGGGTTGCGGAAAATCAAGTCACTGCGTTTATAAGGCGCAGCCCGACGGGCAAAGCCAACCAGCAAAGCATTGGGGTTAAAGTTGTTGCCGGTATTTTGTTGAATATAATGGATTAGTTCTTCTTTAGCTCTCCTATGGGGACCCATTATATCATCACCGTTAACAAAGGCCGCCCTGATGGCGTTATCCTGCCAGGTGGGGCCATGGACTCCATTGGTAATGGAAATGATAGGGGCGGCCCGGTTTACATCTTTCCACATTTGACGCGCTGTCTGGCCATGTAACTTGGAAACGGCATTGGCCACCCTGGAGAGACGGAGGGCCGCTACAGTCATGTTGAAGGGATTACCTCCCAATTGATCCATTTGCTCAAAGGTTAAACCGTTATATGCTTCCATATATTGAAGTAGGTTATGATCATGGGCTTCGTTACCTGCCGCTACCGGTGTATGGGTGGTGAAAACCACCTGTTGCCGGGTTTCTTCCCAAGCTTGGTGAAAGGACATACCTCGTTGGGTCATTTTTTCCCTAATTAGTTCAATACCCGCTAAAGTGGCGTGGCCTTCGTTGAAATGATAAACATCCACCTCAATCCCCAAAGCCCGCAAAGCCCGCACACCGCCAATACCGAGAATTATTTCAGCAGCGATGCGATCCTGGGCCGCACCCCCGTAAAGTTTACTGGTCATCCAACCGTGTTCGCTGCCGGGAAAATTTGTGTCCAGGAGATATAGGGGTGCATTGCCGTAACGATCGGTAACATGAATCTTACATGTGACATCGGTGCCCCTGACCCTCACCTTGATGGTAACCCCGGTATCTTTAAGGTAGCTATAGTCATAATTAGGATAAACATCATAAGGACGCCCGTCTTGACCGATAAATTGTTCAGTATAATTCTGTTTCCACAAGATTCCGATACCCACCATGGGAACTCCTATGTCGGCTGCCGCTTTAAGGTAATCACCGGCAAGAACCCCTAGGCCTCCGGCGTATACAGGTAATTCTTCGTGGAGACCGTATTCCATACAGAAATAAGCAATCCGGGGCATTTTTTGCTGACTATTCATTTGAACCTCCTGATGCGAGATTTTTCTTATGCTTATTTTGTTTTAACCAGGAGGATATTATGCGGATTAATTAATTTAGAAATAAAAAAGGGCTATGCAATTTAGCATAACCCGTGTAAAATTAATATTTGGCGGGAGTGTGTGGGAATCGAACCCACCCCTGCCGGGGTCACCGCCAGGCGACTGGATTTGAAGTCCAGGGGAGACACCAGTCCCCATTCACTCCCAAAAGATTTAGTAAAATGCAAAAAGAATTATATCATGACTAGATTGCAAATACAAGAGGTAGAATTTTCCAAATATTATAGAAAATTGCCCTTTGTTGATTAAGGATTTTTTTGATATAATATTAGCATATGTTAAATTTTAAATGAAGTCGTACAGTGTTCCCTTATACATTAACGGACATGCGGCATACTACAAAATGGGGGTGTCAACAATGTTAGGCTTTCTCCCTAATATAGGTCCCACAGAAATATTGGTGGTTTTGGCTGTGGCCCTACTGATCTTCGGGCCGGGTAAACTTCCTGAAGTGGGTAAAGCATTGGGCAGAACAATTAATGAATTCAAGCGTGCTTCCAGGGATGTTCAGAAACAGATTAATGAAGCAATTGAAGATGAGGACAAGAAGGCGTAGAAAGGGGCAGATCTATTTCTCTTTTACTTAATAATAATACTCTAGGGGCAGGAATTTAAATAATCTTAGAGAATAG
>JAJZSN010000007.1:0-18812 GCA_021849745.1 Bacillota bacterium | reverse complement strand
ATTTAAACAACAGGTGAGACGATGAAGGTAATCAGCCTTTTAAAGGATGTTAAAAACGAATTAAAGTTTGTAGAAAAAGAGTTGCAAAAAGCAGTAGAAGCTCCGGACCCTTTGTTATCCGAGACTTCTGCTCATTTGCTTAATGCCGGCGGGAAGCGTTTGCGGCCGGCCTTTGCCATATTGGCCGGAAAAGCATACAACTTTGAGCGGGAAAAGCTTCTGCCTATAGCGGTAGCTTTGGAATTAATTCATATGGCAAGCTTAGTTCATGATGATGTTATTGATGCCTCCCCTACCAGGCGGGGCATTCCCACCGTTAAAGCCCGGTGGGGAAACCAGATCTCCATGCATACTGGAGATTACCTTTTTGCCAAGGCCTTGATTCTTATTTCCCAATATTCTAATCCCATGATTTCCAGTGTTTTATCAGATGTAAGCGTGAAGATGTGTGAAGGGGAGATCCAGCAGATTATCTCCTCTTTTGATGTGAGACAAGGGGTTAAGGATTATTTCTATAGGATTAAGCGTAAGACGGCTTTACTTATCTCCGCTAGTTGTCAGTGCGGCGCCCTAGCTGTTGATGCTCCGATGGAAGTGGTCAAAGCTTTAGGCTTATATGGTCACCACCTTGGTATGGCTTTTCAGATTGGTGATGACATCCTGGATTTAGTGGCTGACCAAAAGAAACTAGGTAAACCGGTGGGAGGTGATTTGCGCCAGGGAATTATTACATTACCTATCATTTATGCCCTTGCCCGAAGTCCCCAACGTCAGCGTTTACAAGAGCTGGTAGGGAAGAGGGAAAAAAGCGAAGGAGAGGTTTTAGAGGCAATAAAAATTATTAAAGAGAGCGGAGCCGTTGAATATTCATTAAATATGTCCAACCGTTATATTGTTAAGGCCAAGAAGCAGCTAGTTCACCTACCGCCGGCTCGGGCCAAGGATAGTCTTGTTGTTGTAGCGGATTATATTAATAATCGTAAGTATTAAACTTAAGGTTAATTAATTAAAAAACAGTAGTAAGTGTAATTATTTGTTCTAAAATTCCCATTAAGCGGCAGGAAATTTAGTATGAATGGAGAATATCATTTATTAATGGTTTTATATTTATTTTTATAAGTCGCTTGTGAATTCGGGCGCAACAATTAAAAATCAGCAGAGGAGGTTGGAGTATGAGTCTTCGTGATAAGCTACCCAGATATGACCTATCCAAAACCGAGGACAAGCTAAAATTATTTATTCTGGTCAGTGGGTTGCTCATTTTTATTGGGGTTGCAAGTATTATAGGTATGGAAGCAACTATGACACCCAGTTTTTGTGGAAAATGTCACATAATGACCCCGGAATACCAAACCTGGGCCGCAACCTCTCATAGTAACATTTCATGTACCGCCTGTCACATTAAACCAGGGTTAGGTAACCTTGTAGTAGCTAAAGCTGCTGCTATGAAGGAATTATACCGTTATGTTACCAATACCTATCCCAGACCCCTCGCAATGAAGCATCCTATCGATAACGAAGTTTGTGAACAATGCCATTCCATCAAAAACCGTAATTTTACCACCTCAGGCGATATCATCATTCCTCATACCAAACATCTTGAAACCCAGAAAGCAAAAGTGTATTGTGTAAGTTGTCATGCTGGGGTAGCCCACGGTAAAATATCAGGTCGCGGCGTGATTACCGAAGGGGATTCTAAGGCTTTATATAAAGGGGATCTGTCAAAATGGACCTTTGCTGATGGTAAAGCGCAGACGGTCAAAGACTATACCAAGGCAGATATGGATGATTGTATTGCCTGTCACATGGAGAAAAAGGTTAATATCAAATGCGAAGCCTGTCACCAAACCATCAAAACTCCTGATAATCACGCTCCAAGGGAGTCTTGGTTACCCGTTCACGGTGTTGACGCTCAAAAGGATATTAACGTATGTAAATCTTGTCACACCTATGGTGTAAAAGTTGTACAGGTTAAACATCCCAGTAAGGCTGCAGCATATGCCTGGGGTAATAGTTACTGCGTAGCCTGTCACAGCACGGCACCGGCTAACCATAGCACAGGCAGCTGGCGGAAATCTCACCAGTCCGTGGTTGTTGCTAAGGGCAAGAATAACTGTTTTGCCTGTCATAATGAGAATAGTAAAGCCATTGCAGCAAAAGCTCCTGCTAACACTACCTGTGATAAGTGTCACTAGGATGAAATAGTTCTAATAATTTCAGGAGGATCCGGGTATGGATAAACGCTGGTCCAGGGTACTACATCGTTTGAAGTTTGATTTATCAACAAACGAAGATAAGTTAAAGTTGTTTATCCTAATGACTGGTTTATTAATCTTCATAGGTGTAGGCTCTGTGATTGGTGTTCAGTTAACCATGTCTCCTAAGTTTTGTGCCTCATGCCATGAGATGACTCCACAGTATGTTACTTGGCAAGTTACATCTCATAGTAATATTGCTTGTACTCAATGTCATATTGAACCCGGAACACTGAATCTGGTAAAACACAAAATAGGAGCTACCAAAGAGTTATATCTTCATCTAACTGAACTTTACAAAAGGCCTATTGTAATGAAACATCCCATTTCTAATAAGGTCTGTGAGGAGTGTCATTCGCCTGGAAACCGGCGGTTTACCCTATCTGGGGATTTGATTATTCCCCATGACCGCCATTCGGAAAAAGGTATTAATTGTGTAGATTGTCATTCCGGGGTAGCCCACGGCGATATAGGTCGCCGTGGGGTTACGGCCCGGGGAGACTTGAAGGCTTGGACGGTAAGTACCGGAATCAAGGAAACAGCCGGGAAACTCTCAAAACCAAAAATGAATACCTGTATTGAATGTCATATGACTAAAAAAGTTACCACCAAGTGTGAAGCTTGTCATACCAGTATTGCTATCCCGGATAACCATAAGGAAGCATCTTTCCTGTTGGGACATGGCAAGATGGCCATGAAGAACATTGATTATTGCAATAAATGTCACTCCTATTCCATGGAGGGTTCCGAAATTAAAACCGGTAACAAGGTTGCAGATTACGCCCGGGGTAATGCTTTTTGTTGGAATTGTCATCAAGAACTTCCTGAGACCCATAAACGCGATTGGAAGATTATACATAAAAATGAGGCTCGTCCGGATAAAGAGGGCTGTCTGGTTTGCCATAATGAGAACAAACCTAAAAAGAAAGAAAGGGTAACAATAACGTATTGTTATCAGTGCCATGGACAATTAAAGCAACCTGAAACAGGCAGTTCGTTAAACCAGAATAAAACTCTGCCTAGATCTCACCCAAGTAATTGGCGACAAAAACACCCCAATGTGGTTAAAGAAAAAGGGACCATGAATAGTGGTTGTTATAGTTGCCACGACCGTAGTAATTGTTTTGCCTGTCATACCAATAGTTGAATCTCAGGGTAATGTGGTATAATTGGTGACAAATTTCTACTAATTTTGCGCTTTCACTGAATTTTTTTCCATCATTGCAGGGATTGGGCTGGTTGATATAGAAATGAGACGTAAATATAACCCTGGCAATAATGGTGGCGAAAGGGGCCGATGCCTGTGGGGCGCAATAATATAATCGTCTTTGGTGTGCTTTTGGTATTGATTATAGTATTTGTTTCAACCACAACAGATCTTACTACCATGTTGGGTGAACTAGTGGGGTCTAAACCAAGTCCCCCCACGGTGGCAACTAATACTAACCCCAGGGACAAAGCGACTTGTGGCACTTGTCATTCGGACAAGAGTAACGATTTTAAGAAAAAGTATCAGCATGCGCCATTTGTTAAATGGTATTGTACTGATTGCCATGTACCACACCAACTGGGTTCAAGTAAATACGAGTTTGTGGTTCAAGTAGATAAGTTATGCCATAGCTGCCATTTCGACCGTAAAGGTGAGGCCAAGATGTCTATTCAACACCCTCCCTACGGCAAAGGCTTTTGTACCGATTGTCACGATCCCCATTCCTCGGATACCCCTAAACTGTTGACACTTCCACAAAATAAGCTATGTGCATCTTGTCACAAAGTATCTACGAAGTATGACTTACCGGTAAAACACCCGCCATATACTAAGGGTTATTGCTCAGATTGTCATACGGCCCACGCTTCCAATAACCGCGGGCTAACTATACTGTCCGGTAAAAAGCTATGTTATTCTTGTCATTATGATAGACTGAATGAATTGAATATGCCTACTACTCATAAGCCATATATAGAGGGGAATTGTGTAGATTGTCACGGCCCTCATGCTACATCAACTGCCAAGTTGTTGCTTTTAGACAGTAAAAAGATATGTTTCAGTTGTCATAAAGATAAAGATGATGAATCTAAGGTTGGTTACCAGCATAAACCCTTTGTAACAGGGGAATGTGTTGATTGCCATAAACCCCATGCCGGTCGTTTTGACAATTTGCTTTTAAGGGATCAGAGCGAACTTTGTTATATGTGTCATGAGAAATATCGGACAATTTTCACCGGGCCGTCATACCATCCTGTGGGTAATGGGTTATTGGAATGCTACAACTGTCATGACCCCCATTCCGGGCCGGGGCCTAAAATGACTAAAGGTGATGGCAATAAATTATGTTACAATTGCCACAGCGGATTGGAAGAGACCTACGAGAAATTGGCTCATGCCACCAAAGCCAAAGGCCGGGGAGGATTAGGTAAGTGCGTGAATTGTCATGTACCTCACGCATCAAAGTATAAACCACTACTCTTTGATCAACAAATACCTATGTGTGGCAGTTGCCATGGCAAGGTGTACAAAGCACCTATTACTCACCCGGTTGGAGAGAAGTATGAGGATCCTTGGCACGGCGGTAGTATTCAATGTACCAGTTGCCATGGCCCCCATGGTACTCAGTTTACATATTTTACTCACTTAGAAAGAAACGATTTGTGCATTAAATGTCATGGCAAGAAGCAAAATGGTAAACTCAAAATTCACCGGAAGATAAAGTAACAAATATGAACCATATTGTGCAGATTGTTGTGCTGGTCATTACTGTGATAAAACCTGCAAATACCAAGGAGATGTGGTTTTTAAACACATCTCCTTGGTATTTGCAGGAATTTATAATAATGTGTAGAAATCATATAGCTATCAAATATTTAAGGGATAGAGAGTTGGTAGGGGAATGAAATTTTTGCAATCCAAGAAAATTGCTGTTATATTGATTATCATATTAACTATAACTTCCTTGGCAGGGGTACTTATCCCCCAGGAGGCCCAAAATAAAGGTGCCTATGACCTATGGACTACCACTTACCCCTTTTTGGTTCCGGTGGTAACATTTCTGGGTTTGCACAAGGTTTTTGGAACCCCATGGTTTTTGATTCTGGTTCTTGTCTTCCTGATTAATTTGGCTGCATGTACTTGGGGGCAAATCAACAGGTTGTTTAGGCTATGGTATGGTTTGCGCCAGAATGGTCAGCCCCTTTCGAAAAGATTTTGGGCAATCTTTGGAAATTGTTTTTTTCATGTAGGACTGGTAATTATAGTCATGGGAGGGTTGTTGACCCTGGGTTACAAGATGGGAGGCTATGTTGAAATCGCCGAGGGTGAAACTTTCGTGGAAAAACATGAAAATTATCTCGCTATTACTGAGGGGCTGTTTTTTAATGAAGATCACCTGGGTTTTCAGGTAATGTTAAATAAACAGACCAGATATTTTAAAGAGAATGGTCAATTGGATTATGTAACTTCTAGAATTACAGTTTCAGACAACGGGAGGGAGATTGTATTCCCCAAGGTGGAAAGAGGTCAGCCCATTACCTACCGAGGAATAACTTTTTATCATTTTAGAAGTGGTTTTGCGCCATATATCACAATCAAAGATTCCGGTGGACAAGCATTGTTGGAGGGGTATGCATTATTCAACAGTATGTGGCACAATAAGAAAGGAGAGTATAGTATGGATTTGGCCATAGCGGGGACGGATTTACTGTTGAAGGCTAAGTTTTATCCTAATGCTACAAGCCAGTATGGTATGATGGTCAGTAAATCTTCGCAGGCGTTAAATCCTGTGATTCAGGCGGCGGTGATGAAAAAGGGGAAGTTAGTGGGTAGAATCCAGTTTAAGCCCGGTCAGGATGCTGTTATAGAAGGTATGACTATAGGTATGGGAGATATTCGATACTGGACAGGTTATGAAGTATCAAGGGATCCGGGGGCAGGGGTTATTTTCACGGGCTTTTTGGTAAGTCTGGGCGGCATAGTGATTAGCTTTACCTTCAAAAGTCGGGGGAGGGAGGAAGAGGATTATGGGCATAGAATTACAGCTTAAACTCTATTGGGCCGGTGTGGGAATTTACACCTTGGCTATCATAGCTTATGTAACGGCCCTTATTTTCGATAAACCTAATCTCCCAGCTAAGGCTTCCTGGCTGGTAGCAGGGGGATTTATCTTCCATTCGGCTGCTCTTTTGGGTCGTTGGATTGAAGCGGGTCGTGCCCCTTATTGGGGTTTTTATGAGGTAGCCCCTGCTTCCGCTTGGTCATTAGCTTTGGTTTTTCTATTAGTTCAATGGTGGTGGCCTAGAATAAAAATATTAGGCATAATTGTAATGCCTATTGTTCTTTTGACTATCGGGGTAGGTATACTGAGTTCTAAAGAATTGGCGGAAATACCCAGAACCTTTTATACCTTTTGGTTGGGAGTCCATGTGATTTTTGCTAAACTTACTTTTGGCGGATTACTTATATGTGCTGCTTTAGGGGTTTTTTACTTAGTTAAAGAAAAACAAGAAAGACCTAATAAAGTATTGGACAGCTTGCCAAGTTTGGAAACCATGGATTATTTAGGTTACCGTTTTGGTGCTTTTGGTTTTATTATGATGAGTATCATGATTGCTTCGGGAGCGGTTTGGGCTTATAAAGCCTGGGGCCGCTATTGGAACTGGGATCCAATTGAAACTTGGTCTGTCATAAGCTGGTTAATCAGCGGCTTATACCTCCATATGAGGGTGACCATGGGCTGGAAAGGTCGTCGGGGTGCCTGGTTGGCCATTTTCACCTTGGTGGCCATGATTTTTGCCTACTATGGGGTACCTTTGTTCTTTGAGAGTATTCATGAACACCTTTAATAAACCCGATAAACTGTAAGGGAAGGTACTTATGGCTAGAGATATTATATTGATGACTCCTCCGTATCATACAGGTATTATCGAAATTACCGGAAAATGGCCTCCTTTAAATCTGGTTTATCTAGCAGGACATCTCAGAAAAGCCGGCCACCGGATAGAAATCTATGATGCCATGACTCTAAACCATACCCTGGATGAAGTAGGCAGGAAACTTGAGGAGAGAAGACCGGATGTGGTGCTAATCGGAGCATTTACTGCCAGTATTAATGCTGCTTTGGATGTGTTGGCTCTGGCCAAGAAGCTTGATTCAGGTATTGTTACCGTTCTGGGCGGTGTTCATCCAACTTATTGTTATGCTGAGATTCTCAATGATCATGGCGGGATTGTAGATTATATAGTCCGGGGGGAAGGGGAAATAACCTCGGTGCAACTTATTGATGCCTTGGAGTCAGGTGGTGACTTGCGTGAAATACCTGGTCTGGCCTATGTAGATGAAGGAGAATTGGTTACCACTACTGAACGGGAGTTAGTTGAAGATTTGGATACCTTGGTTGCAGCCTGGGATTTACTGGACTGGTCTGAATATCATTATCGCATTACCGAGCGTAGACTGGCGGTAATAGGGTCATCCAGGGGCTGTAATCATAAGTGCAGTTTTTGCTCTCAGCATAATTTTTGGCAGGGGAAATACAGGGAACGTTCAGCAGAAGCCATGGTGTCAGAGATTGAACACCTCTATCGGGAGTATGGGATAGGGATGTTTATGTTTGCTGATGAATATTCTACTTATAATAGTCAAAGGTGGGAAAAAATTCTTGATCTGTTGATTGAGAAAAATATGGATGTTCATTTTAGCCTGGAAACAAGAGTTAACGATATATTGCGGGATCATGACATCTTATTCAAATATCGTCAGGCTGGGGTTATTCATGTTTATCTAGGGGTAGAATCAGTCCACCAAGAGATATTGGATCGGTTCAAGAAAGAACTGACGGTGGAACAAGCCAAGGAAGCCATTGGTCTACTTAACAAAGCGGAAATAATTACCGAATGTTCTTTTATCCTAGGTAGCCCAGAGGAGACTATGGCAAATATCGCTTTTACCCTGGAACAGGCCATGGATTTTAATCCGGACTTAGCCCACTTTCTCTTGGCTATGCCTTGGCCTCATACCGAATTTTATCATCAGGTTAAGGAACATATAGTGGAATTTGATTATAGCAAGTATCACCTGGTTCATCCTATAATAAAACCTATAGAGATGACCACCGAGGAGTTATGGGAACAGTTGATTAACTGTTTTAGGGTTTTTTATGTCAATAAATATAAGCAGTATATGGCGGAAGAACCAGGTTTTAAACGGGATTATATGGTTAAGTCCATGTCTATCATGGTGGAGGAATTTTTCCAAAATAACTTTGGTCCGTTGCCAATAGAACAAAGATGAAATACCCTTGGTAAAATAAAAAATACCGAGGGTATTTTTTTGTTGGGGGTGGAAATAATTTTTTAAGGGGAGTGGGAAAGGGGGTAATTTGTTGCTGGGAAAAGATATCCATGCTGAAAAAGAGGTAAGTTTAAAGACGGCTTTGCTGATATTGGGTGTTACATTGCTTATTGTCATTACTTTGGGGATAGTTCTTGGGTATAAGTTTATTTGGTACCAAGTAAATCAAACTACCTTGGTTGATCAAAGGTTGAGGGCCGCCCGGGAAGCGGTTCGAGAAACCCCTCGCGACCCTTTTAAAATTGCCGCTGTGGGTGATCAGTATCTGCGAAAAGGAGATCTTAACCGGGCTTTAATCGAATTCAAGAAGGCCTATGCCTTGGAGCCAAATAACCCAGCCCTAAAATTTAACCTAGGAGTGTTATATAAAGAAAAAAGAGATTATAAGAAGGCAATTTCGTTATTATCGGATGTTGTGCAGGATAATCCTCGTCATTATCTGGGCCATGTATATATAGGGGTGGTATACAAGGAAAAAGGCAATCACGGGCAGGCGGTTCAAGCCTTTGAAAAAGCTTTGGCCATTAATCCTGGGGCTGCAGATGTATATTTGTTGTTGGGTGAAACCTATGAGCAAATGGGGAAGAAAAAAGAGGCTTTGGAAAGTATCAGCAAGGCCTTGCGGTTTGTCCCTGGATATAAAGAGGCACAGGCCGCAAAAAAGCGGTTAGAATAATACAAAAAATGGTGGCCCTGGTATATCCAGGGCGTTTTTTGTGTTACAATGAAAATATTAGGAGGGATAGTATGGAACAAGCTGAAATTTTTCTTCATTGGGTGACGGTGGTAATATATGCTTTTAGTACCGTGGTATTTGTCTATAGCTGGGCTTTTAAAAAGTTAAATTTTGAGTTAAAGGCTACTTGGTTGGCCGGATTTGGTTTGCTGGTACATACGGCGGCCCTGGTCCTGCGGTGGGTGGTTGCTGGCCACGGGCCTTATTTACGAAGGTATGAAGTGTTTTCCTCCAATGTCTGGATTCTGGTGGTAATGTTTCTGCTCCTTCAATATTGGCGCCCTCCTTTACGCATACTGGGTTCTGTGGTGATGTCGGCCTCCTTGTTAATGATTGGCATGGCTGTAATGGCTTCGCCGGAAATAAGACCTTTACCTGATACTTTTCAGACCTTCTGGTTATTTATTCACATTTTTTTTGCCAAAATAACTTACGGAGCTGCTATAATCGGTACCGGGCTTGGTTTCTTGTATATTCTCAGGGAACGTTATAGTTTCGGGCAAAATAATTTTTTATCACGATTACCTAGGCCTGGAGTTCTGGATGATTTAAGCTATAGTTTTATTGCCTTCAGTTTTCTGGTCAACGGTGTAATGATTGCTTCCGGGTCCATTTGGGCCAATAAGGCCTGGGGTAGTTACTGGAGTTGGGATCCGGTAGAGACATGGTCCCTCATTGCCTGGATCATTTATGGAATCTATTTGCATTTACGTAAAACCTACGGCTGGAAAGGCCAAAGGGCAGCCTGGTTCTCTATATTTGCCCTGGTTACCTTGATTTTTGCCTTGTTTGGGATAGGCATCTTCTATAACAGCTCCCACTCTCCTTATATCAGCGGGTAGGTGGTTGGGATAATTTGGGGAAGTATTGTTTATACTAACCATGGTGAGGAAGATGCGAGTAAAAACCCTTATTTCTTTGGTCTTAATAATTATGATAATGTCCTTGGCTTTTGGGGTAATCTTCAGTAGGCAGATAGAGCCGCCTACCCGACCGGCCCAGAAACCCCTCCAACGTCCGGTTTATTTATATTCCTTGGGTGGAACAGGTGGTTCTTCAGGTGCTCTTAACCAACCCATGGCGGTAATTAGGCACCCTGACGGGAATATATATGTTGCCGATATGGGCAATAGGCAGGTCAAGGCTTATTTCCCCAACGGAGCCTGGGCCTTCAGTTTTGGGCAAGATGGCGAGGGTTCGGGTAAGTTCACTTACCCTTATGGGTTGGCGGTATTGGATAATGGAGATTTACTGGTGGGAGATCCGTCCAACGGAACCATCCAACGCTTCACTAAGCGAGGGGTTTTCGTCAAGGAAATTATCAAGAAAGAACAAGGGTTAAAGCCAGGTTTAATGACCAGGGCTCCGCAGGGTAAGGTATGGTTTTCCGATTTGCGCCAACATCAACTAGTTCTAATTGATAGTGAGGGTAAAGTAATAAAAAGAACCGGCCCCAAAACAGGATTAAAGTATCCTCAGGGACTGGTAGCTGTTGGACGAGAAAATATCTTGGTAGCCGATGCCGGAAACTTTGTAATTAAATTGTTAGACAGTCAGGGAGAATTACAAAAAACCTGGGATACCGGTAATGAAACTCGGGTAAAAAATATGGTAAGGGATTTGGAACTGGACGGTTTAGACCGCTTAATGGTCACAGATCCTTTAATGGGAATTGTTAGGGTTTTAGATGGGGAGGGTAAGGAAATCTTTACTTTTGGCCAGCAATCGGGTGCCAGAGGCCTTCCTTTAAGTTTTCCCATGGGTCTGCACATTGATAATACCGGAAAGATATATATTGCGGACCGGGGCAATAATATAATTCAGGTTTGGGGTTATCCGGCCGGGAGTTATCAAAGGGAGGAAAAGTAATGTTGGCGGGTAAACTGAAGATAATGGCTTCAGTTATTTTTTTATATTGCCTGATGGCAGCATGGCCCGCCGCAGCTGAATTGACGGTAAATCCTCACGGGACGTATTTGAGGAATACTGATTTATGTGCTTCTTGTCATATCACTCATGTTGCTCCTGGGACAAATCTGATCCAACGCAGTACCGTAACTTTATTATGTTATGTCTGCCATGATGCCGGGGGTCAAAGTAGATATAACGTGGCGGCAGAATTCGGCTCTGGGCCGCCCTATCAAACATCCCATCATAAAATACCTGAAGGAACCCAAACTTGTACCGACTGCCACAACCCCCACGGTAACTGGCCCAGGTTATTGGAATTGAAAACCGATACAGCCATTAAAAACGGCAATCAGTTTTGTCTCAATTGCCACCAAATAGCTCAGGGAACCAAGGAAGCTATTATACCTACTAATTATCCTGCCACGGGGATTGGGCACAATAAGGACACCTTTCAGATAAATGGGGTAACCCCTTTTAAGCCAGCATCCGGGACCGGGATTGCCTGTATTGGTTGTCATGTTCCCCATGGGTCGACATTATCTCAATTATTAAAGACCAACCCCAATAATGATACGGCAGTGGTTCCAGCCAATAACAAAAATCAGTGTTATGAATGTCATACTAATGCCGCTACAGGCAACCGGTATTTGGGACGGCAAGTATTCGATAATAGCGCTTATTCCAAACATAGCCTGACCGCTAGCAACAATACCAGGGCCGCCTATCCCGGGGTTAACGGGCAGGAGGGCCAATGTGTCAATTGTCATAACCCCCATGGTACTTCTTATGGTACAAGTAAAGTGGCCATGAAAACCTTGCGGTCCCAATACCGGAACATTATCAGTACCACCGGGACGGAAAGCTACGCTGCAGATGACTTCAGTTTCTGTTTTCAGTGCCATAATGCAGGGAGTAGTAATAATCAATATGATATCGAGAGTCAATACCGGGAACCCCAGGGCGGCCACCGGACCAAAAGGATAGGCAACCTGGCTGTAGGGTCTCCATTGCCTTGCGAGGCTTGTCACAATATCCATGGATCCGCCAATGGCAACAGGTACTTATTAAAAGACACCTTGGGAACCAACCTGGGGGATGGACGTAATGAGTGTCTTGCCTGTCATACTAATGGCAAGGTGGTAGAAGGGTTGACCATGAGCCTGCCGCCTACCACAGTACCGGAGCATACTGAGGGTACTACCCGGTGCCTTAATTGCCATGGGAGTCCGCATAAGGTATCGCCAGGTATATCCAACGGCGGGGTTAATTGCCAGGGATGCCATAGCGGTATCACTGCTGCTATGACGGCAACGGCAGCGGGGTATCATCATGTCATGACCGGTAGCGAACCCGAATATAATCCGCCTTCGGGAAGAACATGCCTGTCCTGTCATGTGGATCATGATAAGTTTAACAGGAATAAAGCCGCCAACCTTCGGGCCAACTTCAGCGGGGCGTCTCCTGTCGGGGCCGACACAGATTTTAATGGCACGGATACCACTTATGGGGGGCT
Organism: Bacillota bacterium; assembly: GCA_021849745.1. Lineage (GTDB taxonomy): Bacteria > Bacillota > Carboxydocellales > JAJZSN01 > JAJZSN01. Next base: position 6,054 of record JAJZSN010000007.1, on the reverse strand, counting down.
TTGTTTGTCGTGCCATAAAGAGGCCCGGACTAAACCTGATGGTCTCAGTGTTATTGGGCCGATTAACATTGATGGTTTTAACAAATCAGCCCACAATTATAACGCTGCGTCAAGTTTCTCAGACGGAACAACTTTTAATGCTAATTGTGCCAAGTGTCATAATGATACTATGGCCAAAGAAAAACAAGTTTCAGTTAACCGTTTCAGTACTCACAATTCCGGATTTTCGGCTATGCTATCACCCTTTGGTGACACAGCTTTAACTAACCCCATGGAGGAGAAGTTTTGTTTCAAATGCCATTCCTCTACCGGTGACATTTATGGTCAACCCATGAGCGCCGGGGCTAAGGATATTAATAGGCAGTTCTCTTTATCCGGTTCTACCCATGACATCACCGGGGCGGAAACAGGTTCCAGGCTGGAATGTGTCAACTGCCACGGACCACACAATGTAGGAAAGGATAGTTTCTCGGCGGGAACTGCAGTCTCCAACCTGTCAGACCCTGATAATACTTTACGGAATTTCAATAGGGCCGACGGGGACATCTCCATCTGGTGCATGAAATGTCATGATGATTCGCCGCCCCAAGCAATCAGAACGGCAACAACCTACGTGCCTAATACCGTTAAGTGGCCCAATGCCCCCATAACTATTAATGGCAGCGGTTATAATAAAGGGATATTCAAATCCTCGGTTCATGGCCAGGTAGTGGCCCTGCAGTGTACCGATTGTCATGCCAACCACGGGTCTGCTAACTATAATCTTTGGATATATGGGGAGGATACAGTAACATACAGCGGCCTTTGCCTTCGTTGTCATGACGGAACTAATCCGGCTTATCCCACGGCCAAGAATATCAAGGCCGATTTGACCAAAGGTATCAATAACAGTTACAGGCACCCTGTACTGGATGTTACTGCCGGGAGCAGGCATCACAATAAGGAAAACTATCAAAACAGACCCCTAACGGAACGACATGCGGAGTGTTCCGATTGCCACGATCCCCATTCATCTAAGCGGATTTCGGCAACGGCACCTTCGGTTTTAGGAAGCTCTATTAATATCAGCGGGGTAGGTGTGGATTGGCGTACAGGTCAGCCCAATGCAGTCACCTGGGACAATTACGAAACCAATCCGCCTACCTTTACCTGGAAAAATGCTGTAACGTCCCAGTATGAGATCTGTGTCAAATGTCACTCCTATTTCAGTTATGGTACTACTCCACCGGGCCCAGGAACCTCCGGGGGTGTCCTTGACCCTAATAGCAGAACTCAAACCGATCCGGTAAAGGAATTTAACCCCAATAATCCCAGCTATCATGCGGTAATGGGGGCAAGTAAAGCCACCCCTGGTTTCGGGGATTATATTGGCGCCGACCGCAATGGTAACCCCTGGTCTTCCACCAGCCGGATGTATTGCGAGGATTGTCATGGCACCAATAATACGGCAGTCGGTGCCCCTAAAGGACCTCATGGATCTACCAATATGTTTATACTAAAAAGGCCCTTTGTTCCTGCCACAGACGAGGATGCCAAAACGGGGACAGGATCACCTGGAACGGATAATCATTTATGTTTCTTATGTCACCGGCGCTCCACCTATGGCGGGGGCAATACATCCGATGGGTTGACCAAAACGGGTTTTCGGGACAGCAGCAAAAATCTTCATAACCGTCACAAAGATAGATCATGTAATTCTTGTCACAGCATGGTGGTTCATGGTTCGAAGCTGCCTCATTTGTTGGTGGAGACCCGGGATCCTTATCCTTATAATAATAACGCTAAAAACAGATTTACCCCTAACAACCGTATAATTACTGATTACCCGTCATTAATCAATGCCATTCAAAGTAAAAGCGGTAATTGGCAGGAGAATGATTGCAACAATCATTCGGGGCTTTTTCCCAACGATCCAGGGCTGGGGTGTTCGTAACTAATAATAATTTGGTAGCGTATTTCTTATAATCTTCCTACTCATGTCATAGAAAAGTCATATATTTATGCTAATTTTATTGGGTAGAGAATTTGTAACATAAATAAATTCGAAAGGAAGTGAATTTTTTGACCCGCGAGAAAGATGATTTAGAGCTGGATATAGACTTGGAAGAGAATACAGGGAAGGATATTGTGGCTGAAGTCTGGAAGTTTTTCAGCTCGATGAAGCTAGGGTTGTTTTTACTACTGATTATTTCGGTAGCTTCAATTGCCGGTACTTTAATGAAGCCGGATCCTCAAACCGGAGAATTACCTTACAATCTGTACGGTTCATACTGGTACAGAGGTTTATTGGGACTATTATGTCTGAATTTATTGGTATGCAGTCTTAACCGCTGGAAGCTGATAACTAAAGCTATGGGTGAACCTCGAATAGTTGTGAGTGAAAACTTCCTTAAAAAGTTGAAAAACTACACCCTGGTTAAGGATAAAACCGATGCCAGCACACTGGAAGAGGTTTTAAAAGAATCTTTGGCGGCCAAAGGATACCGGGTATTCATAGAAGAGAAGAATGATAAGACAATCATCGCAGCCGACAAGGGTCGTTTCGGGGTTCTGGGCTCTTTTATAACCCATATTTCCTTTGTTATCATTACCTTGGGTACAATTTATGGGAATATCGGCGGTTTTGAAACTTATTTTAATGCAGCCCAAGGTCAAGTGGTGGATATTATATCCCTCCCAGATGTGCAGAATTTTTCACCGGAGGACAATTTTCAAATTAGAATTGACAAGGCTTGGCAAGAATATGGAGCTAATGGACAGGTTTCCGATTATTTTAGTGAATTAACCGTTATGCAAAACGGACAGGAAGTAAAAAGTAAGAAAATTGAAGTTAACGACCCCTTGGTGCATAACGGCGTTAAATTTTATCAATCGAGTATGGGCCCGGTTGTCGAAGCAACCATGAAGTATACTGATAAAGAAGGGAAAGAAACTTCTCAGGTAATTGCTGAAGGAGGGGCAGTTAACATCCCAGGTACCGACTTGACGGTGGTGTTCTCCCGGTTCAACCCTGATTATGATCCCAATAATCCTATGCAGCCAAGATCCAACCAGCCTAATAATCCGGCTGTCCTTTATGAACTTCACCGGGGCCAGGTAATGGTTGATAGAAATTTTACAATACTGGAAAAAGATGTCAAGTTTGAACAGGGAAGTATTTCTTTTGGCAATTTACAGCAAGGCTATTTCACCGGTTTATCCGTCCGTAAAGATCCCGGTGTGCCTATAGTTTGGCTGGGCTGTGGCATTATGATCTTGGGTATGCTGATCTCCCTATTCTGGCAGCATCGCAAAATCTGGGCCATTGTTACTGAGTCTAAGGGTTTGACAACCATCGAAATGGGTGGCATAACAGAGAAGAACAAACTGGGTTTAGAAAATGATTTCAATGCTGTTGTAGACAGCTTGAAGGCTTAGGAGGAGAGGAAGATGTCAAATAACGAATATTTATTGTTTTATACGGCTGTAGCATGCTATGCCGGCGCTTCTATTCTCTACCTTGGGTATCTTTTAAGCAGAAATAGTCTACTTGGGGATATCGCTACCGGGGTTACCATAGTGGGTCTCATCGCCAATACCGCTACTTTGGGTTTGCGGATGTATATTGCCGGGCATGCACCTTTTTCTAACATGTATGAATATTCAACTTCCTTCGCCTGGGGTATCATACTCATCTATCTCTTTGCGGAATTCAAGTATAAATATAAGGTAATGGGGGCTTTCGTGGTTCCTGTTGGGTTGCTGCTGATTGCTTCCACTGATATGCTGGGGATTAGCAAAGAAACCAGACCTTTAATGCCGGACTTACAAAGCAATTGGTTAACTGCCCATGTGGTTGTAGCTATATTTGCTTATGGCGCTTATGCCTTCTCTTTCGGTTTGGCCATTATGTATTTTATCAAAGATAGTCTGGTTAAAAGCAGGTCTAGGGGTATCCTCAATGAACATTTACCCAGCGCTGAATTATTAGATGAACTTTCCTACCGTTTTATCGTTTTCGCTTTCCCATTGATGTCATTAGTTATCATTACCGGGGCCATCTGGGCCGAATTCGCCTGGGGTCGCTACTGGAGTTGGGATCCAAAAGAAACCTGGTCCTTAATCACTTGGTTAGTATATTCCGCCTATCTGCACGCAAGGCTTACTTATGGTTGGAAAGGCCATAAGGCGGCTGCTTTGGCCATAATCGGATTTGCTACTGTACTTTTCACCTATTTTGGAGTTAATATGGTATTACCAGGGTTGCATTCTTACGCCTAATATCTGAAGCAATGTAATTTGGACCAGAGGTCACGGTATAAAACGTGACCTCTGGTCCAAAAACCTTGACAAAGGAATTGTAATTCAGGAACCATGAAATTTTTGCAGGAAAATCAATTGAATAAGACGAATAATAACAGTATTACATAGACAAAAAAATCATCTATCATACATTGCCTCAAATTGGCGTATTCCAATGATGGTGATTTGATTTTATAATGATAGAAAGAGGGGCAATAATGACTCAATTTTACCCCATTAATCTTAGAATTGAGAACCAGAATTGTCTTATTGTAGGCGGAGGAAAGGTAGCCGAAAGAAAAGTTTTATCTTTATTAGATTGCGGAGCCATTGTAAGGGTTATCAGCCAACAGGTCACTGAGGTTATGGACAGCATGGCCGGGGAAGGACGATTGGAACTTCTTTTGAGATCATATGAGGCTGGAGATGCAGATGGTTTTTTTCTGGTAATTTGTGCTACCGATGATGAAAACATTAACCAGCAAGTGGCCCAAGAATGTCAGGAACGGAATATCTTGGTTAATGTGGTTGATGACCCTATAAAATGCAACTTTTTTGTTCCTTCGGTATTGCAAAGGGGCTCATTAAGTATTAGTATATCTACCGAGGGGAAAAGTCCATTGTTAGCTCGTAAGATTCGAGAAAGTCTTGAAGGGCAGTTTGGGGTTGAATATGTTGAATATCTTGAGTTGTTGGGAGAATTTAGAACCAGAGTAATTAACCAAGTACCGGATATAAAAACCAGGAAGAAAATTTTTACCCAAGTAGTTGAATCAGATGTGCTGGATCTCTTGCGTCAAGGTAACCAGGAGAAGGCAAAGGAGCGGATTGAAGATGTTTTTATTAACTTTAGGTCTTAACCATAAGACTGCACCCGTTGAAGTGCGGGAAAAGTTAACTTTTCCGGAGCACACCTTAGAAGATGCTTTGGCTAGGCTGCGTAAAATGCCGGCCATTGAAGGATGTGCTATTTTATCTACCTGTAACCGGACAGAAATTTATGCTACGGTCCTTGATGTTAAACAGGGCATGGGTAATGTCCGTCAGTTCCTGGCGGATTGTCTCCATGATGAAATTTGTGAAATTGATAACTACATTTATACCCACACATTATATGACAGCGTTAGACATCTCTTCAAAGTAGCTGCCGGCCTGGATTCCATGATTCTTGGGGAGACTCAGATTCTTGGTCAGGTTCGCATGGCGTACCAAAGGGCATGTGAACAGGGGGCTACTAATGCCATTCTTAATACTCTCTTCCAACAGGCAATAACTGTGGGAAAACGGGTGCGTACTGAGACAGAAATTGATCGTAATGCGGTTTCCATAAGCTATGCCGCTGTTGAACTAGGGAAACAAATTTTTGGCACCCTTGCGGGTAAGTCCATCCTAATCATTGGAGCCGGTAAAATGAGCGAGCTTACCGCCAAACATCTGGTATCCAACGGGGTAACCAGTGTTTGGGTGGCTAACCGTTCTTATGATAAAGCATGTAGTCTGGCTGAACAATTCGGCGGTGAGGCTATTCCCTTTGTTAAGTTATTTGAATACATGGGTAAGGCGGATATCGTCATTAGCTGTACTTCAGCCTCTCATTATGTTATCACTGCGGAGGATGTGGAGGCCGTTATTGCCACCAGGTCTGACAGGCCTCTCTTCCTTATTGATATAGCCGTACCCCGGGATATTGATCCCAAAGTAGAGGCTGTTCCCGGAGTTAAGTTATATGATATCGACGATCTGCAGAACGTGGTGGATAGAAATATGGAAGAA
>JAJZSN010000096.1 GCA_021849745.1 Bacillota bacterium | reverse complement strand
TCCACCTTTCCAATACTAGCATAACATTTCGGTTTAGGTTTGTCCATAGCGGCTTTGCGAAATAATTTCCCTAAGGTTCTCTAAAGTCCTTGCTATACACCAACTCTAGTTTGGTGCTTCAGCTCTGAGGAGCTGATGGTAAGATATGGACTGCATATCCAGTAAATTAGAAATTAATTATAGACTTGATAGAACTAAAGAAATTGAAAGAGAATTAATATCTTCAAAGAACTATAAGTTACTTGCAGATATTGAAGGAGAGTTACAGATTTATATTAATCGAGAATTATTCTTCTCTGATGATTATATTCTAATATTGGAGTTTGGAATATCTCTTATTAAGTGGCTTGAGAATATAGATAGAAACAATATAATAGACTACAGTTATTCAACAATGGATTATAATGACGGGCCAATTCTAGAGTTAATTTTCAATAGTTTAGGCTTGGTTAGTATTCGGTCAGAATGGCAAAAATTCCGGTGTGACGAACAATTCAATTTTAAAGAAATAAGAAAAGCAATAGAGAAGTTTTTAGAAAGTTTTAAAAAAGACCTTCAATCAGAGTATGAAATTAATATAACCGACTTTGTCAAGTAACTCCTAAATTATTGGTTTAATATTTTAAGAGAGTATTTAATATGCTCTCTTAAGTCTTCTTTTGAAGGCATAAACAATCCCCGTCCCCGCCACGGCGGGTGAGTTAAGGTAAGGGATATAGTAAAAAATTTTAGTCCGCAATCATCACTCTCCGATTCCCTATGGATGTCCCTTAAAAGTGTTGGTAATGTCCCTTTTATCTGAACATTCTAGGAAAGTTGGGAAAACAACTTCAGAACGATATATAAATGGTCAACGGGACTACTTGTTTGCTTATTTTTCTGTTTGAAAAATTGATAAGCGCAGTTTCTTACCTTATTATCCAAGGACGATGATGAACAAGAGCAGGACCATGAACTCGAAGGCCCCAAAGAAGATCCCCTCTATTACCTCTACGACCCCCTGGGCAACATCCGGGGTGAACAGGACTATGACGAATTCGGCAACCCCAGGGAAGTCCCTGACAATGAACACAAACGGTTAGGCTACCACTGGGACGACGAAGACAGCCGGTTCACCTATACCGGGGAACTATGGGATGACGAAGAAGAAATCCTATACTTAAGGGCCAGACACTACATGCCCCAAATCGGGCGGTTCCTGACCAGGGACAGCTATGACGGGGATCTGACTAACCCGCTGACCAGGCACAAATATGCCTATGTAGCCAACAACCCCATTAACAACCTGGATCCCAGCGGCAATATCATAGAAACCGCCTCAGATGTCGTATCTCTGGGTATCAGTATCGGGGAATTTGCCTGGGAACCAAACTTCTGGACCGGTTTAGCGGTAATCTATGACACTGCGGCTCTCCTTACTCCCGTGGTGCCCGCAGGTGGAGGTATTACCGTGTATGCCATCGGCGCCTCAACCGTAGAATTCTCCAATGGTATTGAGAAGTCTACAGGAGAGGAAATGGATGTTGAAATTTACATGACCTCGTATCAGGAGCAGATGATGCGTCTTGCTCTTGAGCGGCATTTTGAAACCGAAAAAGAAAACTTCTGCGGACGCACATTCAAAATCAAAACTCTTGCACTGTTCTTTATCGATGATATATCTTCATATCGCCCGAATGACGAGGGTAAATCACCGTATCTGCTCCTGACTTTTGAACGGCTGCTGAAGGAACGGATTGAAACCGTGCTTACCACGCTTACCGAGCATGACGCCGAATATCGCACATACCTGGAAGCCAGCCTTGCCGATATTTCCTCCTGCCATGCGGGATATTTCTCTCAGGACAACAGCGATTTGGACGAAGACATTGCTAAGGAAGTCGATGTTATCTTACATGGCAAAAAACAATTGCTGTCATTCAGGAATGCAGAAGGCGGTTATAATACTCTGCGCTTCCTATTCTCCAAATGGACGCTTAAGGAGGGCTGGGATAACCCAAATGTTTTCACCATTGCAAAGCTCCGCTCCAGCGGGAGTGAAAACAGCAAACTGCAGGAAGTTGGGCGTGATTTGCGTCTGCCTGTTGACGAAAACGGAAACCGTATATCGAATGAGGAATTTCAGCTAAACTATATTGTAGACTTTACCGAGGCCGATTTTGCTCAACGCTTGATTGACCAGATAAACGGCGAGATCCCGGAGGCCTCTGTAATCAGCGAGGAACGGCTTGGACAGGTGGCTAAGAAGCTTGGCATGACCTCTGATGACCTGTTCGATGCCTTATATGATAAGCGTTATATTGACAGGCGCATGAATATTAAGTCGGACATGCGGGATGCTTTTTTTGCAGAGTATCCTGACTTTGCCTCTGGACTTTCCTCTGGAAAAGTAAAAGACCGCAATGTTACAAAGCCGAAGCCTGTTAAAATTCGCAAAGCGGTTTACAGCGAACTCAGGGAGCTTTGGGAAAAAATCAATCAGCGATATCTGCTTTTCTATGATGCTGATTTAGATACAAGTATGGAGGCCGCCGTACTGTCGGTGCTTGAACAAGGTATATTTACGGATGTTGTCATGACCAGCATAAGGGAAATCGTTGAGAGCATTGGCACACATATGTCTGTCGTTTCTGAAACGGGAGTTCAATATACAGTGATACGCCCAATTGCATATAACATCTTCCTGAAGCGAATTTCCCGTGTTACAAACATTCCGATTGTGGTTCTGCACAAGGCAATGTGTCAATATGTTAAACAACATGGTACGGTAAGCCCTAAGTACATAAACGAAAACTCCATGAGCACCTTTGTACGCAAGTTTCAAGAATGGAAGAATAACAACCTGCAAGGTCGTTTCCGATATGTTAAGAGCAATACGCCGCTTGGTGCAACTGCACTGACATATGCGGACGGATCGCCGCGCGAAGACATTGCTCAAGGACGTATCGGCACGAAAATTGCCCCAGGTACACCCAGTGCAAAATATCTGTATGACGCTTTCGCCTTTGATTCACCATTGGAGCAGCAGAATATAATGACAGATATTGAAGAAGTTGTTGTGTACGGGAAAATTCCTCGTGGCAGTATTGCCATACCGACTATAACTGGAGGTATGTACAGCCCAGACTTTATGTATGTAGTTAGGCGTAAAAATGGAGATAAAGAGTTAAATATTGTCATAGAGACTAAGGATGTTGAAAATAAAGATGCCTTGCGTGGCGAAGAAGCTATCAAGATAAGCTGTGCCGAAATCTTTTTTAAGATGCTTGTAGATGACGGCTACAAGGTTCACTTCCATACACAACTTGGTAATAAGCGCATGAAACAGATTATTGATGAAGTCTTAACGCAGTAATAATGTGGCCCAATATCTTAATCGATCTTTTCTGAAAGGAACGCATTCAAGAAAAAGAAAAATTAATTGTAAACTTAACGAGAGAGGCGCTATCCCTTGCGGGACTACGCCTCTCTTGCTTTTCCGTATCGGTTTGGGGTATGGTTCAAATAGTTTCCCTATTAAACCGTGCCCTTGCCTGGGATTTGTTTTAATTAAGAAAATTACCGTTTTGCAGGGTTGTGGAAAGTGCTGTTTGGTTTCGGGGGCAAAGAAATAGAAAAAGCAACCACAGAGGACGCGGAGAACACGGAGAAAAAATTGAAAATTGCCGAGTAACGCAGGGTGAGGCGGTAAGCCGGAGGGTACATTACGGAACTTTCGGGAAACCAATCACTTCGAAGGGCGAATTTGTTCTTTGGCATGATAGACTTTTTGTCCGCATATGGATATATGTATAAGGTATCAAGGAGGGGTGTGGGGTGGCTTGGCGGGAGCGAAAACAGAAATTTCAACAACAACTGGCAGGTTTTCTGGAACTGCCCAAGGATATCATGCTGGACCTGCCCAAGATCGTGCTGGTGGGCAATGTCCAGGTATTCATTGAAAACCATCGGGGTATCGTAGAGTACACCCCCGAATTAATCAGGGTCTCCACCACCGGTGGAGAAGTGGAAATCACCGGCCGGGAACTGGTATTACGGGCCATCCTGCCCGAAGAAGTAGTGGTGGAAGGGAAAATCTTTGGGGTGAGATTTTTGGAGTAGTTGGTAGCTTGTAGCTGATAGCTTATAGTTGGATGAGGGGTATGCCTTCGGGGTAGTGAAAAGTAACCGTAGAGTCAACTAGTTGAAGGAGACCGAACCTTATCCCCAAAGGTCAGCTAAAACGGGCTACAAGCTATCAGCTACCAGCTAATACTGGAGGGATTACCATGCTTCTCTTAAAACTTTGGTCTTTCATCTCCGGGACCATTACCCTGGTGGTTCAGGGGACGGGGTTGGAGAAATTTATTAACATGGCGGTAAGCCGGGGTATTCACCTCTGGGACATAACCCGCATAGGCCCAGACCGGATGCGGGTCAAGGTGGGTCTGGGGGGATTTTGGCCCTTACGTCATATCAGTAAACGGGTTAACTGCCGCATCCATGTGGAAGGGAAGCGGGGGATGCCGTTTATCTTTTCCCGCTTAAAAAGGCGGCGTATGCTGGGCTTGGGTGCGGTTACTTTTCTGATTACCCTGTTCGTTTTTTCTTCCCTGGTTTGGTCCATTGAGGTGACAGGGGCCAAAAAGATTCAGCCGGGGCGTATCCTGGAGGCGGCCCGGGAAGGCGGGTTGAAACCAGGCACCGCTAAATGGCAGGTAGATACGGAAATCCTGGAAAAAAATATCCGCCGGGAGATTCCGGAATTGGCCTTTGTAGGGATAGAAATCCGGGGCACCAGGGTGATTATTGATGTGGCGGAAAAGAAGTTTGCCAACCCTCAGGACAAAAGGCCGGCCCATATAGTTGCCGTAAAAAAGGGTATAATTAAAGATGTCCTGGTGGTGGCGGGTCAGCCCATGGTTAAGGAAGGGGAGCAGGTTGAAAAGGGTCAGGTGCTTATTTCCGGGGTGGTTACACCGGAGGTGTCCCATGAGGTTTATGGACAAGAGGAGTTGGTTCCTGCACCTATTCCGGAGGTAAAGCATGTTCGGGCTCAGGGTATTGTTAGGGCCAGAACCTGGTACAAGGGGTACGGTGAAAGGAAAATCGTTAATACTGGGGTTAAGGAGTCAGGTAGGAAGGTTGAGCGTCTGAGTATTAAAATAGGCGGTAAGGAAATAATCTTAAAAGGTCCTCAGAAGGCTTCTTTTAAACAACACAGGCAGAAAGTGGAAAGTAAAACCATAGCCAATTGGAGGAATATTAAAATTCCTGTCGAAGTACTTAATACTGTTTTCTATGAACTTGTGCCATTTCGGGAGGATGTGGGGCAGGACGGGGCCAGGAAGTTGGCTGAGGACCAAGCCATGGCCTACATTAAGAAGAAAATAGGTTCTGATGCCAGGATCATTGACCGCCAGGTGGTGGAAGTGGCTACCGGTGACGAAAATTTGGTCAGGGTGAGTATTACAATTGAAGCAGTGGAGAATATAGGGGTAAATAAGGTAATTCGTTAATAACGGAGGTTATAGGCCATTTGATCAAGGATACGACGCTTAAAATAATGTTAGGGAATAACGGTGAGGCAGCCAATATCTTTGGCCGCCAGGATGAAAATCTATTAGCTATCGAAAAAGCATTTGAAATCAAAATTGTGGCCAGGGGAGGAGAAATAACCCTCACCGGGGCCGTGGACGAGGTTGGCCATGTCCAACAGGTTTTTCAGCAATTGCAGGATCTGGTTCGTGCCGGTCATAACATCACCCTCCAGGATGTTAATTATGTCATTAATTCCATCCGCCAGGGCACAGGGGCCAAAATGGCCGACCTAGCCAACCAGGTAATCATCACTTCAGCCAAGGGCAAAGTCATTAAGCCCAAGACGGCGGGGCAGTTTCAGTACCTTCAGGCCATCAAAAAGAACGATATTGTTTTCGGCATTGGCCCGGCGGGGACGGGTAAGACCTACCTGGCGGTGGTGATGGCGGTGGCGGCCCTGAAGAACAGGGAAGTGGGCCGGATCATTCTTACCAGACCGGCGGTAGAAGCAGGAGAGAAACTGGGTTTTCTCCCCGGGGACTTGCAGGAAAAGGTTGATCCTTATCTGCGGCCCCTTTATGATGGTCTATATGATGTGTTGGGGGCCGATACCACCGCCAAGTACATTGAGCGGGGCATTATCGAAGTTGCTCCCTTGGCTTACATGCGGGGGAGAACCCTGGATGATTCTTTCATCATCCTGGATGAGGCCCAGAATACTACCCCGGAACAGATGAAGATGTTTTTGACCAGGATTGGCCTGGGTTCCAAGGCGGTTATTACCGGGGATATCACCCAGGTGGACTTGCCCAGGGGCCATTTCTCCGGGCTGATTGAAGTGCAGAACATACTGCAGGGTATCGAGGGTATAGCTTTTCAGTTTTTGACTGATGTGGATGTGGTCAGGCACCATATCGTCCAGAAGATTATCCAGGCTTATGCTAGGTTTAACCGGGAGCAAAAGGGTTAGGAGTTGAACTGCCACCATGCCTTTTAGCGATTTGTGGGAATTACTGCAACATGGCAAATTAGGCCAGTTGCTCAAACACTCCACCACCCGCCGGTTTTTGGCCGGGGTGTTTTTCTATTTGTTGATTACGGTTCTCATTTCGGTAAATTTCTGGCCGGAAAGGCTATCCTTAAGAGAGGGACAAGTTGCCCCCAAGGATATCAGCGCCCCTATTAGTAAGGATTATGTAGACGAAATCGCCACCGAGGAGGCTCGCCGCAAGGTTGTCAAAGACTTTCCCAAGTTTTATGACCTGGCTGAGGAAGTGCGACCCACGGTAGAGGGTGAGATTACTAATACGGTAAATAAAATGAAGGCTGTCCGGCAGCGGGCCGATTTGGATGTCAAGGGTAAAATCAATGAACTGCGAACCCAGTTACCCTTTGATGTAGATGACGAGTTTTACATGGTTATTGTACAGACCGATGCATCTAATTTAGAGTTGATTGAGAATCAAGCCTTACAGGTGGTGAGGACGGCTTTAGAGGACGGCATCTTTGACGATCGTTTCAAAGAGCAAAAGGAACAGTTGCGTCAAACGGTGCGCTCTCTGCGGGTGAAGAATGAATTCCGGGATGTCATCGAGGTGTTGGTGGATGATTATATCCAGCCCAACCGGATTACCAATACGGAGGTTACGGAGATCCGCAAACGGGAGGCCATGAATCAGGTGGCCCCCATCATGAAAAGTATTAAAAAAGATGAAATCATTCTCCGGGCCGGTGATGTGGTTACCAGGGAACATATGCAGAAGCTCAATGTCCTTGGCTTAACCCATCAGAAGTCCCCTTGGTATGCCTTTGTGGGAATTGCCCTTTTGGTGGGTATTTCCATGTTTTTAGTGCTGTTTTATATCTACCTTTTCCGGCAGGATATCTATAACAAAGAGAATTTACTGGTTTTGCTGGGGTTGATTATATTCATCACCTTGCTGGTGGCCAGGGGTATCATCGCCATTGATTTCAGCCAGTGGCCCAGGGTTTCTGAAATTAACAGTTATATGGTTCCGTTGGCTGCGGCTGGTATGCTCATTGCGGTGTTACTTGATACCAGGCTGGCTATTGTGGTTACCGCTTTACTTAGCGTCTGGCTGGGGATTATGACCGGTAACCAGATTAAGTTTGCTGTAGTTGGTTTTGTTTCAGGTATTGTGGGGGTGCACAGTGTTTCCCACTTAAGCCAGCGTTCCGATTTGGCTAAAGCCGGTTTGGTCTACATCAGTTCGGCCACCACTTTCACCATTATCGCAGTGGGACTCATCTTCGAGGAAGAATTGACCTTTGTTCTTACCACCGCTTTGGTTCTGGGAATTATCAACGGAGTGTTTTCCGCCGTGTTGACCGGTGGTTTTCTGCCTTACCTGGAGAGCGCCTTTGGGATTACCTCGGCGGTGCGTTTACTGGAGTTGTCTAACCCTAACAATTCCCTATTGAAAAACTTGTTAATGGAAGCTCCTGCTACTTATCATCACAGTATCTTAGTGGGGAACTTGGCAGAAACTGCTGCTGATGCTATCGGGGCCGATTCCCTGATGGTCAGGGTAGGGGCCTATTATCATGATATCGGTAAAACCAAACGTCCGTATTTCTTTATTGAAAATCAGTTGAGTTATGAGAATCCTCATGATAAGATTGCTCCTTCTTTGAGTACCTTGATTATTACCTCCCACGTTAAGGACGGGGTAGAGATGGCCAGGGAGGCTAAACTTCCCCAGCAGATTATAGATATCATCGAACAGCATCATGGAACCAGTTTGGTGAGTTATTTCTACCATCGGGCTCTGGAAAATGACAAAAATGAGACTGTCAATGAGGACGATTTCCGTTATGACTCCCGAAAGCCTCAGAGCAAGGAAGCGGCCCTGGTAATGCTGGCCGATACGGTGGAAGCGGCAGTACGGGCCATGCAGAAACCGACCCTTGGCCGGGTAGAGGGTTTAGTGCGCAAGGTTATTAAGGATAAGCTTAATGATGGTCAATTGGACGAGTGTGACTTAACTTTTAAGGATCTGGATATCATAGCTACTGCCTTTATGAAAGTTTTGTCAGGAATTTTCCACAACCGGGTCGAGTATCCTGACCAGATGCTGAAAGAAATTGAACGGAGGAGAAGTCGGGATGCGAATCTTCGTAAGCAACTTACAGGAAGTAGTCAAAGTGGAGCAGAACCTGGAGGAACTGGTGAAGAAAACCGTGGAGACCGCACTGGCAGTTGAGGGCCAGCCGCCGGAAGCTGAGGTCAGCGTGGCCCTGGTGGACGACGGCTACATCCAGGAATTAAACCGGGTCTACCGTGCCCAAGACCGCTCTACCGACGTCCTCTCCTTCGCTATGCAGGAAGAAGGAGAAGGGGAACCGGTTATTGAGGGCCAAGAGGATGAACTAATCCTCGGAGATATCGTCATTTCCCTGGAAACCGCCGCCAGACAGGCAGTTGAGTACAACCACTCCTTCCAACGGGAACTGGCCTTTCTCACCGTCCACGGTGTCATGCATCTGTTGGGCTACGACCACGGTACAGAAGAAGAGACCGCAGTTATGCGTTCCAGGGAAGAAGCGGTGCTGGAGAAGTTGGGGCTGAGTAGGGAGGAAGGGTAATGAAATTGTTTACCGGGATATCCAAGGTTCCGGTGATCATAGTTCTGGTCTTTTCGGTATTAGCCCTGGTCGGCTGTGGTTCGGAGGATGGCAAAAAAACAGGCAACGGTATATTTTCCGAGAAAAATGGTCCGGTAGAAGAGGAGCAAGACCTGGCGGCCAATCCTTTGACCGGGTTAAAGGTAAAAGTCGGGAATCTGGAGCGGCGGCCGCTAGCAGTGATGATTGAAAACCATCCTGAAGCCCGACCCCAGGACGGGTTGGCCCAGGCCGACCTGGTTTATGAAATGCTTTCCGAGGGGGCCATCACCCGTTTTATGGCCATTTACTACGGTAATGATGTGGAAAAGATTGGCCCTGTGCGCAGCGCCAGGCCTTATTTTATTGACCGGGCCTTTGACTATGATGCTGTGTATGCCTATAGCGGCGGCAGTGAGGAGGCCAAGACCAATATCAAGAGGTTCAAGGTGGCGGCCCTGGATGAATTCGCCAATGCCAAGACTTACTGGCGTTCCAAAAACCGCCGCAAGCCCCATAATTTATACACCAGTACCGCCAAGCTCTGGGCAAGGGCCTCTCAAAAAGGATACAACCGGGAAGGGAATGTTCCTGCCTTCGATTTCCTACAGGAAGGTGAGGAACTACCGGGGGGGATTCCCGCCGGGGCCGTCACCATTAAGTATCCTATTGGCTTCAGTATTGTAGAATATACCTATGATGAAAATAAAGGCTACTATTTGCGGAAAACCGGTGGTAAACTCCACCTTGACCGTGCCACCGGAGAGCAACTGGCGGCCAGGAATATAATCATCCAGCAAGTCAATACTAAGGTCATTGACCGGGAAGGCCGCCGGGAAATGGAGATGGTGGGTAGCGGAAAAGCCACCTTAATCACGGGTAAAAGGGCCTACGAGGCAACCTGGCAGAAGGATAGCCGCCGAGGAACCACAAGCTTTTACTTGAAAAACGGCGAACCCATCAAACTTAAACCAGGCCGGACCTGGATCCAGGTAGTAACCACCAGGACCCCTGTGGCCATTCGAGGTGAATAAGATGAATTATCAAGAACTAATAAAGAAAGCCGAGGCGGCCCAGGCTAATGCCTATGTCCCCTATTCCCATTTCCGGGTGGGGGCCGCTCTGTTGACCAAATCCGGCCAGGTTTTTACCGGCTGCAATGTGGAAAATGCTTCTTACGGACTCACCAACTGTGCGGAACGGACAGCGGTATTCAAGGCTGTCTCCGAAGGCCATACAGACTTTGAAGCCATCGCCATCATCGGAGATACCCCTAACTATTTGTCCCCCTGTGGGGCTTGCCGCCAGGTTTTGCTGGAATTTGGGCCGGAAATCAAGGTAATCATGGCCAATTCCAAGGGGGAGTATACGGTGCAGACTGTAGGTGAGTTGTTGCCCGGCTCTTTCACCAAGGAAGAATTGGTTAAAGTGGGTGGAACCCAATAGGAGGAACAAATGACCAATAAGTTCAAATCAGGCTTTGCCGCCATCATCGGCCGGCCCAATGTGGGAAAATCTACTTTGCTTAATCAAGTCATGGGCCAAAAAATTGCCATCATGTCGGATAAGCCCCAGACGACTAGGAATAAAATCCGCTCTGTACTCACCAGGGAGGAGGCCCAGGTGGTTTTTATTGATACCCCTGGGATTCACAAGCCCCAGCATAAACTGGGGGAATTGATGGTGGAAGCGGCCCGCAGCGCTTTCCAGGAGGTGGACGTGGTACTCTTTGTGGTGGAAGCCACTAGCCCACCCGGAGCCGGAGACCGGTTCATCATGGAAAAATTAAAAGGAATTAAAACCCCTGTATTCCTGGTGATAAATAAAGTGGATCTGGTCGCTAAAGAGGCCCTGCTGCCCTTAATCGCCCAGTTTCAGGAGGAGTTGGAATTTGCCGAGGTGATTCCTGTTTCTGCTGCTACCGGGGAGAACGTGGACAGGCTGCTTGACGTCCTGGTAGAGAAACTGCCCGAAGGCCCCAAGTATTACCCTGATGATATGGTCACCGATCAACCGGAGCGCTTTGTTATGGCCGAATTAATCAGGGAAAAGGCCCTCCACCATACCAGGGAGGAAATTCCCCACGCTATCGCCGTGGAAGTGGAAGAAGTCAAGGAACGGGCCAACGATACCGTTTTCGTCAAGGCAACTATCTATGTAGAAAGGGAATCCCAGAAAGGCATCATTGTCGGCAAAGGCGGCGCCATGCTCAAGACCATTGGCCAACTGGCCCGCCAGGATATAGAAAACCTGCTGGGTTCCAAGGTGTTCCTGGATCTCTGGGTCAAGGTAAAAAAGGACTGGCGCAACAGGGAATTTTTTCTGCGGAATTTTGGGTTTAGGGAAGAGGAATAAATTAGGGGTTCATAGTTCGTAATTCATAGTTGGAAGGCAAGTCTAGGGGGAAGCTGAGGACTGACGGCTGATAGCTGATAGCTGCCCTCTGAGGAATACCCATAAGCTAAACATGCATAGGTTTGGGGTATTTATGGAGTAACTTTTCACCAGCGTGCGAGAGACAGCCCGTTGGATGCCGAGACATTACCCTAAAAGGGCGTAAAGG